>JAJDVM010000302.1 GCA_022826125.1 Defluviicoccus sp.
AAACCAACTTTTGGCCGGTACGGCCCTCGTTGCGGCGACGATGCTTGTCGCGGGCGGAGCGCTGGCGGCCGACAAGAAGATGGCCGCACCGTCGATTTCGGTGGGCGGCTTCTTCAATCACGAGGTCGGCGGGATCCTCGACCGGACCGAAGAGACCAGGACAACGGCCGACGGCGCCACCACGAAGGCGAACGACGAGGTCAAGACCTCGGCGATCGACTCCCGGACCGACGCGGAGGTCCACTTCAAGGGCAGCGCGATGCTCGACAACGGCATCAGCATCTCGGCCCGCGTGGAGCTGGAAGGCGACACCGACGCCGGCGACCAGATCGACGAAACCTTCATGACGATCTCGGGCTCGTTCGGCCAGATCACCCTCGGCAACGACGACAACGCCGCGGACAAGTTGCTGGGCCCCACAAATGGCTCGTGGGCGACCAATGTCGGGTCGAACCCGTTCCTGCGGGGCTTCACGTGGGTCGGCAATGCCAGCGGCCTCAGCCGGTATTCGGGGCTCGGCGTGGGCGACTCCAACAAGGTCACCTACATCTCGCCCAAGCTCGGCGGCTTCTCGGTCGGCATGTCCTATATCCCGGCGTACGGCGAAGAGGGCTCCAACGCGAACCCCGACATCTCGGCGGTGACCCATGACGGCCTCGCCGGCGCCATCGCCTATTCCGGAAGCTTCGGCGATGTCAGCATCGGCGGGGGTGTCGGTATGCGGACCACGCAGGCCATGGACGGCTCGGGCGATAACGACGATCAGTCGTGGGCCGTCTCCGGCAAGCTCGGGTTCGGGCCGCTGACGGTCTCCGCTGCCTACAGGCAGCAGACCGATCCGGTGCCCTCGCGTCAGGACATCGTGGACGCCGGCGTGCGGTACGCTCAGGGCGCCAACTCGTTCAGCGTGAGCGGCGTCCACTCCAGGGCGGACGATAGCGATGCCGAGTTGACCATCGTGATCGCCAGCTACGCGCGGTCCCTCGGCGCGGGTGTGACGTTGCACACCGATCTCATCTGGAACGATTCGCAGAGCGGCGTGGGCGCGGTCCTCGATGAGGACGGCGACCCGACCGGTGCCATGGAGCAATCCGAGAAGTCGGGCACGGCGTTCGTGACTGGCATCAAGGTGGCGTTCTAGCCATCCACTCCTTTCCGGGACCGGCTCGGCCGGCCCCGGACGACCTTCCGAAGGGCGGCGTGAGCCGCCCTTCTTTTTTATCTCCCCCCCTCATGTCGATCGGAGCCGCGCCAAGAGCGGCGGAGCCGCGGCCATGCCGGGGATTGCCGCCGACCCGGCGGCTCGTTCCGACCCCGGACGGCTTTCCGAAGCGGACCGGCTCAGAGCAAGTTGGGCAGCCAGGTCACCACGCCGGGGAACGCGGCGAAGATCAGCATTCCGATCAGGAAAATGAACACGAACGGCCATGACGCGTTGTAGATGTCCGTCATCGGCACGGTCGGCTGGACCCCCTTGAAGGCGAACATGGTGTAGCCGAACGGCGGCGTGATCCCTCCCAGCGTGATGTTGATGAGGAACAGAAGCCAGAACCATATCGGGTCGAAGCCGAGCGGCGCCAGCAGCGGCATGTAGATCGGAATGACCACCAGCATCAGCGCCACCTGGTCGATGAACAGGCAGAGCAGGAACGGCACCGCCATCAGGATGAACAGGAGGAACCAGCGGTTGACCTCGATGTCGCTGATGAAGCCGACCAGCGCGGTGGTCGAGCCGGAAAACGCCAGCAACTGCCCGAACATCTTCGAGCTCATCATGATCGCGAGGATCATCGCGGTAATCCGCGCCGTCGAATCGCAGGCTTCCTTGATCAGCGCGAAATTCAGGCGCCCGTAGATCCGGGCGACGATCAGCGTGCCGAGCACCCCGGTGCCGGCCGATTCCTCGGGCGTCGCGATGCCGGCCATGATGGTGCCCAGAACGCCGAGGATGATGATGGTGAAGGGGATCATCTTGAGCACCGCGATCCCGCGGTCGCCCCAGGTCACGTCGCCGATGTCGTCGGCCACCGCCGGCGCCCGGCTGGGGTCGATCTTCACCCGGATCATGATGTAGGCGAGGAACAGCGCGGCCAGGATCAGCCCCGGTATGATCCCCGCGATCAGCAGCCTGGCGATCGAGACCTGGGCGAGGCTGCCGATGATGATGACCAGGATGCTGGGCGGGATGATCGGTGCGAGGCTGGCGCCGGCGAGGATCGTTCCCGTCGATATCCCCCGGTCGTAGCCGCGCGCGATGAGGCCGGGAAACAGCGAGCGCCCGAGCATCGCGACGACGCCCATAGCGGCGCCCGACAGCGCGCCGAACATGGTCGAGAGCGCGATCGACAGGTAGTAGAGCCTGAGCCGCGAGCGCCCGACCAGCTTGTCGAGCGAGTTGTAGAGCACGTCCATCGCACCGGAGCGGAACAGGAACTCGCCCATCAGGATGAACAGCGGTACCGCGATCAGCGTCGGAAACGTGGTGGTGTCGTAGAGGCTGTTGGCGAACATGCCGAAGCCCGCCGGACCGAAATAGACCAGCGTGCCGACCACGTTGATGATCATGAATGCGATGAAGATCGGCGCGCCCGAGAGGAACAGCCCCAGCAGCAGGGTCAGGCCGACGATCAGGACGACATACCACTCCATGGCCGGCTCAGATCCCGGCCTGGGGTATGCGGTTGAACGTGCGCACGAAATAGATCGAGGCGTTGGCGAGGCCGTAGGGGATGAACGACGTCACCCACCATTTGGGGATCGCGGTCGTGGTGTTGGTCAGGATGTCGTTGGCGATCTGCCGCCCCGCCTCCTCAAAGGCCATGTAGGCGGCGATCGCGCAGACGATGGCGCCCGCGATCGCGGTGATCCGCGCGACCCAGAGCGCGACCGCGGGCGTCGAGTACTGGAAGATGATGGTCACCGCGACATGCCCGCCGTCCTTCACCAGCTGCGGGATGCAGAGAAACGTGGCGACCGAGAGCATGAAGCTCGACGTGTCGTTGCCCCAGTCGGTGGGCGCGTTCAGGAAAT
>JAJDVM010000185.1 GCA_022826125.1 Defluviicoccus sp.
CCGCTTCGCCGTATCCACGCCAACGACCATTCTGTTAGTCTTCATCTCGGACCCTCCGGTTTGCCCGTGAAGAGCTCGCTCTTCATCACTGGCACTTTGATGCCGTCGGCCCGTGAGGGTCCACCTCAACCCTCTCGCCTCGAACATCAGGGGGTGGGAGGCGTCCATCCCATTTCTCCATCGTGCCGTGGTGGAAATCGGCGGCAAACGCCCCGCCCTCCGAAGCGCCGACCGCCGCCCCGCTCACGGCCAAGCCTCCCCTCTCGTCGGTGCGGAGCGCGCGGATGGAGACAGCGGCAGGACGGCGGCGCAGCGGACAGGCGGTGGAATCGGCGGCGGACAGCGGCGGGATGGACCGCTGCACGAGCGCCCGGCGAATGAAGCGCTTCATGGCCGCCCGATCGCCCCTGCTGCCCCGCACGAACGGCTCATTGACCGAACAGACGGTATAGACCACTATCGGAACGAAGCATCCTTTGTCCTGGAGGACTGCCATGGCCCGATCCGGCGGAGCGAAGGTGCGCGAGCTGGAAGGTGTGCTGCATGAGGCAGCGGGCCGCCTGAGCCCGGCGCATGTGGCGGCGCTGGTCGCCCATCCCGATGCCGTGCGCTCGGCGCTGGCGGTGGCGGCCGATGTTCTGACGCTGGACGACGACGGTCGGTCCAGGGTTGAAATCGTCGCGAGCGCCGAGCCACGCCTGGTGGATGACGAGGTGGCGGACGGACGGATGGCGGCGCGAACCCGCGCAGGTCCGCCGGAGACGCTGCTGACCTCGGACGAACTGGCCGCGCGGGTCGGGCTCAAGACGCGCCAGTCGGTGCATGACTGGCTGAAGAGGGGCCGGATCGTGGGCTGGCGGGGCGCGAGGCGCGGCCATGTGTTCCCGGCGGGACAGCTCGATGCACGGGGCCGGCCGTTCGACGGTCTCGACCGGGTGACGGGGTTGTTCGACGACGGCTATGCCGCCTGGGTCTGGCTCACGACGGAACGGTCCTCGCTCGACGGGGCGACGCCGTTGGCGCTGCTGGCCGGCGGCGAGATCGACCGGGTGGCGAAGGCCGCGGAGGGAGACCGCCAGGGCGACCTTGCGTGACCGGCGGTTACGATCCGGAGCGGCTGCGCTCGCGGCTGTGCGATGTCCGCCTTGGGCGCGTCTTCCGCGTGACCCACCACGACCGCCGCCCGACACCGCTGGGGGCGGCGCCCGCGCCGAGTCGGTTCAGCGACCCGCGGGAACGCTATGCGGTTCTGTATGCGTCGGATGCGGTGCGTTGTGCGTTCTGGGAGACGCTGGGGCGCAACCGCTTCGCGCGCCGACAGCGGCGCGAACTCCCGCGGAACGAGGTCGAAGCCCGGCTGGTTGTGTCGATAGGCTCAACCGGACCTCTCGGCCTGATCGACCTGCGCGGCGACGGGCCGGTGCGCATCGGCGCGCCGAGCGCGGTGGCGCACGACGGCAACCATGCGGCGGGCCGCGCGCTGTCGGCGGCCGTGCACGCCGAGGTGCCGGAGGCGGACGGATTTGTGTTCGCGTCGAGATTCACGGGCGATAGCTGCGTGGCCGTCTTCGACCGGGCCTTCGGCAAGCTGAGGGCGCTCGGCGTCGACGACCTGATTCGCCATGTCGAGTTCCTCGACGCGCTCGACGATTACGATATCGTTCTGACGGAGCCGCCGGGGTAGCGGGGAATGGCGGCGGAAATGGCGATCGCTGGCGAACGCGCATCTGAAGGAGGGAAGGCCATGAACAAGAAGGACATCGTGGAGCGCGTCGCGGGCGAGGCTGGTGTCGCGAGGCAGACGGCGGAGGCGGCTGTCGGCGTCGTGTTCGCCTCCATGGCGGAGGCGCTGGCGCGCGGGGAGGATGTCGCCGTCACGGGCTTCGGCAGGTTTGCGAGAAAGGATCGGCCGGCCCGCGAGGGCAGTAACCCGCGGACCGGCGAGCGCATCGCCGTCGGCCCGTCGTCCGGGGTGTCGTTCAGGGCCGGTAAGACGCTGAAGGACGCGCTGAACCGATAGCGGACGAATGGCGGAGTCGGGACGGCGGCCGGGAAGCGGGATGAGCGGCGAAATCGGTCCCGGCGGCGAGGTCGCCGTTTACGAGGGCGTCAAGGGCGAAGTGCGGCACCCTCGTGCAAGAAGCCGTTGGCGATGTTGAAACGCCACCCGATGCCCCATATTAGTTATTCAGGCGCCGCCGAGGCGCGAACAATGGAAGGTCTCGCCCCACGGGCGGCAGCGGAGATGGGTTCGATGGGTACGGTTCTCGAAGACGTCACGAGCGATACGGTCGATGCGGCGCACATCCGGCGCCGCGTAGAGGATTGGGAAGAGCGCGTGAACGAGCTGTTTGCCGCGATCGGTGAGTGGCTGCCGGATGGGTGGGAGGCCCGCAGGGGCCACGCGGTCGTGATGCACGAGCCGTTGATGCGCAAGTTCGGTCTGGATGCGAAACGGATGCCGACGCTCGAACTCCGCGACCGCGCCGGTCACGTCGCCAGGCTCGAGCCGCACGCCCTGTGGATCATCGGGGAGAACGGCCGGATCGATCTCAAGCACGACGGGCGCTACTACTACCTCATGGATACCGCCGACAACTTCGAGCAGCCGAGCTGGGAGGTCTCCCGCGCGGAGCGGCGGTGCGACCGCGAAGCGGTGACACGCGATTGGCTCCGGCGCATCCTTCAGTGAGCGATCTTCAGGCCATTGCGGACGTGTACGAGCAGATGGATCTCCGTCTTCGAAGTCTGCGCGAAACGGAGGACAGGACTGGCGAGGATCCGGCACCTGCTCCCGTCGATCGGGAGCAGAGGATTAACGATCAGGCGTACTTCGTGCTTGCGTGGGGCCAGTTGGAGGCGGACATTGAGGAGGCGTGCCGGGAGGCAATCCGCGAGGGGCAATCGCACGAGGATTGGCGGCACCGCCGCGCGTGGTCGCTCTACAATCCGGAGGACCGCCGGCTCTCGGGCCTGAGCTTCGAGAACCGACTGACTCTGGTCATCGATAAGGGCAGCGACGATTGGAAGAGGACCATGGAACTTTACAACGTCCGCAACCAGGTCGCCCACGGTGCCCTTCTGTCCGCCCGGATCGACATGGAAAGAGTGATCCGGGATTTCTTTCGAATTCAGTCGTCGCTGGCACGGGATTAAACGACGGCAGTCGGTTTGACCGGCTGCGGATTCCGATCGGCCCGCACGTCGGTTCAAGGACGCCGACCCGGCAGAGGCCGGCTGGGCAGCGTTCGTCATGGGCTGGCAAGATCTCTTCGACCCGACCGACCGGCTCCGCCTTGAGTCGCTATCGCGTGCCGCCTCGAGGATATGATCGCCAGAGATTACGTCGAGAACGACCGCCTCGATCTGGACCGCTTGCTGCTGCCCGACCGGCGCAACCCTGGCGACGAACTGGCCGCTTATCCTGATGCTGAAACCGATTCCGTAGATGTCATCAAGGCCTCGATCCGATCGGCGATCCTCTGCGCCGGCCCGCGAAGCTGATTGACGGTCCAGTCGGCGGCGTATCCCTGGGTGACGTCGTTGGGCCGGGCGTGGTTGACCAGCCGCTTGGTGAGCGAGGGCGGCAGCATCAGCTCGCGCTCGGCGACGGTGATGAAGGAATTGCGCAGGCCGTGGAACCAGAACTTCGTGCCACCCGCCTCGCTGATGCGCCCGTAGAGATGGTGCGGGTCCTGGACGTGCCCGGTCGCGCTGGTAACGGAGGGGAACACCCAATCGCGAACGCCGTCCGGCAGTTCTCCGGCGGCGACCCAGCGACGTTCGAGTATTTCCGCGAGCTGCCGGGTGATGGGAAGCTCCAGGGGGACGCCGGTCTTGGTCTCCTCGACGCGGAACGTGAGCGAATTCATGTCGACCCGCTCCCAGCGGAGCGTCAACACTTCCTCGCGCCGCATGCCGGTGTAGAGCCCGAACCAGAGCGCGTCGCGGATCGCCGGGTTGTTGACCTCGGCCTCGATCCCCTTGCGCCAGCACGGCAGAACCTCGGCCGGCGCCGAAATCTTGCGCCGCGCCTTGCGGTGGAACTTGCCGCCGCCCGCGAGCCAGAGATCGACCGGGTTACGGAGCCCCTCCTGGTCGACGCAGGGTCGGCGGTAGATCGATCGCAGCAGCGACATCGCCCGGTTGGCCGGCGACCATCCGTGGTCGGCGGTAATGCCGTTGAAGCGAGCCTCGACATCCCGGCGGGTGATCCGGTCGAGGGGACGGGCGAGCCAGTCGGCCAGATAGCGGTTCGCCTCGTAGCGGTAGAGCTCGTCGGTGCGCTTCGACCGGTTGGGATTGGCCTTCATGTAGTCCTCGAAGGCCTCACCGAGCGTCGGCATGCTGCGGGCCTCGGCGCGCTCCTCCGCCGGGTCGCTGCCGCCCGCGACCTTGCCGAGGATCTCTTGTGCCCGCTTGCGCGCCTGGTCGACGGTGATTGCACCGAAGCGGCCGAGCGAAACGCGCTTGTTGGGTGCCTTCCTGCCGCCGTCGCCGGCGCGGTAGTTGACGATGAAGGTCCTGGTGCCCGCCGGATGGATGCGAACGCCGAAGCCGGTCAGCTTGTCGTCCCAGGCGATCCACGCTCTCTCGGCCGGCCGGAGCGCTTCCACGGAGCGCTTGGTGAGCGTCGTCCGCACCTTGGCGGTGCGCTTTCCCGCTTTCGACTGCATGGACGCATCGTGCCACCCAGTGGGCAATCCGTCAACACATGCGTCAACACCAGAAATCAAACTCAGGGGGTTTCAGGAGGTCAAGAGTTCCTGTAGACGGGACCCGAGACAGCATATAAGATATTGATTATTCATCGTTATGTTCCATCAAGGGGGTCTCAAGCTCCCTCAACGGGATGAAACTCCGCGAGACTCATAACCTGAAGGTCGCAGGTTCAAATCCTGCCCCCGCAACCAAAAAAGCCCTTGAAAACATTGATGTTTTCAAGGGCTTTTCGATTCTTGCACATGGGATTGAATTTGCATTGGGAATCCCATGGGAATCACAGGGAATCCAAAAGTGGGCTATCAAAGTCGACGAATGGCGGCGAAGAGTCCCAAATCGTGGGCGCCGCACCATATCCGGTGATTTCGTTCGGTCACCGGGTGATGGGCGGAACGGTAGCATCCCCCGAAGGCCGCAGGGTATCATGGGCTGAGATTTGCGGCGCGCCGCCGCGCACGCGCCCACCTAGTCGGCCAGCGTCGACAGGCTAAGATCGACGCCCTCGCGCGTAGCGGCCGCGCTAGCGGTTGAGCGGCTGATGTTGGCCGTACTTCTCGAACAGGATCATCGCCAGCGGGATGGGACCGGCCCGGCCTCGCAGCGCGGGGTGGGGTGGAACGGCGCTGGCGGCTGGCTGATCTTCTCGCAATCCCGGCAGGTGAACTTCTCGCACACCGGCTGGATCACCTTCCACCGGCGCGAGTTCACCTCAAGCGTCTCGGTGACGTCTTCGCCGATCTTCGACAGCTTCTCCGAGTCGCAGCAGGCGCAGCATGTCGGCGACGGAACCACCACCCGCTCGCGAGGAAGATGCGCGGGGAACGGCTTGCGGGATGCGGGAAAGCCATCGCTGGGTAGAAGCAACCCCCCGCGCCGAACCACGGCCCAGACTTCCCGAGCTTCCTCTCCGGCTCCCCTCTTTGGAGTGCGCGAAGAACACAGCACCATTGAATTACCGTACGCATTGGGGCAGCGACATCGCGCATCGTCAAAGACTGTTGACACCGCCGATGCTGCATTGATGGCCTTCGGCTTCTACGTACCGAGAGACGCAAATTGAGAAAGGCACGTCATGACACTGATACCAAACGCGCTCCAAATTGACTCATTATCTCAATATGTTGTGGTGATGGACGGGACAACCTCCATAGACTGTGGTGATCGAGTCTCACCGTCGGAGGATGATGATGAGTGCGGCAACGCCGATAATCTGGCCGGA
>JAJDVM010000224.1 GCA_022826125.1 Defluviicoccus sp.
GCCCCTGCTGATGTTCGACGCGTCTGCAAACGAACCGCCCGGTTGCCATTTCCCGCGGCTGTAGTCCCGGTCGGCGGAAGCGATGGGCAGGCGCCTGATGGTGTCCGCCGTCACGCTCAGGTGCCCCTGGCCGACTTTCCCACCATACGAGACGTTGCCCTGCCACCCGTCGCCGCCCTTGCGGCTCGGCAGCCGCGTGAGCGCGCGCACCGCCACGCCGTCCCAATCCTCCCTGAGCACGACGTTGAGGGCGTTGCGAACGGTACCGCCGCCGAGCGCGCCGAGGCTCTCGCCGCCCACCAACTCGATGCGTTCCATGGCGGCGAGCGGCAAAGAGTCGAGGTCGCCTGCCGTCGAGCCGTAGGGCGTGCCGTTCACCAGCACCGGCAGCGCCTGCCCTCCGGTAAACAAATAGCGGAGGATCCCGGTGTCCAGCAGCTCTCCAAGGCTCTGGGAGCCGGAGCCCTCGAGAAAGTCGCGCTCCAACTTGACGACGACCCGCGGCGCGGGCGCGAGGGAGCCAGCGTTCGCCGCGTCCGCCACCAGCCCGACGAAAAGAGTGAGCAATACCAGGGAAGCCAAAAGGTTTTTCATGAGAAATGAAATGCCCCAATGTCGTCCGTACCCAAGTATACGCGAGTCACGTCTAAATATTGACTGATGATATAGCATTCCTGTCTCTGTGCCGGCGAGCCCGGCCGACGCACAGTGGATGGACCGCCAGGAGAGAATCGGGAACGCTGAACATGATGCGAAGAGACGACGACGCCGGAACTCCGGAGGCACCACGCCTGCGATACCAGCTCCGGGTCGTGCTGTCCGACGGTGCGGCCGAGGCGGCGCGCGGGCCGCTCGCCGACATCCTCTCCCGCCACGGCGCGGCGCTGGTCTGCCAGTACGACGCGTTCGCCGGCTATTGTGCGGAGGCCGAGCGGAACGGGATCGAGGGCTACCCGCTCTACGCCTGGACCCGGGCGACCATCGAGGACCCCGCCAAGAAGGCCAAATACATCAGGACCTATTCTATCTATGTCGGGGGCGAGGAAGTGTATGACGGGGACACGGCGGACGCGCTGGAGAGGGACCTGCGCCCGCTGGTCGGCGGGCCGGTGGTGAAGTCGCTCGCCAGGCACGACACGAACCCGGCGAACAACCCGCAGGTGCCGGAGCGCTACCGCTCTTGAGCCCCGGCGCGGGGGCCGTCTAATTCCTGTCGGAGATCAGCAGGTAGCCGCGATTCTCCACGGTATCGAAGGTGCGCATCGCCGCGATCAGGTCGCCCGCCTTCACCCACACCCAGGGCGCGCGGTTGGGATTGACGTCCATGATCAGGAAGGAGTCGCTCGCCTCGTCATAGGCGCCGAGCGGGGAGATATGGCCGCCGCCGGGCTGGCCGAGCGATTTCCGCGCGTAGTTGACCAGCACGTAGTCGTCGCTTGCGGCGAGGTTCCGCACGATCTCGCGGCGGATCGCCGCGGCGTCGGCGTTGTCGTCGACGACCCGGATCGTCACGTCGAGCCCGTGGGCGTCGAGCACCCGGGCGAGCTGGTGCAGCTGCAGACCGAAATCGCGCACCGGCTTGCCGCCGATCTCGATCGGCTTGCCGAGCACCTCTATCCGCGACTTGGTGCGCTCGTTCAGCACGTTGCCCGGCGTGTAGCAACAAAAAGCGAGGGTCGGTGAGGACTCTGGGCTGCGGTGATCTTCGATATCTTTCCGATTCACTGTGAGTTTAGTGGATGTTAGGATGTGTGTCTACTACGTTGAATAGAAGATCAAAACTATCGATGGTCGTGAGGTCGTTGGGGAAACGGTTGCAATGGGGTGTTGGATCGAGCTGATTTTCGTGGCATAGATGCATAGGCATGGGAAGGCCATGGGGCTGAGGGCAATTGTGCCCGTCGATGCCGGGCATCCTTGAATAGCGGGCGGGAGATGGCGGCGAGACCCAGGGGGCAAGGCGGAAGGCGCGCTCGGTGATGGCGACCGACGCCGAGTGGGCGCTGATCGGCGAGGCCGCCGCGGAGGCGGGGCTGTCGATCTCGGAACACGTGGTGCGCAGCAGCGCGGGTTCGGGCGAGGTCGCGGCGGAGCCGGGCCTGCCCCTTTCGGTGCTGAGGCGGGTGGCGCGGGCGGTGCTGGCGCTTGAGGACATGGAGGCGCGCCGGCTGGAGGTCCAGGGGGCCGGGGAGGACTGGCGCCGGGCGCTGGAGATCGCCGATGCCTGGATCGACGGCGAGGCCGGGATCGGATGAGCGGGCTTTCGCGCCAGCGCGGCATCTACTGCCTTCCCGAGACCTGGGAGAGGATCCGCAGGCGGGCGCGGAAGGAGCGGATGCCGGTGTCGCGGCTGGGGGTGCTGTGCTGCCTGCGGGCGGGTAGCGGAGAGGCCGCTCCGGCGGAGCCGCCGGGGCATCCCCTGACGCTTGCCGGGGACCGCCAGCGCGGGCTGCATGAGGATGCGCGCATGCTCGGGCGGTCGGGGCGCATTTCGGTCGGGGGAACCAGCGTGGCGGTCCATGAGGCGGTTCGCTTCCTCCTCCTGTCGGAAGGGGACGGGGAGGAATGAGAAAGCCGCGCGGTAAGCCGACGGGCCGGTCGTACACGATCTCGTGCACCGACGGGGAGTGGGCGGCGATCGGGGCGGGCGCGGCGCGGGCGGGGAAGCGGGTCTCGCCGTGGTTCGTCGAGTGCGCGTTGACGGTTGACCCGTGGCCGGAGCGGCACCGGCGTCTGGTTCTGGACGCGGCCGAGCAGCGCGCGGTACTGCGGGGGGTCGAGGAGATCGCCCGCGGGCTGGGGCTGGACCCCGGACCGGGACGGGACGGCGGGAAGCCGCGCTTCGTCGCCGACCTCGGCGCGCTGTTCGAGACGCGGCTGCGTCGTATGGCGGCGCGGGGCAGGCGCGAAGATGCGATCGCCCTGCTGCGCGAGGTATTCGGTGACCAGCGCGCGGAGGCGATCGCCGCCGCCGTCATTCCGGAAGAGCCGGTCACGCCGGAACCGCCGGCGCCGGCGGAGACGCCCGGGACGCCGGAAGAGGGCGGGGCCGGCGAGGATCCCGGGCGGAGCCACGAACCCGGAAGCGACGACGAGCCGCAGGGCAGCCTGGGACTCTGAGCCCGGGGCGGCGATATCCGCAATATTTTCAAGGACGATGCCGCGGCATCGAATGCTTCGCAAAAAGCGTCCTCGCGATCTCCCGCAGACCGCGTAGAAGATCGACGCATTCCCGTACCGAGCACAGCGGCTGCAACCCGACGATCAGCATGCCCGGATGCCGCGAACCCGGCCGCCGGACCGTCGGCACGGATGTTCATTGGGGCGGTCGCGGGAATGCACGCCTACCATTCCGACGATCGCTCGGCGTATATGTGGTCCGGCAGTCTGTAGCTGATGCCCTCCCGGTCGAACTGCGAAACGTCGAGGATCGTCGCCAGGTTGGAACTCTCCCGGGCGTGCCCGGGGTTCAACCTGTTCCTGATCGCCTCGATCCGGTTCATCAGCCGGAATTTCCACAGGAACCCCGAGGTCGAGCTCGGGGGATACATGAGCTCGTCG
>JAJDVM010000294.1 GCA_022826125.1 Defluviicoccus sp.
CGTCGGCGTCGGCGCCAGCCGGGTGCGCGACATGTTCGAGCAGGGCAAGAAGAACGCGCCCTGCATCATCTTCATCGACGAGATCGACGCGGTCGGCCGGCATCGCGGCGCCGGGCTCGGCGGCGGCAACGACGAGCGCGAGCAGACCCTCAACCAGCTCCTCGTCGAGATGGACGGGTTCGAGGCGAACGAGGGCGTGATCCTGATCGCCGCGACCAACCGCCCCGACGTGCTCGACCCGGCGCTGCTCCGGCCCGGCCGGTTCGACCGGCAGGTCGTCGTCCCCAACCCGGACGTCCTGGGACGCGAGCAGATACTCAAGGTCCATATGCGGAAAGTGCCGCTGGCGCCCGATGTCGACGCGCGGATCATCGCGCGCGGCACGCCCGGCTTCTCCGGCGCCGATCTCGCCAACCTGGTCAACGAGGCGGCGCTCCTGTCGGCGCGCAAGAACAAGCGCCTCGTCACCATGGCCGAGTTCGAGGAGGCGAAGGACAAGGTCATGATGGGCGCCGAGCGGCGCAGCATGGTGATGTCCGAGGACGAGAAGCGTCTGACCGCCTATCACGAGGCCGGGCACGCGCTGGTCGCGCTGCACGTGCCGAAACACGATCCGCTGCACAAGGTCACCATCATCCCGCGCGGCCGCGCCATGGGCGTGACGATGTCGCTGCCCGAATCCGACAAGTACAGCTATTCCAAGGTCGAGCTCGAATCCCGGCTCGCGATGGCGTTCGGCGGGCGCGTTGCCGAGGAGCTGGTCTTCGGGCCCGAGAACGTGACCACGGGTGCCGGCGACGACATCCGCAAGGCCACCGACTGGGCGCGGCGCATGGTCACCGAGTTCGGGTTCAGCGACAAGCTCGGCCCGCTGCGCTATTCCGACAACGAGGAAGAGGTTTTCCTCGGCCATTCCGTAACCCAGCGCAAGAACGTCTCCGACGCCACCGCGCGGATCATCGACGAGGAGATCCGCACGCTTATCGACCGCGCCGAGGCGACCGCGCGCCGGGTCCTGACCGAGAACCGCGAGGGGCTCGACGGCGTCGCCGAAGCGCTGCTCGAGTTCGAGACGCTGAGCGGCGAAGAGGTCCAGGCGGTGCTTGAAGGCGGATCGGTGGTGCGTCCCACCGAAGAGGAGTACCGCGCCGAGGCGGGCCGCCGGTCGAGCGTGCCGAGTTCCGGCGGCGCGAAGACCCGGGACGAGGGCGACGAGCCCGACCCCGGGATGGAGCCGGAGCCCCAGCCCGGGTCGTGAGCGCGCTCGCTTCGCCGCCGCGACCCCTGACCGTCGAATCGAGCCCCGGGCTGCCCCGGGGCTTTTGTTTGCCGCCTGCTCCGGAGGGAGGCGCTGCTCTGTTGCCGACAGGGCTGCTGATCGGCGATGCGGCGGCGCGCGCCATCGCAGCCGGCCGGGCGAGGCCGCTGGCCGGGGGGCCGGTCGCCTTCTCCGCCGGTGTCGCGATGCTGGCCGACGGGCGGAGGCTGGTTCGGACGGTCGCGGCCCCCCTCGCCGAGATCGAAGACTGGGCGGCCGGCGAGGAGGCGGCCGTTCGCCGTGCGATCGCCGACAGGTTGGAGCGGCTGGTCGGGACGCGCCCGCCATTCGCCGGGCTCTCGCTCGACCGGGCGCGGCTGATCGGGGTGGTCAACGTGACGCCGGACAGCTTCTCCGACGGCGGCGACAATTTCGCCGCTGGCGATGCGGCGGACGCCGGGCGCAGGCTGACGGAAGCCGGTGCCGACATGATCGATGTCGGCGGAGAATCGACGCGGCCCGGCGCGGCGCCGGTGACCGCGCCGGAAGAATGCGGCCGGGTGTTGCCCGTGATCCGGGCGCTGACCGAGGACGGTATCCGCGTTTCGATCGACACCCGCCGCGCCGAGGTCATGGCCGCCGCGCTCGATATGGGGGCGATCGCGGTCAACGACGTGAGTGCTCTTTCCTTCGACGAGGCGTCCCTCGAAACCGTGGCCTCGCGAAGCGTCGGCGCGATCCTGATGCACATGCGGGGCGCGCCGGAGACCATGCAGGACGCGCCGGAATATGCGGATGCTCCGTACGAGGTGTTCCGGTTCCTCGATTCCCGGGTCGAGGCGGCTGTCGGGGCGGGTATCGCGGCCGGCTCGCTGGCGGTCGATCCCGGGATCGGGTTCGGCAAGAACGACGATCACAATTCCTCCCTCCTGGCCGAGATCGGTCTGCTGCATGCGACCGGATGTCCCGTGGTCCTCGGCGCCTCGCGCAAGAGCTTCATAGGGCGGTTGTCGCGGGGCGAGCCGCCCAAGGCCCGGCTGGCCGGTTCGCTCGCCGCGGCGGCCGCGGCGGCGTTTCAGGGCGTTCAGCTGTTCCGCGTGCACGACGTCGCCGAAACCCGGCAGGCGCTTGCCGTTCTTGCGCGGATCGGAGGGCTCGGCGTAATTTGATCCGGGGTTTCCCGATCCGCGCGGCTTGGGCCACGGGGATCGGGCGAGTGTGTGGGTCGGGGTATGCGAGCGGCCATGACACGTCAATTGTTCGGCACCGACGGCATAAGAGGCTTGGCGAACGCCGAGCCGATGACGGCGGAAACGGCGCTTCGGGTCGGCATGGCCGCGGGCGCGCTGTTTACCCGCGGCGATCATCGCCACCGGGCGGTGATCGGCAAGGACACGCGGCTTTCCGGCTACCTGCTGGAGCCCGCGCTGACGGCCGGGTTCATCGCCATGGGCATGGACGTGATCATGGTCGGACCCATGCCCACGCCGGCGGTCGCGATGCTGACGCGCAGCCTGCGGGCCGATATCGGGGTGATGATCTCGGCCTCCCACAACGGCTACCACGACAACGGAATCAAGCTGTTCGGACCGGACGGCTACAAGCTGTCCGACGACACGGAAGCCGAAATCGAGACGCTGATCGACTCCGATCTCGCCCGGTATCAGGCCGCGCCGGCCGCGCTCGGCCGCGCCCAGCGCCTCGACGACGCCCAGGGGCGCTATATCGAGTTCGTCAAGAACACCTTTCCCCGGGGCCGGCGGCTCGACGGGCTGAAGGCGGTGATCGATTGCGCCAACGGCGCCGGCTACAGGGTCGCGCCGACCGCGCTCTGGGAGCTCGGCGCCGAGGTGATCCCGCTGGGCGTCGAGCCCGACGGCTTCAACATAAACCGCGAATGCGGCAGCACGGATACGTCCGCCATGCAGGCGGCCGTGCGCCGGCACGGCGCGGACATCGGGATCGCGCTCGATGGCGACGCGGACCGGGTGCTGATCGCCGACGAGGAAGGCACGCTTCTCGACGGCGACCAGCTGATGGCGGCGATCGCGCGCTCCTGGCACGAGACCGGGCGGCTCAAGGGCGGCGGCCTCGTCGCGACCGTGATGTCCAATCTGGGCCTGGAGCTTTATGCCGAGCATAGCGGCCTCAGGGTGGAGAGGACCCGCGTCGGGGACCGCTATGTTGTCGAGCACATGCGCCGGCACGGCTTCAATGTCGGCGGCGAGCAGTCAGGCCATATCATCCTCAGCGACTACACCACGACGGGGGACGGGTTGATCGCCGCGCTGGAGGTGCTCGCGGTCACGGTCCAGTCGGGGCGAAAGGTGAGCGAGGTGGGGCGGGTTTTCACGCCGCTGCCGCAGCTCCTCCGGAACGTCCCCTTCGCCGGCCAGTTCCCGCTCGACAACGCTTCGGTGCAGAGCGCCGTCAGGGAGGCGGAGTCCCGGCTCGGACGGGACGGGCGGGTGCTGATCCGCAAGTCCGGCACGGAGCCGCTGATCCGGGTGATGGCCGAGGGGCGGGACGAGACCCTGATCGCCGACGTGGTCTCCAGGCTCGTCGACGCCATCGAGCGGGTCGCGGCCTGAGGCCCGGATGCCGGCCCGGATACTGATCGTCGCCGGCTCCGACTCCGGCGGAGGGGCGGGAGTCCAGGCGGACATCAAGACCGTGACCGCTCTCGGCGGCTACGCAGCCACCGCGATAACGGCGCTCACCGCCCAGGACACGCGCGGCGTGCATGGCGTCGTGCCCATAGACCCGGCGTTCGTCCAGCGGCAGATGCGGGTCGTCATCGACGATATCGGCGTCGACTGCGTCAAGACGGGCATGCTGCACGACGCCGAGACGATCGAGGCGGTCGCCGCCGTGCTCGACACCCTGGACGGCGTACCCGTGGTCGTCGACCCGGTCATGGTGGCGAAGGGCGGCGCATCGCTTCTCCAGCCCGACGCCGTCGGCGCGCTGCGCTCCCGCCTGCTGCCGATGGCCAGCGTGCTGACCCCCAACGCTCCCGAGGCCGCGGCTCTAGCCGGGATCGACGTCGCCGACCGCGAGTCCATGGAGAGGGCGGGGGCGCGGCTGATCGACATGGGATGCGAGGCGGTCTACCTCAAGGGCGGCCACCTTCCCGGCGCCCGGATCGAGGATCTGCTGGTCGCCGAAACCGGGGTGGAAACGCTGGCCGCGGAGCGTGTGGAGACGGTCCATACGCACGGGACGGGCTGTACGCTCGCCTCGGCGGTCGCTACCGGCCTCGGCCAAGGGCTGTCGCTGCCCGCCGCCTGCGCCCGCGCACAGGCCTTCGTGCAGGCGGCGATAGCCAACGCGCCCCGCATCGGGAGCGGGCACGGCCCCACCTGGCACGGCCACACCGTGGCGCCGTTCGACCCCCCCTTCTAGGAGTTCCGGTTCCGCGCGTCAGGCGAGCTCGCGCGAGCGCCGCGCGGCGGCGGCGATGGCGCGCTTCATCAACGCCGCCATCCCGTCATCCGCCATCAGCACGGCGAGCGCCGCTTCCGTCGTGCCGCCCGGGCTGGTGACGTTGACGCGGAGCTGTGCCGCGTCCTCGTCCGACAGCCGCGCGAGCTCGCCGGAACCCGCGACCGTGGCGCGGGCGAGCCTGGCGGCGATGTCGGGAGGCAGGCCTTCCGCGATCCCCGCCTCGGTCATGCATTCGATCAGCAGGAAGACATAGGCCGGACCGCTGCCGGAGACCGCGGTGACGGCGTCGATCAGCGACTCGTCTTCCACCCACACCACCTCGCCGATGGCGGTGAGCAGGCGTTGACAGAGCGCCCGCTGGTCGTCGCTGACATTGGGGTTGGCACAGGCCGCGGCGATGCCGCGTCCGACCGCCGCCGGGGTGTTCGGCATCGACCGGACGACCGCCGTCTCCGCCCCGAGCGCCGCCTCGAAGAACCCGATCGGGCGGCCGGCCGCGATCGACAGCGCGACCGCGCCGCCGCCGGCGACCGGCGCGTAGGCGGCCGCCATTTCGGGCAGGGTCTGCGGCTTGACGGCGAAGACGATGACGGCCGGGGGATCGCCGGGGAGATCGGACGGGCTTTCCAGCACCCGGACCCCATGGGTCTCGCGCGCCGCGGCGGCGGATTCGGCGTGCGGCTCGATTACCGTGATGTCGCCGGGATCCGCGCCGCGCTCGATCCATCCCGAGAGCATGGCGCCGCCCATCTTGCCGCACCCCACCAGAAGCAGACGATCGCCCAACGCCGGTCTCCCCGATCAGGCTTCCCCGCAGGTCTCCAGCATAGCAGCCTCGACCGCTCCGGCGGGACTCTTGCCGCCCCAGATCACGAGATGGAAGGCGGGGTAGAAGCGCTCGCACTCGCTGTGGGAGATATCCATCAGGTCTTCGAGCTGCTCGACGCTGGCCGAGGATACGCCGCGCAGCATGAGCGCGTGCCGGAAGACCACCAGACCGTCATCCAGCCAGAGGTCGAAATGCCCGATGATCAACCGCTCGTTGACGATCGCCAGCAGCTCCGCGACTTCGGCGCGGCGGTTCTCCGGCACGCGAAGCTCGAACGCGCAGGCATGGAGGAGGGCCCGGACGTCCGGGTGCCAGGTGAGGAACACGCGGTAGCTGCACCAGTGGCCTTCCATGCCGAGCGCGAGGTCTCGCGGTCCCGAACGGTCGATGCGGCAATCGTAGCCGCTCGCCACCTCTTCCATCAGGTCGAGCGGGTTGGCCTCCAGATCTTCCAGCGGTTCAAGTTCCATGACCGCCACCCCGATGCGCCCGGCAATCGAACCGGTACGCGTATATATGGGGGTCCAATAGAGTGCAGCTACAAGATATAGGATGACAGAGCGGAACCGGCCGTGCAAGGACAATCCCCGCCGCACGGGGCGCGGGAAAGGGCTCTAGCCTTCCCCGGGACTCGCCTTCGGGGCCTTTCCGTCGTCGGCCAGGGCCGCTTCCAGCGCCGCGACCCGTTCCTCGAGCCTTTCCTGCTCGGCCCGGGCGTTGACGGCCATTTCGCGCGCGGCCTCGAACTCGTCGCGCTTCACGAGATCCATGCCGGCGAGGATGCGCTCGAGCTGCGCCCGCACCAGCGCCTCGATCTCGCGCTTGAAGGCGACCGCCGTCCCCATCGCCCCCTCGGCGAGGCGCGCGGCGTCCTCGAATATGCGGTTGTTGGACTGCATGGCTGGACTGTGCCCCAACTTGGCAATTCCGGCAAGGTTCGGACGCATTCCCCCGCCCCGACCTTGCGGACGGCGCGGACGGTTCCTATTCCTATGGCGAAGCAGCGCTTCCCGAGGGTGCGGCGATGATCCTGGTGACCGGCGGGGCCGGTTTCGTGGGCTCCAACCTGATCGCGGGGCTGGAAGAGCGGGGGCATCGCGGGATCGCCGTCTGCGACCGGCTGGGCGACGGAGACCGGTGGCGCAACCTCGCGAAGCGCGCGGTGGGCACCGTGTTCGCCCCAGAACGCCTGACCGGTTTTCTGGACGAGGCCGGCGCGGCGATCGAGGCGGTGTTCCATATCGGTTTCGACGATGACGGCACGGATGTCGACCGGATGCTCGAAGCCAACTACCACACGGCGGCCGAGCTCTGGGCCTGGTGCGCGGGCAACGGGGTGCGGTTTTTCTATGCCTCGACCGCCGAGACCTACGGCGACGGGAGCGCCGGGTTCGACGACGATATCGGCGAGGCCACGCTCGCCCGGCTGGCGCCGCTGACCGCGCGAGGCTGGACCCGGCACATGTTCGACCGCGCGGTGGCGCGGACCATCGCCGCCGGCTCGCGGCGCCCGCCGCAATGGGCCGGGCTCAAGCTGTTCGACGCCTACGGGCCGAACGAGTACCACGAGGACGCGCCGTCCTTGCCGCTGATGCTGTGGCGCGGCACTACACCGCCGGGACTGGATCCCGAAGTCCGGCGCGACTTCGTCTGGATCGGCGATTGCGTGGCGGCGATGCTGTGGACGCTGGATAACCCCGAGGTCAGCGGGTTGTTCAATGTCGGAACCGGTCAAAGCACGCGGATCGCCGACATCGCCGCCACCATCGGCGCGGCGGCCGGCCGGAAGATCGAGGTGCCGACGGGCCATGCCTCGCCGGCGGCCCGCGCGCGGTTCGGGCATTCGACCGAGGCTAGGATCGGCAGGCTGCGCGACGCGGGTTTCGACTCCGCCTTCCTGTCGGTCGAAGAGGGGGTCGAGCGCTATGTCCGGGATTTTCTCTCTCGCGGCGATCCCTATCTGTAATCCGGGGTAACGATGTACGCGATCGCCTTTCCCGCCATCGACCCGGTCGCCGTCGAGATCGGGCCGCTCGCCATCCGCTGGTACGCGCTCGCCTATGTGGCGGGAATTCTTGCCGGCTGGCGTTACATGGTGATCCTCGCGCGGCGCTCGCCGGTCGGGGTGGCGCCGCGCGACATCGACGATTTCGTGCTGTGGGCGACGCTCGGCATCGTGCTTGGCGGGCGGCTCGGCTACGTCCTTTTCTACCGGCCCGGCGATTACCTGCAGGATCCGCTCTCCGCCTTCGCGCTCTGGCAGGGCGGGATGTCGTTCCACGGCGGGCTGTGCGGGGTCGTGCTCGCGGCGGCGCTGTTCGCGTGGCGGCGCGGCATACCCTGGCTTGCGCTGGGCGATCTTGTGAGCGCCGCCGCGCCCATCGGGCTTTTCTTCGGACGCCTCGCCAACTTCGTCAACGGAGAGCTGTGGGGCCGGCCGACGACGGTTCCGTGGGGTATGGTGTTCCCCGACGCGGGGCCCGAGCCCCGTCATCCGAGCCAGCTCTACGAGGCGGCGCTCGAAGGGCTGGTCCTGTTCGCGGTCTGCGCGGTCGTCGTCTTCGCGATGCGCGGGCTGGAGAGAAAAGGGCTCGTCGCCGGTGTCTTCCTCGCCGGGTATGCGATCGCCCGCGGCCTTGCGGAACTGTTCCGCCAGCCCGATGCTCATCTCGGCTTCCTGCTCGGCGGCGCGACCATGGGCCAACTGCTGTCCGTCCCCGTGCTGCTCGCGGGGATCTGGCTGATCCGGCGGGCGCTTCCGCGATGACGCCGCTCGGCAGGAAGCTCCGGGAGCGGATCGCGCGTTGCGGGCCGATCCCCGTCGCGGAGTTCATGGCGGCGGCGAACGGCGATCCGGAACACGGGTACTACGCCCGCCGCGACCCGCTCGGCCGTGAGGGCGATTTCATCACCGCGCCCGAGATCGGCCAGGTCTTCGGCGAGTTGATCGGGGCGTGGTGCGCCGATGTCTGGCGGGGGATGGGATCGCCCGGGCCGGTCCGGCTGGTCGAGCTCGGCCCCGGGCGCGGCACGTTGATGGCCGACCTCCTGCGCGCGGCGAGAGGCGTTGCCGGTTTCCGCGAGGCGCTCGACATCCATCTGGTCGAGACAAGCCCGGCGCTCGCCCGCCTGCAGAAAGCCGCGCTCGGCGGCACGCCGGCATCCTGGCACCGGTCCTTCTCCACGGTGCCGGACGGCCCGCTTCTCCTGATCGCGAACGAGTTTTTCGATGCGCTCCCCGTCGAACAGTACGTCGCGCGCGGCGGCAGCTGGCATCGCCGCGCCGTCGACTTCGACGGCGAGGGGTTTCGCTTCGTCGACGGGCCGTGCGTTCCGGACCCGCCGTGGGCCGCCGGGACAGGCCCGGAGAAAGGAAAGATCAGGGAGAGGAACCCCGGGACCATCGTCCTGGTTCGCGCGATCGCGAAGCGTTTCGCGGCCCGCCGGGGCGCCGCGCTGATCGTCGATTACGGCTATGCCAGTCCGGGATTCGGCGAGACGCTGCAAGCCGTGGCCCGGCATCGCTATGCCGATCCGCTGGCCGCGCCGGGCGATGCCGATCTGAGCGCGCATGTCGATTTCTCCGCCTGTGCGGAGGCGGCACGCAAAATGGGCGCGCGGAGTCACGGTCCGGTGACGCAGGGACGGTTCCTTGAGCGTCTCGGGATCGACATCCGAAGAGACCGGCTGATGGAAGCGGCCGCGCCGGAGCAGCGCGCCGCGATCCGTTCCGCCTGCCACCGGCTGACGGACCCGGCGGCGATGGGAGAGCTGTTCAAGGTGCTGGCGTTGACCGACCACGACACGCCGACGCCCGCCGGTTTCGAGGGCTCGCCGCTGTGAGCGTGCCGTTTGCGACAAGCGAGGTCCTGGCCGGTCTCGAAGGGATCCGCCACGGTTTCTTCGGCCGCGCCGGCGGCGTCTCGGAGGGGTGCTATGCGTCCCTCAATTGCGGGCCCGGCTCGGCCGACGAATCCGACGCGGTGACCGAGAACCGCGCGCGCGCGATGGCGGCGCTCGGGTTGCCCGTGGAAGCGCTCTACACGGCCCGACAGGTGCATGGCACGCACGCGATCGTACTCGATTCGCGGGGCGCCCCGCGCCGGCAGGGGGACGCGCTGGCGACGGCCGCCCCCGGAATCGCACTCGGCATCCTGACGGCCGATTGCGCGCCGGTCCTGCTCGCCGATCCCGGCGCCGGAATTGTCGGCGCCGCCCATGCCGGCTGGCGCGGCGCGCTGGACGGCGTGCTCGCCGCTGCGGTCTCGGCGATGGAAGCGCTGGGTGCCGTGCGGGGACGGATCGCCGCCGCCGTCGGGCCCTGTATCGGTCAGGCGTCCTACGAGGTCGGACCCGAGTTCCGCGAGCGGTTCGAAAGGGCGGACGAAGACAACGCGCGCTGGTTCACGCCGCCGCGCCCCGGCGAGCGGCCCCGTTTCGATCTCGAGGGTTATGTCGGAGCGAGCCTCGCCGCGCTCGGCATCTCGCAAGTTACCGTCGCGGGCGCCGATACCTGTGCGGAAGAGGATCTCTATTTCAGCTACCGCCGCACCTGCCTGCGCGGAGAGGACGGCTACGGCCGGGCCCTGTCCGCGATAGCCCTGGTGGAGTGAGACCGGGTGCCCCATCTGATCGTCTTCTCCCTCGTCCTGGTTCTGGGACTGCTGGCGACGTGTGCGATGTGAGCGGGATGAGACGCGGAGCGCGGGCGGGCGCCGTGCTGGCTGCCGCGCTCGCCCTCCTCGCCGCCTGCCAGCCGCCGCCCCGGCCCTTCGCGCCCACGGAACGCGGCGCCGACCTGTCCATCGGCCCGGCTGCGGACGCTTACGGCATTACGCTGCGCCCGGTCTCCGGCATGCCGTCCACGCTCGCGGTGTCGTTCGCTCCCGCGCTCGTGGACGCGCTCGGTCGCCGTGAGGTTCCCGCCGCGGTATCGTCGGAACGCGCGCCGGGCGCGCTGGCCTACGGCGCGGCGGAGGCCCTGCCGCTCGACGGCGGCCGCGTCGAGGTGGCGATCGAGTGGTGGGTGATCGGCCGCGACGGGCGCGGCCTCGGCCGGCACTGGGTCTCCGCCTCGCCGCCGCGGCGGGACTGGGAACGCGGCTCTCCCCGGTTGGTCGGGCGGCTCGCGGCCGAGTCGGCGGACGGGATCGCGGCCCTGCTGCGTCCCGCGCGGCCGGCCCCGAGGGGCAAGGCTCCCGCGGTTCGCGTCGGCACCGTCGGCGCGCCTCCCGGGATCGACGGAGAAGCGCTGCGTCGGGCGGTGGTCGACGCCATGCGGGCGGCGCGGATCGAGACCCTGCCGGACGGTCGGGCCGGCCCCCGGCTCGCCGCGAAAGTCTCGCTCGGACCCGTTTCGGGCGGGTTGCGCCGGCTCAGGGTGGATTGGCGTCTCCACGCGGCGTCCGGATCGCGGATCGGGTCGCTGGTTCAGGAGAACGAGGTCGTCGACGAAACGTTGATCGCCGACTGGCCCCGCATGACCCGGCTGATCGCCCGCGCGGCGACGGACGATATCGCCGTATTGCTGAGGAGAACCGGCGACCGGGCCTCGTCGCAGCCGGTTGACGGGCTTCCGCGTCGCCCCTAGATTGCGCCGTCCCAGCGTTCGGGTGAAAACATCAGCGCCCCAGGGTGTCCGCCAGTCCGCGCGATGCGCGCACTGGCGCGTAGCCCGTTGGGCCGGGAATTGCACCGATGTTCGACGGTCTGAAGACCAGGTTCGAGGACGTATTCGACCGCCTGAAGCGGCGCGGTGCGCTTTCCGAGGCCGATGTCTCGGCCGCCATGCGGGAAATCCGCATCGCCCTCCTGGAGGCCGATGTCGCCCTTCCCGTGGTCAAGGATTTCGTCGAGAAGGCCGGTGCCGAGGCGGTCGGCCAGGAGGTGCTGCGCTCGATCAACCCCGGCCAGATGGTGGTCAAGATCGTCAACGACCGGCTGGTCGAGATGCTGGGCGCCAGTTCCGCCGACATCGACCTCGCGGCCGCCCCGCCGGTCGCGGCGATGATGGTCGGGCTTCAGGGCTCCGGCAAGACGACGACCACCGCGAAGCTGGGCCAGCGGATCCAGCGCCAGGATCGCAAGAAGGTGCTGATGGCCTCGCTCGATGTCCGGCGTCCGGCCGCGCAGGAGCAGCTCGCCTTGCTCGGAACCCAGGCCGGGGTCGCCACGCTTCCCGTCATCCCGTTGCAGACGCCCCGCATGATCGCGGACCGCGCGATGGAGACCGCCCGCAAGGAAGGCTACGACGTGGTCCTCCTCGATACCGCGGGCCGGCTCGCCATCGACGATGCGTTGATGGACGAGGCAGCCTCGATCTCGGACGCCGCGTCGCCCAAGGAGACCTTGCTGGTCGCCGATGCAATGACCGGCCAGGACGCGGTCGCCACCGCCACGGCGTTCCACGAGCGGCTCGGTCTCACCGGCATAATCCTGACCCGGATCGACGGCGATTCCCGCGGCGGCGCGGCGCTCTCGATGCGGGCGGTGACCGGCTGCCCGATCAAGCTGCTCGGCACCGGAGAGGGGCTCGATGCGCTCGAGGCCTTCCATCCCGACCGCATCGCGTCCCGCATCCTCGGCATGGGCGATGTCGTCAGCCTCGTCGAGAAGGCGCAGGAGACGATCGCCGAGGACGAAGCCGAAAAGCTCGCCCGCAAGATGCAGAAGGGCCGGTTCGATTTCGACGATCTGGCCAAGCAGCTGCGCCAGATTCGTATGATGGGCGGTCTGGGCGGGATCACCCAGCTGCTGCCCGGCGTCGGCCGGATGCAGAAGCAGCTCGCCAACGCCAACGTGGACGAGGCGGTTCTGGTGCGCCAGGAGGCGATCATCTCGTCGATGACGCCTGCCGAGCGGCTCAGGCCGGAGATCATCAAGGCTTCGCGCAAGCGGCGCATCGCGGCCGGATCGGGCGTGACCGTCCAGGACGTCAACCGGCTGATGAAGCA
This sequence comes from Defluviicoccus sp., assembly GCA_022826125.1. Taxonomy (GTDB): domain Bacteria; phylum Pseudomonadota; class Alphaproteobacteria; order MPNO01; family MPNO01; genus MPNO01. The sequence continues at coordinate 12,488 of JAJDVM010000294.1, forward strand.
GTTCCAGGAAATGAACCGGATGATGAAAAAGATGAACAAGCTCGGCAAGAAAGGCGTCATGCGCGGCGGAATGCCGCCGATGATGCCGCCGAGATAGCTCGGGGAAAGGAGAGAGATGGCCCTCAAGATCAGACTCGCGCGAGGCGGCGCGAAGAAGCGCCCGTTCTACCGGATCGTCGTTGCCGACTCGCGAAGCCCGCGGGACGGCCGCTTCATCGAGCGGCTGGGCACCTACAACCCCATTCTCGCCAGCGACCACCCGGACCGCGTGGTGCTCAAGGAGGAGCGTATCCGGCACTGGCTCGACCGGGGCGCGCTGCCCAGCGATCGTGTGGCGAAGTTCCTCGGCCGGGCCGAAATCATTCCGATGCCGGCGCAGCGCGACAACCCGATCAAGAGTCGGCCCAGGAAAAAGGCGCAGGAGCGGATGAAGGCGGCCGAGGAGGCATCGGGCGATGCGGACGCAGGTGCCGGCGGATCGGCCGAAGGCTGACGCGGCCGCGCGCGGCCGCGCCGCCGAGATATCGGCGCTGGCCGTCGAAGGCGCGGCCCGACGCGGGCGCGTATGCGTCGGCGCCGTGGCCGGCGCGCATGGCGTTCGCGGCGACGTCCGTATCAAGAGCTTCACCGAGCGGCCCGAGGACATTGCGGCTTACGGGCCGCTCGAGGACGAAAGGGGAGAGAGAATTTTCGCCCTCACGCTACGCGGCCGCGCGCGCGGCCAGTTGATCGGCTCGGTCGCGGGCGTCGACGACCGCGACGCGGCGGAGGCGCTCGGGGGCGTAAGGCTCTATATCGACCGCGACCGGCTCCCCGCGCCGGAGGACGAGGACGAGTTCTACCATGCCGATCTGCTGGGGCTTTCGGCGATCGACGGTGCCGGCAACCGGCGCGGCGAGGTCGCGGCGATCCTGCCTGCGGGCGACGCCGAGGTGCTGGAGATCGACCCGGGTAACGGCGGGGAGACGATCCTGGTTCCGTTCACCCGGGAGCATGTGCCGGAGATCGACATCGCGGCGGGGTGCATCGTGATCGACCCGCCCGAAGAGCCCGAAGACCGCGCGGAGGACGGAACGCGGGAAGAGAAGGACGATGCGCGCCGATGACGGAATGCCCTTCGCGGTTCGCGTGCTCACCATCTTCCCGGAGATGTTTCCCGGGCCGGTCGGCCGCTCGCTCGCCGGACGGGCGCTCGAAGACGGGCTCTGGAGTCTCGAAACGGTGGACATCAGGGACTTCGCGCGCGATAAACACCGCTCCGTCGACGACACCCCCTTCGGTGGGGGCGCGGGGATGGTGATGCGGCCGGATGTGATCGGGGACGCCCTCGCGGCGGTCTCGGACGCAGGAGCGCCGCTGATCTATCTCAGCCCGCGCGGACGGCTGCTCGATCAGGCGCGGGTTCGCGCGCTGGCCTCCGGGCCGGGGATGAGCCTGCTCTGCGGCCGTTTCGAAGGCGTCGACGAAAGGGTGCTCGAGGCGCACGAAATCGAGGAGGTCAGCCTCGGCGATTTCGTGCTGTCCGGCGGCGAGCCGGCGGCGATCGCGCTGATCGATGCCTGCGTGCGGCTGTTGCCCGGCGTGGTCGGTCAGGCCGACTCGCTGGCCGAAGAGAGCTTCGCCGACGGGCTGCTCGAGTACCCGCACTACACGCGCCCGCGGGAATGGCGGGGGCGGAGGGTGCCCGATGTGCTGTTGAGCGGGCATCACGAGCGGGTCCGCGAATGGCGCCTGGCCGAAGCGGAACGCTCGACGCGGGAGCGCAGGCCGGATCTGTGGCGGCGCTATCGGCGGAAGACGGAAGGGGATAACGATGAACGTGATTGAGCAGATCGAAGCCGAGCAGATTGCGAGGCTCACCGAGGAACGGCCGATCCCGGACTTCGCGCCGGGAGATACGGTCCGCGTCCACTTCAAGGTCGTCGAGGGCACCCGCGAGCGGATCCAGGTCTATGAAGGCGTGGTGATCGCGCGCACGTCGAGCGGCGTCAGCTCCGCCTTCACCGTGCGCAAGATTTCCTACGGCGAGGGGGTCGAGCGCGTCTTCCCGCTCTATTCGCCGCGCATCGACCGGATCGAAGTGGTGCGCCGGGGCAAGGTGCGGCGCGCCAAGCTCTATTATCTCAGAAGCCGGCGCGGCAAGCGCGCCCGCATCGCCGAGAGGGTTGATCGCAGACAATTCGCCGAGGAAGCGGCGGCCGTGCCCGACGCGGAAGTCGCCGCCGAACCGGAAGCGGCCGGCTCCGGCGACGAGTAGATCCGAACCGGAACTTCCGGGGTTCACAGACCGGCCGGGCCGCGCCCGGGACCAATCGAGGGAGGCGCTCGATGGCGCAACCGAAGACTCTGTTCGACAAGATCTGGGAAAGCCACGTGGTGGACGTCCAGGAGGACGGCACGTGTCTGCTCTATATCGACCGGCAGATCATCCACGAGATCACCAGCGCTCAGGCTTTCGAGGGGCTGCGCGCGGCGGGCCGCACGGTGCGCCGGCCGGAAGCCCAGCTTCTGGTCCCCGACCACAACGTGCCCACCACGGACCGCTCCCTGCCGATCGAGAATGAGGAATCGCGCATCCAGATCGATCTCCTCAAGGAAAACGCCGAAGCGTTCGGCCTGCCCTATATCGAGCTCAACGACATCCGCCAGGGCATCGTCCATGTGATCGGCCCGGAGCAGGGCTTCACCCTGCCCGGTCTGACGATGGCCTGCGGCGATTCCCACACCTCGACGCACGGCGCCTTCGGCTGCCTCGCCTTCGGCATCGGCACCTCCGAGGTCGAGCACGTGCTCGCCACGCAGTCGCTGATCCAGCGCCCGGCGAAGAACATGCGGGTCACCGTCGACGGCGCGCTGCCGCCGGGGGTGGTCGCCAAGGACCTCGCGCTCGCCATCATCGGCGCGATCGGGACCGCCGGCGGCACCGGCTGCGTCATCGAGTACGCCGGCAAGGCGGTCGAGGACCTGTCGATGGAAGGCCGCATGACGCTCTGCAACATGACCATCGAGGGCGGGGCGCGGGCCGGTCTCGTCGCCCCCGACCAGACCACCTTCGACTACGTGAAGGGCCGGCCCATGGCGCCCAAGGGCGCGGCGTGGGAACAGGCCGAGGCCTATTGGCGGACGCTGCCTTCCGATCCGGGCGCGACGTACGACAAGGAAGTCACGATCTCCGCGGCCAGCATCGAGCCGCAGGTCACATGGGGGACCAGTCCGGAGATGGTGCTGCCGATCTCCGGCTCGGTGCCCGACCCTTCGGGCGAGGAGGACGGCAACCGCAAACGCTCGCTGGAGCGCGCGATCGAATATATGGGCCTCTCCGCCGGCCAGGCGTTGACCGACATCAGGGTGGACAAGGTGTTCATCGGCTCCTGCACCAACTCGCGGATCGAGGATCTGCGGACCGCCGCCGCCATCGCGCGCGGGCGCAGCGTCGCCGACGGCGTCCATGCGATGGTGGTGCCGGGTTCCGGGCTGGTGAAGCACCAGGCCGAGGAGGAGGGGCTCGACGCGGTGTTCAAGGAGGCCGGGTTCGACTGGCGCGAGCCGGGCTGCTCGATGTGCATCGCGATGAACGGCGACATGCTGCAGCCCGGCGAGCGTTCGGCCTCCACGTCGAACCGCAATTTCGAGGGCCGCCAGGGGCCGGGCGGGCGGACCCATCTGATGAGCCCCGCGATGGCGGCCGCCGCCGCGGTCAACGGCTATCTGAGCGATCACCGGGAACTTCTCTAGGGAGGCGCGAACGATGGAGAAATTCAACACCCTTCAGGGCATCGCGGCCCCGTTCCCGATGGTCAATGTCGATACCGACCGGATCATCCCGGCGCGGTTCCTGAAGACGATCAAGAAGACCGGGCTCGGCAAGAACCTGTTCAACGAGCTGCGTTACGACGAGGACGGCTCGGAAAAGCCCGACTTCATCCTCAACAAGCCGGCCTACCGGGAGGCCAGGATCCTGGTCGCGGGGGACAATTTCGGATGCGGCTCGTCGCGCGAGCACGCGCCCTGGGCGCTGATCGATTTCGGTATCCGCTGCGTGATCGCGCCGAGCTTCGCCGACATCTTCAACAACAACGCCTCCAAGAACGGCATGCTGCTGATCGCGCTGCCGCAGGAGACGGTGGACAAGCTGATGGAGGACGCCGAGAAGGGCGGCAACGCGCGCCTTTCGGTCGATCTGGAGAAGCAGCAGATCGTTCGCCCGGACGGGGAAGTCATCGACTTCGACATCGATCCGTTCAAGAAGCACTGCCTGCTCAACGGGCTCGACGACATCGCGCTGACCCTGCAGAAGGACGACCGGATCGGCGCGTTCGAGGACACGCGCAAGACAGCCCAGCCTTGGGCCTGACGTTTCCATGGCCGCAAACAAGAAGCTGCTGATCCTTGCCGGCGACGGAATCGGCCCCGAGGTGATGGGCGAGGTGCGCCGGGTCGTCGACTGGATGGACCGGCGCCGCCATGTGAGCTTCGACGTCGCGGAGGCGCTGGTCGGCGGAGCGGCGCTCGACGCCGAGGGCGGGCCGATCTCCGATGCGACGATGGACGCGGCGATGGGCGCGGACGCCGTCCTGCTCGGCGCGTGCGGCGGCCCCAAATGGGCCGATGTCCCCTTCGAGATCCGGCCCGAGGCCGGGCTCCTGCGCCTGCGCAAGGATCTCGAACTGTTCGCCAATCTGCGTCCGGCGCTGGTTTTCGACGCGCTGGCCGAGGCCTCGACGCTGAAGACCGAGCTGGTCGCCGGGCTCGATATCCTGATCGTCCGCGAGCTCACCGGCGGGGTCTATTTCGGCGAGCCGCGCGGTATCGAGGATCTGGAGAACGGCGAGCGCAGAGGTGTCAACACGCAGGTCTACACCACCTCCGAGATCGTCCGGGTGGCCCGGGTCGCCTTCGATCTCGCGCGCAGGCGGGACAACCGCGTCTGCTCGGTGGAGAAGGCGAACGTGATGGAAAGCGGGCTCCTGTGGCGCGAGGAAGTCATCCGGCTGCACGAGGCCGAATACGCCGACGTCGAACTGTCCCACATGCTGGCCGACAATTGCGGCATGCAGCTGGTCCGCGCGCCCAAGCAGTTCGACGTGATCGTCACCGACAATTTGTTCGGCGACATGCTGTCGGACGTCGCCTCGATGCTCACCGGCTCGCTCGGAATGCTGCCTTCCGCCTCGCTCGGTCCGGCGGACTCGTCCGGGCGACGGCGCGCGCTCTATGAGCCGATCCACGGCTCGGCGCCCGACATCGCCGGCGAGAACAAGGCCAACCCGCTGGCGACCCTGCTCAGCTTCGCGATGATGCTGCGCTACTCCTTCGACATGGAGGAGGACGCGGCGCTGGTCGAGCGGGCGGTCGAGGACACGCTCGCCAAGGGCCTGCGGACCGGCGACATCATGCAGCCCGGGATGACGCCGGTCTCCACCACCGGGATGGGCGAGGCGGTCACCGCCGCGCTGGACGCGCTCGCGGCCTAGTTCTTCGTCATCTGCTGCGGCAGGTAGGTCGCGATCTCGGGGAACACCACCAGCAGCACCACCCCGATCTGCAACAGCAGGAAGAACGGGAACGCCGCGCGGGCGATCTGGAGAATGTTGCGCCCGGTGAGCCCCTGCAGCACGAAAAGGTTGAAGCCGACCGGCGGCGTCACCTGCGACATCTCGACCACCAGCACCAGGTAGATGCCGAACCACATCAGGTCGATCCCGGCGGCCTGGATCATCGGCAGGATGATCGACGTGGTGAGCAGGACCACGGAGATCCCGTCGAGGAAGCAGCCGAGCACGATGAAGAACACGGTGAGCGCGGCGATCAGCCCGTAGTGGCCCAGCTCCATCTCGCCGATCCACTGCGCCAGCGAGCGGGGGATGCCGGTGAACCCCATGGCGATGGTCAGGAACGACGCGCCGACGAAGATGAAGCTGATCATGCAGGTGGTCCGGGTGGCTCCCATCAGGCTGTCGGCGAGAACCCGCCGGTTGAGCCCACCCGTGCCCCAGGCCAGCGCGAGCGAGCCCAGAACGCCCACGACCGCGGCCTCCACGGGAGTCGCGATGCCGAGATAGATCGAACCGAGGACGGCGACGATCAGCAGGATGGTCGGCAGCAGGCGGCGCGACTCGTAAACCTTGCGCCAGAATGACAGCCGGTCGTCGCTTTTCGGTACCCGGCCCGGATTGACCAGCGCCCAAAGCATGATGAAGCCCATGAACAGCGCGATCAGCATGACGCCGGGCAGGATCCCGGCGATGAACAGCCTCGCGATCGAGAGCTCCGCGGCGACGCCGTAGACGATCAGGATAATCGAGGGCGGGATCAGGAAGCCCAGCGTGCCCGAGCCGGCCAGCGTCCCGATGGACATGCGCTCGTCATAGCCGCGCTTGTGCAGCTCGGGGATCGACATGCGCCCGATGGTCACCGCCGTTGCCGCCGAAGATCCCGATATCGCCGCGAAGATGCCGCAGGCGACGACGTTGACGTGGAGCAGACGTCCCGGAAGCCGAGTCACCCAGGGCGCGATGCCGCGGAACATGTCTTCCGACAGCCGGGTTCGGAACAGGATCTCCCCCATCCAGACGAAGAGCGGCAGCGCGATCAGCGAAAACGGGGTGGTCGACCCCCAGGTCGTCGTCGCCAGCACCGGACCCACCGGAGCCGTGGTGAAGGCCGTCATCGCGAACACCGCGACGCCCACCAGCGACAGCGCCACCCAGAGCCCGGCGCCCAGGAGCAGCAGGAGAACGAAGGTCAGGATCAGGGCGATCGAGAGGATGTCCATGACGCCGCGCTACGTGTCGCCGCCGGTCCCGAGCGCCCGGGCGGCCTCGTCGCCGTCCCGTTCGGCATATTGCGGCGTTCGCCCGCTCAGCATCGTCACGAGCTCGTCGACGAAGGCGATCGCCAGCACCACTAGGCCCAGGGCCAGCCCCGATTGCGGAATCCAGAGCGGGGTCTTGATCAGCCCCTGGCCGACCTCGCCGAACACGAAGGTCTCGTATGCGAAGGCGCAGAAGTGCCAGGCGAAATAGATGCTGAGCGCGGTGCCGAGAATGAGGCAGAAGAGTTCCAGGGCATGCCGCGCACGCGCCGGCACCCGGAGCAGGAGTATCGAGACGCGTATGTGCTCGCCGCTGGTCAGCGTATAGGCGAGGCCGAGGAAGATCGCCGAAGCGAGGCAGTAGCCGGCGAACTCGGTCGCGGCGGGAATCAGCACGCCCGCCATCCGGCCGACGATCTCGGCCAGTATGGCGAGCGCGATGCAGACGATGAACGCGGCCGAAAGAACGCCGCACCCGTGATAGAGCCCGTTGAGGAGGCGTCTCACATCGTCATGCACGGGCCGGCAGGCGAGCCCTCACCTGCGTCCCCGCGAACTCACTTGGACGCGCGGTAGGCGTCCAGGATCTTCTTGCCGTCCGGCCCGGCCTTGGAGAGCCAATCCTCGACCATCCGCGCGCCGGCCGCGCGAAGCCCCTTCAACAGGCCGGGCTTGGGAGGCACCACGGTGAGCTTTTCGGCCAGTTTCGCGGTCATCCTGGCGGTCTCGTTGGCGCTCATCTCCCAGCCCCTGGGCTCGGCGCGGGCGGCGGCATCGGTCACCGCCCTGCGGGTCGCCTCGCTCAACCGCTTGAAGGCGCGGGCGTTCACGATGACCATGTTCTTGCCCAGCCCGGCGCGGGTGTCGTGGTAATGGGTGAGGTAGTCCCATGACTTGGTCAGAACACCCGTCGTGGCCGAGGTGATCATCGCGTCGACGATCCCCGTGGAGAACGCCTGCGGGATGTCGACGAGCTGCACCGTCGTCGGCACCGCGCCGACCGCGGCGGCATAGCGCGAGATGGTGGCGTTGTAGGCGCGGAACTTGAGGCCCTTGAAGTCGTCCGCGCTCTTGAGCTCCATCTTCGCGTAGAAGCCCTGGGGCGGCCAGGGAACGGAATAGAGCAGCATCAGGCCTTTCTTGGCCAGCCGGCTCGCGATGAAGGGTTTGGAGACCTTCCAGAGGCGCTTGGCCTGATCGTAGCTTTCGGCGAAGAACAGGAGCGAGTCCACCTCGTAGACGCGATCCTCGTTGGCGAGCAGCGAGACGATCGTCTCGCCCATCTGGATCTGGCCGCTCTGCACGGCGCGATGGATCTCGGGCAGCTTGTAGAGCGACTGCGCGCTGTGGACGGTGATCTTCAGATCGCCCTTGGAGGCTTCGGCAATCTCCTTGACGAACTGGTGGATGTTCTTGGTGTGGAAGAACGGATCGGGATAGGCCGTCGCCATATTCCACTGTTGCGCGGCGAGCGCGCCATTGGCCGCGAGAAGCCCCGCGAGTCCTGCCGCAACCGCCGAAATCCTGAACTTCATTGCCGATCCCTTCGTTCCATGATGGTCGGCAAAGATTGTTCCACCGCCACTATGGAGCGTCAACCGAAGGCCCAGCTTGCCGACGCGTCCGGGACCCGCTACCTTGCCCGCGACTGCAACCCTCTGTCGAGGTGCGTGTTCATGAAGAAGACCCTCGCAATTGTCGCCGCCGCGGCGTTCGCCGCGGCGTCCTCGACCCCGGCGTTTGCCTGCATGTACGGCAAGATGGTCTCGAACGAGAAGCCGGCGCCGATCACGACCGCGCTCAACAGCCAGCCGTCGACGCCGGCGCCCGGGATTCAGCCGATCGAGCCGGAGACCGAACCGGCCAAGGCGAAACCGGAGGCCAAGTCGGACAGCTAGAAGCGGCGCTTCGGCGCGGCACGGGGCCCGGCATCGCGCCGGGGGAATAGTCTCGCCCTGGGGCGGGCCATGAGAGGGTTTCTCCGATGGGTTACAAGGTTGCCGTCGCCGGCGCGACCGGCGCGGTGGGGCGCGAGATTCTTCAATGTCTCGCCGAGCGTGCCTTTCCCGTCGACGATGTCGCGGCGCTCGCCTCCGAGAGGTCGGTCGGGCGCGAGGTGTCGTTCGGCGAGGACGAGGAGCTGCGGGTCCGGGATCTCTCCAGCTTCGACTTCGCGGGCTTCGACATCGCGCTGTTCTCGCCAGGTGCGAAGGTCTCGGCCGTGCATGCGCCGCGCGCGGCCAAGGCCGGCTGCGTGGTCATCGACAACACGTCGCGATTCCGCATGGAACCGGACGTGCCGCTCGTCGTGCCCGAGGTCAACGCGCACGCCCTCGCCGGGAACAAGCGCAATATCGTCGCCAATCCCAATTGCTCCACCATCCAGATGGTGATGGCGCTCAAGCCGCTGCACGACCTTGCCAGGGTCCGTCGGGTCGTGGTCGCGACCTACCAGTCGGTCTCCGGCGCCGGCAAGACGGCGATGGACGAGCTGTTCAACCAGACCCGCGGCATCTACGTGAACGAGCAGGTTCGCAACCAGGAATTCACCAAGCAGATCGCCTTCAACGCGATTCCCCATATCGACGTCTTCATGGATGACGGGGAGACCAGGGAGGAGTGGAAGATGGCGGTCGAAACGCGGAAGATCCTCGACCCCGATATCCGCGTCACGGCGACCTGCGTCCGCGTGCCGGTCTTCGTCGGCCACGGCGAAGCGGTCAACGCCGAGTTCGAGCGGCCGATCTCGGTCGACGAGGCGCGCGAGGCGCTGTCCGAGATGCACGGCGTCGCCGTCGTCGACCACCGTGCCGACGAGGGCTATGTGACACCGGCGGAATGCGCCGGCGAGGATCAGGTTTATGTCAGCCGGATCCGCAAGGACCCCACGGTGGAGAACGGGCTGAGCTTCTGGGTCGTCGCCGACAATCTGCGCAAGGGGGCGGCGCTGAACGCGGTCCAGATCGCCGAGCTCATCACGGAATCCCGCCAACTGCTGCCCGCCGCCTGATCGAGGAGGGAAGAATGGTCATCGAAATCGCCACGATCTACGTCAAACCCGAGGACGAGGCCGCTTTCCTCGAAGGTTTCGCGGAAGGTTCCGAAATTCTCCGCCGCCAGCCCGGCTGCCAGGGACTCCGCTGGGGCAAGCGGGTCGAGCCCGAGCTCGCCTACATGATCGCGGTCGAATGGGACCGCATCGAGGACCATTTCGCCTTCCGCGAGAGCGAGGACTACAAGACCTTCGGCTCCAGGTTCCGCGACTGCCTCTCGAAGCCGCCCGAGGTTTTTCATTTCGAGCCGCGCGGCTGAGCGCGGCTTGCGGCCCTGCCCCGCGACCGTATCGCCGGACTGCTGCTCGCGGCCTCCCTGCCGCTGCTGATCGCCGGGCTGGTTGTGCCGGCGGTGTCGGTGACCAGCTTCGTCCTGTTCGGCAAGACCTATTCCATCATCGACGGCGTGCTCGGTTTCTGGTCCGACGGCCGCTACTTCCTGTTCGTTCTGGTCTTTCTGTTCTCGGTGGTCCTGCCGCTCGGAAAGGTCGCGGTCGGGGTCTGGGCCTGGCTCGCAGCGGCGGACCCCGGATCGTTGCCCGACCGGCTGCTGCGGGCGGCGGCCTGGATTTCCCGCTGGTCGATGCTCGACGTGTGTATCGTCGCGCTGCTCGTGGTCGCGCTGGAGGGGAGCCTGTTGACCACCGCCGATATCCATGCCGGGCTGGTGCTGTTCGCCGCCGGAGTCGTCGTGTCGACGATCGCCACCTACCGCCTGGTGAGGCGCTAGCGCGTCAGCCCGCGTCGGCGTGGCGCGCGATCAGCTCCCTCATCGCTTCCGCTGCCGCGGCGCCCTTGTGGGCGCGGCGCCACAGGTCTTCCGCCGTCCTCTCGTGCAGGGCGAGGGCCTCCGGCGCCGAGGTGATCATCGCCACCCCGGCATGGATGTTGGGCTGCTCGCCGAGGCGGAACGGGCTCAGCGTCAGCACCCGGCGGCCGGGCTGGCGGAAAATCTGGAAGCTGGTCGGCGGCAGGGTGGACGGGACGAGGCCGATCTGGACGCCGATCGGCTCGTCCTCCATCAGCCGCACGAGGTGCTCGGCCTCGAGGCGCGCCCGGGCGAGCCGGTCCTCGCGCACCGGCGCCGGCAGGTCCAGCCGTCCGACCAGCCCGTTGCGCAGGAACCGCCCCATCTCCGCCTCGGAGATCAGGTTGAGCACGCCCGGCCGGCGCTCGCGGTAGGTCTCCTTCCGCTGGCGCAAGATGGCCATGAGCTCGCTGACCTGGTCCAGCCCTTGCGCGCGGCCCTCCGCGCCGTCGGGGATGCTCTCGCCCAGCACTTCTTCCAGCGTGTCCACGAAGGCATCGCTCGACAGCAGGAAAGAGACCGGACCCGCGAGGACGACGATGTGTTCCGCCGCCCCCTCGATCTGGCGCAGGCGCTCGAAGAAGCTGACGGCGGAGCCGACATATTCGACGCCGACGCCGAGCAGTGTCGGCAGCGACACGTCGAGCAGTTCGGCGAGCTTCTCGAGCGTCTCGATCTTCGCCACCTGACCCTTCTCGAAGCGGTAGAGCGCGGTGCGCGAGATGCCGATGCGGCTCGCGATCTCGTCGGCGCTCAGCCCGGAGCCGAGGCGGAAGGCGCGCAGGCGCTCGCCGATCTCCTCAAAGCGTGTGGTCATGCGCGAGCGTCCCGATATCGGCGGGCGTCAGCGGCGCCCTGTCTATCGTACCGCCGGGGAGGCCGAGCGCGTTCTCGATCGCCGCGACGATGGCAGCGGCGGTCGGCACGGTGCCGCACTCGCCGACCCCCTTGACCCCGATCGGGTTGAGCGGGCTCGGCGACTCCATGTGAACCGTATCGATCCTCGGCACGTCGAGCGAGCCCGGCAGCAGATAGTCGGCGAGCGTGGTCGTGAGCGGCTGCGCATCGGCGTCGAATCCCATCCACTCGTACAGCGCGTTGCCCACGGCGTGCGCCGCGCCGCCGACGATCTGGCCCTCGACGATCGTCGGATTGACGATCCGCCCGCAATCGTGCGCGACGACCAGCCCGGCGACCGTCGCGTGCCCGGTCTCGCGGTCGATCTCGATTTCGGCGACCGCCGTGCCGTTGGCGAACGGCATGTCGTCGAGGACGGTGTTCTCCTCCGCCGAGAGCCCGGGCGCGACGCCGTCCGGGAAGGTCACCCCGGGGGTGCCGGCAACGGTCTCGGCGAGGCGGCCGAGCGCCACCGAAAGATCGGGCGCGCCGCGCACCCGGACCTCGCCGCCGGCGATTTCGAGGTCCTCCTCGGCCGCCTCCAGATGACGGGCGGCGATGGCGAGCGCCTTGCCGCGGACCTTGCGGGCGGCGTTGAAGGCGGAGCTCCCCGCGGTCACCGCCTGACGGCTGTTGAACCCGCCGATGCCGAGCGCGACCGCCGCCGTGTCCCCCGCGGTCACCGAGACGAGGGCGCGGTCGCAGCCGAGACCTTCGGCCACGATGTCCGCCAGCATGGTCTCGATGCCCTGCCCCATCGCGGCCGCGCCCGAAGCGACCGAGACAGCGCCCGACGGATCGACCGCGACGGTCGCGGATTCGAACGGTCCGCGCCCGGTGCCCTTGACGAAATTGGCGAGCCCGATACCGCGCGCCAGCCCGCGCAACGCCGCCGCGCGGCGTCTTTCCGCGAACCCGTCCCAGCCGGCGGCTTCCAGCGCGGCTCGCATGCAGCCCGGATAATCGCCGCTGTCGAGCACCACCTTGCGGCCGCCCCGGCTTTCGAGCGGACGGGTACACGGCATGCGTTCCGGGCCGATCAGGTTGCGCTCCCGGATCGCGACGCGGTCGATCCCGAGCCCGTCCGCCGCCGCGTCCAGCAGGCGCTCCATGGCGAACACCGCCTGCGGATGCCCGGCGCCCCTGACCGGGGTGACCGGCACCTTGTTGGTCAGCGCCGCGCGCGCGACCAGCCGGTAGGCCGGGACGTCGTATGGCAGCGTGGCCGTGAGCGCGGATTCATAGGGCAGGTTCGCGCCGCGCGCGGTATAGGCGCCGTGATCGTGCACCATCGTCCCGCGCACGCCGCGGATCGCGCCGTCGGCGTCGAACGCGGCCTCGATGTCCCAGAACTGGTCGCGCTCCTGGGTGCTAGCGACGAAATGCTCGCGCCGATCCTCGATCCACTTGACCGGCCGGCCGAGCAGAAGGGCGGCGAGCGCCACCGCGACCTCCTCGGGATAGGTGACGAGCTTGGGCCCGAACCCGCCGCCGACCGCCGGCGCGACCACGCGGACGCCGCGCGCCTCGCGCCCCAGCATGCGGGCGATCAGGTTGCGCCCGGCATGCGGCGTCTGGGTCGAGGACCAGAGGGTGAGCAAATCGTCGACCGGATCGTGCCGGGCGAGCGCGCCGCGCCCCTCGATCGAATGCCCCCCGCCGCGATGGACGGAGAGGCTGGCGGAAAAGACCCGGCCGCCGGCGAAGGCGGCCTCGACGTCGCCGAATTCCATGACGAGCTCGGCGAGCAGGTTGTGATCGCCGTCGCGATGGACCGGCGGCGAGCCGGGGGCGAGCGCATCGCGGCAATCAGCGACCGCCGGAAGGGGCTCGTAATCCACCTCGGCCAGCGCCGCCGCGTCCTCGGCCGCGTAGCGCGAGTCCGCGACGACTATTGCGACCGCCTCGCCGACATGGACGACCTCATCGTCCGCGAGCAGCGGACGGTCGCGTTGCTGGCGGTAGGCGGGGCTCGGCAGGCCGACGACCAGCCGGTCCTCGGCGAGGTGGGGTCTCAGGTCGTCGAGCGTCCAG
>JAJDVM010000184.1 GCA_022826125.1 Defluviicoccus sp.
ATTTCCGCACGCAGAGCCTGGTGGACACGATGCTGGAGGTGGGTGCCGACCGGATCATGTTCTCGGTCGACTGGCCGTTCGAGAACGTGGACTGCGCGGCCGAGTGGTTCGACGACGTGACGATCTCGGAAGCCGACCGGACCAAGATCGGCCGCACCAACGCGATGAAGCTGTTCAAGATCGGGGGGTGAGGCGGCGGGCCCTTCGATACGGCTCAGCCCGCGCCCCGGATCGCGCGCCAGACCTGCTCCGGCGTGAGCGGCATTTCCAGATGCGCGACGCCGTACTCGCGCAGCGCGTCGGTCGCCGCGCTCACCACCACTGCCGTCGCGGGCGTGGTTCCGGTCTCGCCAGCGCCCTTGACGCCGAGCGGGTTGCCCTCGGTCGGACGGTCGTTCAGGCGGCCGAGGAACGAGGGCAGGTCGTCCGCCCGCGGCAGGCAGTAATCCATCAAAGAGCCCGAGAGCAGCTGGCCCGACTCGGCGTCGTAAACGGTCCGCTCCATGAGCGCCTGACCGATCCCCTGGGCGATCCCGCCATGGACCTGGCCCTCGACGATCGTCGGATTGATGGCGCGGCCGACATCGTCGACCGTCGCGTAGCGGACGACCGCAAGCTCCCCCGTCTCGGGGTCGATCTCGACTTCGCAGGCGGCCGCGCCGTTGGGGTGCGCGTGCAACCGGGTCGAAATCTCTTCGGTCGCCGCCAGCGGCGCCTCGGCGGCGACCTCGAACAACCCGATCGACCGGTCGGTGCCGAGGACCGTGAAGCGGCCGTCCGCATAGCCGATATCGGCGGCCGCGGCTTCCAGCAGACGGGCCGCCTCCTCGCGCCCCTGCTCGACGATCCGTTTGGCGGCGCGATAGAGGATCGTGCCGCCCAGACGCATCGACCGGTCGGCATGGGAACCCGAGCCCGCGACCGCCCTGTCGGTGTCGCCGTAGACGATCTCGACCCGGTCGAAGGGGACTTCCAGCATCTCGGCCACGACCTGGGCGAAGCTGGTCTCGTGCCCCTGGCCCGAGGCCTGGGTGCCGATGACCGCCTCCACACTGCCGTCGGCACGTACGGAGACATCGGTGCGCTCATAGGGCGCGGCGCCGGGCGATTCAAGATAGGTGACGACGCCGATCCCGGCCCGCTTGCCGCGCGCCCGGGCGGCGGCGCGCCGGGCGGGAAACCCGTCCCAGTCGATCTCCCGCAGCACCGCGTCGAAGTTCTCGCCGAACGCACCGGAATCGTAGTCGAGGCCCAGCCCGGACCGGTAGGGCATGGCGTCCGCGGCGATCAGGTTGCGCCGGCGCAGTTCCGCCCGATCCGCGCCCGCCTCGTCGGCGGCGAGATCGATCAGACGCTCGACGGCCTGCGTCACCTCGGGGCGTCCCGCGCCGCGATAGACCGAGACGGGGATCGTATTGGCGAGCACGCCGCGCACCGTGACGTGCATGGCCGGTATGTCGTAGGGCGGCCCGGCCATCTTCAGCAGGTTGGAGAGGACGGCGAAGGAGATGGGATAGGCGCCGAGATTGCCCAGATAGTCGATCCGCGCCGCCGTTATGCGGTCATCGGCGTCGAGCGCGAGCGCGCCCTCGGTACGGAAATCGCGCGCGTGGAAGTCGGAGAGGAACGTGTCGCTCCGGCTTCCCTGCCACTTGACCGGTCGGCCGCACCGCCGGGCCGCCCAGAGCAGGAGCGGATACTCGTTGGCGCAGGGCGAGCGGACGCCGAACCCTCCGCCGACGTCGCCGGTGACGATCCTGACGCTGTCGGGCTCCACGCCGAGGGCCGCCGCGATCGAGTGCTTGAACCGGTGGACGCCCTGGCTCGGCGCATGCAGCGCGAAGCGCCCCGACTCCGGATCGTATTCGCCGAGAGCGGATTTCGGCTCCATCGGGCAGCCGTAGATCCGGTGGTTGTGGAAGGCGATCCGCACGACGCGGCTGGCCGCCGCGAACGCCGCTTCGGTCGCGGCCGCATCGCCCGCCTCGGCGCGAAGGCAGATATTGTCCCCGTCCCAGACCCGGGGCGCGTCCGGTTCCGTCGCGGCACGCGCGTCCGTCACCGCGGGCAGGGGCTCGTACTCGATCCGGACCCGCTCCAGCGCGTCCGTCGCCGCGTCCCGGGTTTCCGCCACCGCCATGGCGACGATCTCGCCGACATGCCGGACCCGGTCCGTGGCGATGGGCAAGGGCTCGGGCAACGGCGAAATCTGGTCGTCGGAAAGCCCCGGTCTGGACGGGTCCAGGTGATCCGCGGGAATGACGTAGTGGAGCAGGCCCGAGAGCCCGTCCGCCGCGTAGTCGCGACCGGTCAGCACGGCGAGGACACCCGCATCCGGGTCGGCGTCCGCGGCGTCCGTTTCCAGGATTCGGGCATGGGCGTGCGGCGAACGGAGAAACACCGCGTATGCCTGGCCGGGCGCGTTGAAATCGTCGCTGAACCGGCCCCGGCCGGTAAGAAGCCTGCGATCCTCCTTGCGCGGCACCCGTTCGCCGATCATCGGGCTTGCCAATCCGTCCTCCGCCGCGCGTCCTCGGAGGGACCGCCCCGGGTCAGGCCGCCTCCGCCGGCACGACGTCCCGGAGCTGCGGCGCCACCTCTTCCATGAACCGCCGCATCGAGCGTTCGCGGTGCGCGCGGGTCGCCCAGTCCTTGCCGGTAACGATCAGGAACGTGCCGAACCCGCCGCTCTCGTCGTGGAACCGCCTGATCTTTTCGGCCACCGAGTCGGGATCGCCCAGGAGGTAGAACTCCGCCTCGACGAGCGCCTCGATGCCGCGCTCGTCGTTGGGGACGCGGAGGTCGTAGAATTTCTCCAGCATCTTGAGGAAGCCGCGTTCCGCCTGGAAGCCGATCTCGTGGGTCACGGCGGGGCGCAGGTCCTCGATCGCCTGCTTCTCGCTGTCCGCGATATAGACGATGCGTGACGCGGTGACGTTGCGGCGGGGGTCGGCGATGCCGGCCGCCCGCGCCGCCGCCGCGTAGAGGTCGGCCTTGGGCTTGAGCCGGCCGGCTGATTCCAAGAAGGCGGAGATCAGCGTGTAGCCGCGCGCGCCGGCGATGCGGAGCATCGGCTCCGAATCGGTCGCCGTCGCCATCGGCATCTGCGGGCCCGCGAAGGGCTTGGGCAGCGCGATCACGCCCTTTCCCCGCCAGTGCTCGCCGTCCCAATCGAACGGCTCGTCGCTTGCCCAGCATTTCAGGATGAAATCGAGCGCCTCGTTGAGCCGGTCGTGGCGGTCCTCGAAGCTCAATCCGCGCTCCTCGGAGAACAGCGGCAGCGGAAAGCCCGAGCCGAAGCCGAAGATGTAGCGCCCGCCGGTCAGATGATCGGTCACGGCGGACTGGATCGCCACGTCGACCGGGTGGTGAAGATGGATCAGCTTGACCGCGGCGCCGAAGCGGATCCGGCTGGTGAGCCCGGCCGCCTTGCACATCATCAGGTCGGGCGCGGGGATCGTGTCGATGCGGTTGATATAGGGCCGCTCGCCGTGGTGCTCGCTGATATAGGCGTCGCGGAAGCCCAGCCTGTCGGCAAGGACGATCTCGTGGATGTCTTCCTCGTAGGTGCGCGCGGCGCTGGTGTGCGGCCGGATGCCGTTGGAAAAGATGCCGAATTCCATCCTGGCGTTTCCCGGCCGCCCTAGCCCTTCGGCGGATCGATGGGACCGCCCGCGTCGATCCACGCCTGGATGCCTCCCCCCAGATGGGCGACCGGCCCGAGCCCCATGTCGTCGGCGGTCTTGGCGGCCAGCGCCGACCGCCACGCGCCCGCGCAGTAGAAGACGAAGGTCCCGTCCTCGGCGAAGAAGGGCTTGTGATACGGGCTCTCGGGGTCGATCCAGAATTCGAGCATGCCGCGCGGAACGTGGCGCGCGCCCGCGATCCGTCCGGTCTTGGCGAGCTCGCGGATGTCGCGGAGATCGACGAACACGACATCGCCGCGCCGGTGCATTTCGAGCGCCTCGTCGATTTCGACCTTGCGGACCTGGGCGTCGGCCTCGGCGACCATCGCCATGACGGATTTGCGGATGTTCTGGGGCATCGTGAAGCGTCTCCCGGGCGGACGGATCCGGGCACACTGTGGTCGCGCGCCCCCGTCCTGTCCACCGGCCGCGCGCATTGCCCGCGACCGACCCGATGGCATAGACAGGGATCGGTCCCTGTGGAACAGGAAGAGGATCGGAACCATGCCCCCGCCCGACAAGGTCGCGCTGGTCACCGGCGCGGGAACGGGAGTCGGACGCTCGGCCGCGCTGGCGCTGGCCCGGACCGGTCACGCGGTCGTTCTCGCCGGCCGGCGGAAGGCGCTGCTGGACGAAACCGCCGCGATGGCGGCACCGGACGGGCCGGCGATGCTGGCGGTAGGCTGCGACCTCGCGAAGCCGGACGATATCCGCGCCCTGTTCGCGCGGACGGAAGACGCGTTCGGACGGCTCGACCTCCTGTTCAACAACGCCGGCACGAGCCCGCCTGCCGCCCCCACGGAAGACCTGCCGCTCGCCGACTGGCAACGGGCGGTCGACGTCAACCTCACCGCCGCCTTCCTCTGCGCGCAGGAAGCCATCCGGATGATGAAGCGCCAGACCCCGAAAGGCGGGCGAATCGTCAACAACGGCTCGGTCGCGGCCCATGCGCCGAGGCCGAACACGGTTGCCTACACCGCGACGAAGCACGCGATCACCGGGCTCACCAGGAGCCTTGCGCTGGACGGGCGCGCGCACGACATCGCCTGCAGCCAGATCGACATCGGCAATGCCGAGACGCCGATGACGGAAAGGATGAAGGCCGGCATACCGCAACCGGACGGGCGGGTGACGGCCGAGCCGGTGTTCGACGTCGACCACGTGGGCGACGCGGTGGCCCGCATCGCCGCCATGCCGCTCGATGCGAACGTGCTGTTCATGACGATCATGGCGACGAAAATGCCGTTCGTCGGGCGGGGTTAGAGCGCCCTAAGGGTTAAGTGCTCGCTTCAAACAGCGCCTTGCAGACTGGACATCGGATTTTGCCTGACATCCCTCTTGGCACTCGCAACCTTCCATCACAAGAGGTGCATACGAGTACAACCCTTTCGGAAGTCTGCGTTCCGGACGGCCCTTCATCTGCCGAATAGACATCTTCGAACAAAGTTGGAAATTCTTTGCTCCAGTTCTCTGCCATATAAGCTTTATAGGCTTGGCCTACCAACGCAAAGTCATGATCATCGATGAAGGCAGCCGCAAATAGTTGGGCTTCGGGACTAGGGCTGCTGCGGAGTTGAGAAGCCTTCCTCTTCCCCTCGGACAGCATCTTCCCGATGCTCTTCTTGTACGCGAGCAGAAACGCTGTCGCGTAACTTGGCTTCATTTGCCAATGTTCCGTTAGGTGAGCGAGCAGTTCAACGTACTCGTCGTCAAACGAACTAAACCAACTCAATATCGTTTTCCCTCACAGTATTCTGTCCTTAATTTGAGGCTTGCTCAGCAGGAATGCAGGGCGATGAAGTCGCGCGCTTCGGCGATCACCTCTTCGGTGATGAACATGTGGCCGCGGTCGGCGTAGCGGCGGAACCGGTAGGGCGCGCCGGCCGCTTCCAGCGCGTCGGTCATGCGAAGCACCTGCTCGATGGGGATCGAGGGATCGTCGTCCGAATGGAGGATGAGCTGCGGCGCGTTGCCGGGTGCGACGTGGCGGATGGGCGATGCGTATTCGCGCGCGTCCGGAAAAGGCTCGCCGGGCGGCGCCCAGCCGGCGCCCCAGTCGAGGCTGACGATGTCGTAGGCGCCGGAGACGCAGACCGCCGCGCGGAAGGTCGAGGGGTATTCGTCCCACCCGCCGGTCGGGGGGAACCGCCCCTCGCCCAGCGTGGCCGCGAGCGACGCCAGGTGCCCGCCCGACGACATGCCGATCAGGTAAATCCTGTCCCGGTCGAGACCGTAGCGCGCGGCATTGGCGTGGACCCAGCGGATCGCGCAGAGCACGTCCTGATAGGCCGCCGGCGCGGGCGAGCAGGTCACCAGCCGGTAGTCGATGCTCATCGCGAAGAAGCCGAACCCGGCCCATTGCCGTACGTCGATGGCGCCGGTATCGCGCCGGGTCCCGAAATACCAGCGCCCGCCATGGATGGAGAGCGCGACGGGCAGATTTTCGCCCTCTTCGGGGCGGGCGATGTCGGCCAGCAGCGACGCGCCGTGGACGTAGCCGTAGACGACGGTTTCCATCGCGCTCTCCGTCATCGGTCCGCGAGCCGGTCGAACCGCACCGGTCCCTCCATGCTGGCGTAACGGATAACGGGGGGAATCCAGCCGGCGGCGACGTCGTCGAGCAGATCGTCCGTCATCCCGTCGGCGTCCGGCGGCACGGGCAGGATCAGCCAGACCCGCGTAAGCGTGTTGCGCACCGCGGAGACCGTCATCCCGTCCGACACCCGGACTCCCCAACTCCGCAGATGCGCGGTCGGATCGGCCTCGAACCGCGCCTGGAACACGGGATCGCGCGAAATCCAGTCGAGCGGCGCGTAGCGCGGGTCGCGGTATGATTCGCCGAATGCCTTGATGTCGGCATATGCGGATGCGGTTTCCGCGTAGCGCGGCGACGGCAACACGACATGGGTGAGGAATTCGGCATTTCGCACGGCCGATACCGCCTTGCCGGCCGGCACCGAAATGTCGAGTTCGACCAGCGCGGAGGCGGTGTCGGCAAATAGCCGGCCGGCGAATGCCGAGTCCGACCATGCCTTCGCGACAATGCGCCCGACCGTCCGGTTTCGCCGCCGCACGGTCAGCCGCCGCCGAGGCCGAGCACGTTCCACTGCGCGTCTTCGCCGGCGGCCCCCATCAGCACCTTGCCGCAGGCCTGCGCGATCTCGTCGGCCAGCAGGATGTGCTGCGTGCCGCCGTGAATGTCGCGATAGCAGCGCTGGAGGTCGCTCCGCCGGAGCGAAACCCCGCGCGAGGCACGGTGGGCGAAGGTGGAAAGATCCGAAATCACGTCGTGGATGTGCCGCATCGCAAGGCGGATCAGCGCGATCTGTTCGAGGCTTCCCTGGCCGTTGCGGGCGTAGGTCTCGGAGAGATCCTCCCAGGCCTGGTAGACCAGGGCGCGGGCGGCGCGGTACCTGGCTTCCGCATTGGCATAGGCGTGCTGGAAACCCGCGCCGTCCTGCATGCGGCCGAACGCGTCGACCCGCTGGCGCGCCAGCGCCGCGATCTCGTCGAGCGCGTGCCGTCCGACGCCGAGCGCCCAGCTCGTGTGCCCCCATGTGGTGGAGACGACGAGCCCGGCGCCGTATTGCGGTCCGCCGCGCATCTGGGTCGGGTTGTCGAACTTGTAACAGCACGCCGCGGGCACGAAGAGCTCGTCCCGTTTCAGCGTGTAGTCGAAGCTGCCGGTGCCCCTCAGCCCGTGCACGTCCCAGTTGCCGGTGAGCTCGATCGTGTCCTTCGGGTGGTGGCAGAGCACGATGTCGGGATGGCCGTGCTCGTCGGTTCGCATCTCGTCGCCGTCCATCAGGAAGCAGCCCGAATGCACCCAGTCGGCGTGCCAGATGCCGCTGGCATAGCCCCAGCTTCCCCAGATGACGTAGCCGCCGTCCGCCTCGCGCGCGTAGCCGCGCGGCACCCCCTGCCCCGCCATGGTCGAGTTCCTGCCGCCCGGGTAGACGATCTCCACCCCCTCGTCCGGCAGGAAGGGGCCGGCGGACGCGCCCATCACGCCGTTGACCATCAGGCACCAGCCCGCCGACCCCTCGACACGCGAGACCAGCTCGACGATTTCCATGGCCTCGACGTAGGGAAGCTCCGCCCCGCCGGCATCCTTCGGAATCAGGAACGAGTAGAGCCCGGTCTCGCGCATGGCGTCGGCGACCCGGTCGGTCTGGCGATAGAGCGCCTCGGCTTCGTCGGCGTCGGCCTCGACGGTCGGCAACAGGTCGATTGCGGCCTGTCTGAGGTCTTCGAATGAACGTCCCGGTCCCGCGTCCATGGCTCCCCCGCCCTGTCAGGTGGGAAGACTGCACCCGGCCGCGTCGGGAGTCCAATGCCGCGGCGTCAGAACCCGAACAGGACTTCGGGCAGCCAGGTCGCCGTCTCCGGGTAGAAGGCCACCATGAGGAGCGTCAGCAGCTGCGCCGCGACGAACGGCGCGACCCCCTTGTACATGTCGCCATAGGTCATGTCGCGCGGAGCGATCGACCGCAGGTAGAAGATGGAGGGCGCCATGGGCGGGGTCAGATAGGAGGTCTGCAGCACGATGCAGACCATCACCCCGAACCACAGCGGATCGATCTCGGATGCGCGGATGATCGGGTCCGAGATCGGCAGCACGATGATCAGCACCGAGATCCAGTCGAGCACGAAGCCCAGGATGAACACCACCAGCAGGAACAGGAGGATGATCTCCAGCTGGCCCAGCTGGTGGCCCTCGATGACCTCCGCCACCAGCTCGTCGCCGCCGTGGATGATGAAGATACTGGCGAACAGCACTCCGCCGATCACGATCATCATGACCATCGAGGTGATCTTGATGGTCTGAGCCAGCGCCTTCTTGAGAACCTCGAAGGAAAACTGCTTGTAGGCGATGCTCAGCAGCACCGCGCCCGTCGCCCCCACCGCGGCCGCCTCGGTGGGCGCCGCGATGCCGGCGAAGATGCTCCCGAGAACGGCGAGGATCAGGAGCGCGGCGGGGACCAGCGCGGTCAGCAGGAGCCAGAGCTTCTCGCCGAGAGTGTGGTCGATCTCCGACGGGTCGAGCCCGGGGCCGGCGTCGCGCTGGATCGCGCAGCGCCCGACGATATAAAGCAGGAACAGCGCCACCATGACTCCGGCGGGGATCAGGATGCCAGCGAACAGGTCGCCGACCGACATCTCGACGATCGAGGCGTAGACGATGATCACCACCGAAGGGGGGATCGTGGTGCCGAGCGAGCCGCCCGCGCACACCGTGCCGGCGGCGAGGTCCTTGCGGTAGCCGGTCGACATCATCGCCGGCACGGCCATCAGCCCGACCACGATCTCGACCGCGCCGACCACGCCGGAAGACGCGGCGAAGATGCCGCACATCACGATGGTGGTGATGGCGAGGCCGCCGCGGAACGGCCCGAACCAGACCTTGATGGCGTCGAACAACTTGGCCGCGATGCCGGCCCGCTCCAGCATCGCGCCCATGAACACGAACAGCGGAATCGCCGCCAGGATAAAGTTGGACGTGACGTCGTACATCCGGCTGTGGAACTGGATCGGCAGGTTCATGCCGTAGGCGAAAATGCCGAACACGAAGGCCGTCCCGATCAGGCTGAACGCCACCGGTATCCCGGCGAACACCAGGACGAACAGGGCCGGGAACATGAAGACTGCGAGCGAAATGTCCATCGGGCTACGCCGCGACGTCGTCGGCGTGTTCGAGCGGCGAGGGTTCGAGGCCCCGAACGGCGCGGCAATGGCGGATGAACTCCGCGATCGCCTGGAACATCAAGGAGACGAAGCCGACCAGGATGCCGCCGTAGAGCGGCCAGATAAGCGGCTTCCACGGGCTGACCGGCTCAAGCTGTCCGGTCAGAAAGGCCTCCAGCCAGCCGGTATAGGCGCCCAGGATCAGGCAGCCCAGCGCCGGGAAGATCAGGAACAGGTAGACGAGTAGATTGATCAGGTCCTGGTTCTTGCGCGGCAGGCGGGTCGACAGGAAGTCGATCCGGATATGGCCGTTGCGGCGCAGCGTGTAGCCGGCGGCGAACAGGAAGCCGATGCCGTTCAGCATGTAGGCGATGTCGTAGGCCCACAGCGTCGGCGCCCCGAAGACGCGGCGCGACACCACCTCGTACAGCATGTCGACGATCATCACGAAGAGGAACGCCATCGCGATGGCGGCGAGGAAGTCGTTGACGCGGTCGATCGCGCGCAGGAACGAGGTCATCGGGAACTCGAGACCGGGAGGATGCGCGGGGCGAAGGCCCGCCCCGCGCTCCCGTACCGTACCGGTCTAGTTATGCCGATAGACGCCGAACTTCTTGTAGCGGCTGTAGAAGCCCCAGTAGGAATCGGAGACGCGCTCCATCCAGTCGTTGCCCTTGGCCTTCTGCGCCTTGGCCTGCTCCGCCGACCAAGAGCGGCCGAGCTCCTCGATCTTGGCCTGGGCCGCGGGGTCGAGCGTGATCCAGGTGTTCCTGCCCGCCATCAGCTTTTCCACCGCATCGAGATCCTGGATGCCGATGGCCATCGCCGTCTGGAAAGCCGAGAGCTGGCCCGCGGCGCTGATCTGGTCCCTGATCTGCTTGGGCAGCTTGTTCCAGGTCTCCAGCTTGAACGTCGCTTCGTTCATATGCGAGGGGCTGTGGAGTCCCGGCATGATGATGTACTTGGCGACCTTGTGGAAACCCATCTTGATGTTGGTCGCGGGCGTGACGAACTCGTTCGCGTCGATCACGCGGCGTTCCAGCGCGGTGTAAATCTCGCCGCCGGGAAGCACCACGGCCGAAGCCCCGAGCGATTTGAGGATCTCCGCCCACGGGCCGGCGGTGCGGATCTTCATGCCCTTGAAGTCGGCGATGGTCTTGACCGGCTTGTGCGAATGCAGCAGGAACTCGGTCGACCCCATGCCGGAGAGCACCGGGTGGAGTCCCATCTGCTTGTGCCGGAAGTCCTCCAGCAGCTTGGTGCCGTCAGCGCCGACGTACCAGTGCATGAACTCTTCCATCGGCATGCCGCCGACCATGCCGCCGAAGATGCCGTTCGCCGGGTCGTCGTTCACCTGGTAGCCGGGATAGTTGTAGGAGATGTCCGCCGTGCCCTTCTGGACGGCTTTCAAGCCGTCGAAGGCCCCGGCGATCACACCGACGCTGAAGCCCTTGATCTTGACCTCGCCGTTGGTCATGAGGTCGACGGCGTCGATGAATTTCTGCTGGTAGTTGTTCCAGAATCCGCCCTTGGCCGAGACGTAGGACGTCATCTTGAACTCGTACTTCTGAGCCTGCGCCGGGCCGGCAATCGAGCCCGCGGCGAGGGCCGCCGCTCCGGCGGCGATCGCCAGATGCTTCAAACGGATCATGCCTGGTATCTCCCTGTCCTTTGGGTTCGCGACGCGAGTATAGACATAGAAGAGCGACCGTGCACAACGACGCCGCGCGGCAATTGTCAAGATGCCGGTCGGCGACTTTTCCGCCCGAACGACCGTTGCGCTTCCGATCGGTCGGACCGGACGCATTGTGCGCCCGCGGGAATCGCGGCACCATCCCCGGGTCATGGCACAGGCGGATACGCGACCGGTCGAAGCCGAGGATGTCGAGCGAATTCGCGAGCGGCGCCGGCGCGCCTCCGAACGGGGGCGGTGGCGCGCGGTGGAGGAGGCGTTCGAGGCGGGGCTCAGGAACCACTGGTACGCGCTGGCGCCCTCTGCCGCCCTCGGGGACACGAACCCGCTCCCGCTCCGCCGCATGGGCGAGGATCTGGCGCTGTGGCGCGATGCGGCGGGCGCGCTCCACCTGTTCGTGGATTCGTGCGCGCATCGGGGCGCCAGACTGTCGCTCGGGGCGGTGGTGGGCGACCGGCTGTGCTGCTGCTACCACGGCTGGGCCTATGACGGCACCGGCCAGTGCGTCTCCATCCCGTCCGAGGGCGGCGCCTGCGAGCTCGCGCGGGAAGCCCGCGTACGCTCCTACCCGGTCGAAGAACATGGCGGGCTGATCTTCGGCTGGTTCGACGACGACGGGCAGGCGCCCGGACGGGACTGTCCGAACCCGGAGGAGCTGGAAAGCCCGGAATGGAGCGGCTTCATCGTCCCGCACGAGTGGCACGGCGTGGGCTGGTTCCGGGTGCTCGAGAACCTGGTCGATCCGATCCACGCGCCGTTCCTGCACGCCGGCACCTACACCATGGGGCATGGCGCGCTGCAGGACGTCATCGCGGTCGAGGACCGACCGGGCGGGCTGTTCGTCAAACGCGAGGGGCAGGAGCTCGTCAGCTTCGACTACAGCACCTACCACTTCCCCAACTGGTGCGAGGTCGACGTGCCCTACCCGTGGTCGGCGGGCCCGGGCGGGGCGATGCGGGTGCTGGTCTTCGTGACCCCTATCGACGGCGAAGCGACCCAGGTCTACATGGTCCGCAAGCGCCGGATCACCGGCTGGAAGTGGTGGATCTGGTGGAGCCTCTGGCACCTCCGCCTGCGCCGCAAGATGTACGACGTGCTCGACGGGGACGAGGCGGCGCTGACCTCGCAGCGCGGCCGCCATGCGCTCGACAACGAGTTCCTGGCCCAGTCGGATCTCGGCATCGTCCGCATGCGCCGGCTGTTCGCCGACGCCCATGCCCGGCTTGCCCGCTGACATGGAGGGCGAGGGAGACCGGGAGCTATCGATCGAGGGGCTTGCGCTCGACCGCGGCACCCGCTCGACCGCCCGGTTCCGCGCCGCCGAGCTCGCCGACGGGAGTTGGGTGGAGATCGCGGCGATGGTCGTCCGGGGGACCTCGCCCGGCCCCGTCTTCTATCTCGGCGCGGCGTTCCACGGCGACGAGATCGCCGGCACCCAGATCGTGGGCCGCGTGGCGAGCGGCATCGACCCGGCGGAGCTGCGCGGCACGCTGATCGCGGTGCCGGTCCAGAACCCGCTCGCCTTCCAGGTCCAGCACCGCTTCTTCGTCGGTCACATGCTGAAGTCGCCGATGGACCAGAACCCGGCCGATCCCTGGGCGGCCTTTCCGGGCGACGCCGACGGCAACACGGCATCGATCGTCGCGCACACGATTTTCGAGAACCTGATGCGCCACGCCGACTACATGATCGACGTGCACACGCCGACGACCGGCGGCCGCTACGCGCCTTTCGCGTTCCTCCCGCCGACCCGCTGCGGCGCGGCGGTGAATGGGGCCGAGGCGCTCGCGCGCGCGTTCGGGGCCGATTACATCCTCGCCAACGACAAGGGCATGTATGTCGGCGACAGGAACCCGCACACCGTGATGGGCGAGCGCGGCGTGCCCGCCTTCGGGATCGAGATCGGAGAGGGCGGGCGCATCGAGGGGGAAGAGGTCGCGACCGGCGTGCGCGGGATCGCCAACGTGCTGCGCAAGGTGGGAATGCTGGAGGGTAAGGTCGAGCAGTCGGGCCGCAACCTCGTGATACGGACCATGGACGTGATCCGCGCCCGCCGGGCCGGCGTGCTGACGCTCCATGTGGGGCTCAACGACGAGGTTTCGCCGGGCCGGCACGTCGCCACCATCACCGACCCGTTCGACCGGCCGATCGAGGAGATCGTCTCGCCGCGCGGGGGTCCGGTGGTGCGGATCGCCACCCACCCCACGGTGTCGACCGGCGAGCGGGTGGTCCAGCTCGGCGTCCCGCGCTAGGGCGCCAATGGCGGAACGCGACCCAATCGTGGAAGCGATCCGGCGTTCGGACCGGATCGTCGAGGACTTCGCGGCGCTCACCGCTTGCGGCGGCCGCCTCGTCGGCTCGGAAAGCGAGAAGGCGGCTTCCGGGTTGCTCGAAGCGCGGTTGACCTCGATCCCCGGCGCCATCGTGTCGACGCATGAATTCGCCTATCGGCGCTGGACCAATTTCGCTTACGACCTCGCTCGACTCTCGCCGGAGCCGTCGACAGGACTTCGCTGCCATCCGCTCGTCGGGTCCGACGGCACGGACGGCATCGAGGGAGAGGCGGTCGATCTCGGCCGGGGAACCGAGGAAGACTTCGAACGCGCCGCGGGTCAGGTACGGGGCAACTTCGCGCTGGTTCGCCACGAATACCCGTTCTCCCGAAACACGATCCACCGCCGGGTGAAGTACCGGCTGGCGCTCGACCGTGGCGCGACGGGTTTCATCGTCGCCAACCCGATGCCGGAGGCGGGGCTGGTGACCGGTGGCGCCGGACAGGATTCGGAGCTGAACATCCCGGCCGTCGGCGTCGACCGTGCGACGGCGCGAGAGATCGCAGGCTCGCGCATCCGCCTCACGGTCGACAACCGGCGCGACGACGACACCGGCCGCAACCTGATCGCCGAGATACCCGGCCGGAGCCAGGAATGGGTCGTGCTGTGCGCCCATTACGACGGCCACGACCTCGCCGACAGCGCGCTCGACAACGCGACGGGGGTCGTCGCGGCGCTGGAAATCTTGCGTTGCCTCGCCCCGCTTTCTGGCGAACTGCCGCGCGGCCTGCGGGCGATCCTGTTCACCGCGGAGGAAACCGGGCTCCTCGGCTCGCGGCTCTACGCCGACGGGCTGGACGACGCGGAACGGCGGGCGATCGCCGCCGTCGTAAACCTCGATACGCTCGGCGGGAGCGCCGACTTCACCTGCCTGACCAGCGGGTTCGCGGCGCTCGACGAGTTCGTGTCCGCGGTCTCGGCGGAATGCGGCCTTTCCCTCGCGACCTGGCGGCCGCTGATGCGGAACTCGGACCATTTCAACTTCGCCCGCCACGGCATCCCCGCGCTCCGCCTCATCGCGGGGTTCGACGATCCCGACGCGGGCGCCCGTTACCTGCTGACCGAGGCCGACACCGCCGACCGGGTGAGCGCGGAGGAGCTGAGACGCGGCGCCGTCGTCGCGGCCGAGCTGGTGTGGGCCGCCCTCACCGCCTCGGCGGGATTCCCCGGCGGGGGGTAGGGCCTGCCCTGAGCCTGTCGAATGGGGCGTACCACGGCTTCGACGGCGGTTCCATCCAGACCCGACAAGCCCTAGGTAAGCAGGATCGTCGAACCGGTCGTCCGCCTGGCCGCCAGGTCGCGGTGCGCATCGGCGGCGGCTTCGAGCGGGTAGACGTGGCCGACGGTTATCTTCACCGCGCCGGTCTGCACGACGTCCAGCAGCGAGCCCGCGAGATCGAGGAACTCCTCGCGGGTGCGGGAATAGTGACCGAGGCTCGGATGGGTGAGGAAGACCGAGCCCAGGGGGCCCAGACGGCGCGGGTCGACCGGCGGCGGATCGCCCGACGCCTCGCCGTACTGCGCCAGCACGCCTCTCGTGGCGAGGCAGGAAAGCGAGCCTTCGAACGTGTCCTTTCCGACCGAATCGTAGACCGCCCGCGCGCCCTCTCCGCCGGTTATCTCGCGCACCCGAGCCGCGAAATCCTCGCTCGTGTAGACGATGGGATGGTCGCACCCGTTGGCCGCGGCGAGCGCCGCCTTCTCCTCCGTGCCGACGGTACCGATCACCGTGGCGCCGAGATGCTTCGCCCACTGGCAGAGGATCAGCCCGACCCCGCCCGCGGCCGCGTGCACCAGCACCGTATCCCCCCGCTCCACTTGGCAGGTCCTGCGCAGCAGGTAGCTCGCAGTCATGCCCTTGACCATCATCGCGGCCGCGATGCGGTCGTCGATGTTGTCGGGGAGCGCCAGGCAACGCCATGCCGGCACGATGCGCGCCTCCGCATAGGCGCCGTCGCCGCCGCCCTGGGCGACGACCCTCTGGCCGACCGCGGGCTCCTCGACGCCTTCGCCGACGGCTTCGACGGTGCCCGCCCCCTCGACCCCGAGCAAAGCGGGGAAGCCCTCGACCGGGTGCCGGCCCTCGCGGCGATAGATGTCGCGGTAGTTGACGCCCGCGGCGGTCTGGCGGACCAGCACCTCCCCCGGACCGGGCCGCGCAAGATCGACCTCTTCCAGGCGCAGCACCTCCGGCCCGCCGGTCTCGTGGAATCGAATGCACCGTGTCATCGCCTGTCCCCTCGGAAGCGGCACCGGCGGCACTCTATTTCCGCGGTGCGCCGCGCGAAACCCGCGCCCCGGCGAGGCCCTTTCCCGAATGTCGCACGGCCGGCACGATGGGGACGGCGGCAAACCGATCGGACGGGCGATGGATTTCGGGCTCACGGACGACCAGAAGGCGATCGTCGAGGGCGTCGGCAAGGCGATCGAGGCCTTCGACGACTCGTACTGGCTGGAGCGCGACCGCGACGGTGAATTTCCGCACGCCTTCTACGATGCGATCGCCGCCGGCGGCTGGCTCGGGATCGCCATGCCGGAGACCTATGGCGGGGCGGGGCTCGGCGTGACCGAGGCGGCGCTGACGATGGGAACGATCGCGGGCTCGGGCGGGGCGATGGCGGCGGCGTCGAGCGTGCACATGAACATCTTCGGCCCCCGCGCCATCGTCGCCCACGGCAGCGAGGAACAGAAACGGCGCTGGCTGCCGCCGCTCATCGAGGGGCGGTACAAGATGTGCTTCGCGGTCACCGAACCGAACGCCGGGCTCGACACCGCCCGGATCGCGACCCGGGCCGACCGCGACGGGGAGGGCTATCTGGTGCACGGCCAGAAGATCTGGACCTCGACCGCCCAGGTATCCGACAAGATCATGCTGCTCGCCCGTACCGCGCCGCGCCGGGACGACGCGCCGACCGCCGGACTCAGCCTCTTCTATACCGATCTCGACCGTTCGACCGCCCGGGTTCGCGAGATTGAGAAGATGGGCCGGAAGGCCGTCGACTCCAACGAAATCTGGTTCGACGGCATGCGGTTTCCCGAAGACGACCGGATCGGCGAGGAGGGCAAGGGGTTCCGCTACATACTCGAGAGCCTCAATCCGGAGCGCATCCTGGTCGCCGCGGAAGCCGTCGGGATCGGCCGCGACGCCCTTCGCAGGGCGGCGCGATACGCCGGCGAGCGCGTCGTCTTCGGACGCCCGATCGGCGCGAACCAGGGTATCCAGCATCCGCTCGCGGCATCCTGGTCGGCGCTGGAGGCGGCCCACCTCGCGACCATGAGGGCAGCCTGGCTCTACGACCGGGGCGAAGCGTGCGGCGTGGATGCGAACGCCGCCAAGTATCTCGCCGTCGAGGCCGGGTTCGAGGCCTGCAAACAGGCGGTCGCGAGCCATGGCGGCATGGGCTATGCGCGCGAGTTCCACGTCGAGCGCCTGATGCGCGAGATCGTGATGCTGCAACTCGCGCCGGTCAGCCAGCACCTGGCCCTCAACTACATCGCCGAGCGGGCACTGGGGCTGCCCAAGTCGTACTGACCGACTTGCCGGCAGGACGCGGCTTCGCGTAACGCCGAAGCGGTCCGCCATTGCGGCGTGCAGGGGTATCCGTTAGCGTTTTGGCGCCGACCGGTGCGAATGGGAGCAGCGCGTGAGAAAGGTGCTCTTGGTCCTGGTGCCGATCGTTCTGCTGGCGGCGGGCGCCGTCGGGGCATCGTATCTGATCCGCACCAAACCGCGCGTCGAGCCGTCCCCCCCGACGGAACGGGTGTGGACGGTGGACTCGGTAGCCGTACGCCTGTCCGACGTGCAGCCGGACATCCAGCTTTTCGGCAAGATATTCGCGGCCCGCCAGATCCAGATACGGGCCCTCGTGACGGGCCAGATCGTCGAGATCCATCCCAATCTCGTGGAGGGCGGGCTGATCCGCCGCGGCGAGATGATCCTGGCGATCGACGAGTTCGAATACCGTTCCGCCCTGAAGGAGAGCGAGGCCCGGCTGGCCGAGGCCAGGGCCCGGATCGTCGAACGGGAGGCAAAGCGGCTCGCCGAGACGAAGGCGCTGAAACGGGACCGGGAGATCCTTGCCGTGCTGGCGCGCGATCTGAAGCGCGCCAGCCAACTCAGGAAGCGGGGCAACATCTCGGTCCAGGCCCTGGACAAGAAGCGTCTGGAGTTGAGCCGCCAGCAACGCGCGATCGTGCTGCGGCAAAACGGAATCGACGCCGAGGCGGCGCGGCTGGAGCAGGAGAAAGCGACCATCGCGCGTCTGGACGTGGCGGTGCAGCGGGCCCGCTACGATCTCGAACGGACCAGGGTGCGCGCGCCGTTCGACGGCGTGTTCCAGAACATCACGGCTCAGGCGGGCCAGCGACTCGGCGTGCTCGACAGCGTTGGAAACCTTATCGCCACGGGCCGGCTCGAGGCGCGGTTCCACATGTCGGACGCCCAGTACGGGCGGCTCACGAGCACGGACCGGGGGGTGATCGGGCGTCGGGCACGGGTCATATGGCGGGTCGGACAACGGAAGCTCGACCTCAAGGCGGTCATCGCGCGGGTGGGCGCGCAGATCGACGCGGCAACCGGCGGCGTCGAGCTGTTCGCGCGGATCGAAGACCGGGAGGCAGCCTCGTCCCTGCGGCCGGGCGCCTTCGTCGAGGTTCTCATTCCCGACCGGGTCTACGCCGATGTGGCGAGGGTTCCGGAAACCGTCTTGCATCCGGGTAATGTCGTTTACGGCGTCGAGGACGGCCGGCTGGTCGCGCGGCGTACGGAGATCGTCGGAAGAGTCGGCAATGACGTTCTGCTGCGCGGCGGGTTGTCGGACGGCGAGCGCCTGGTGACGACCCAGTCGGTGGCGATCGCGCCGGGCCTGCGGGTCGAGCTCCGCTAGCGCCGCGGGCGGTCGGAACCGATGTTCGGCAAAGGCCTGATCCGGCTCTTCGTACGGCACCGCAACGCGGCCAATCTGCTGATGGCGCTGATTTTCCTCGCGGGCATCTACTCGCTGACCAAGCTGAACACCCAGATTTTTCCCGATTTCGGTCTCGACATCGTCTCGATCCAGGTCAACTGGCCGGGCGCCAGCACCGGAGATATCGAAGCCAACATCATCGAGGCGATCGAGCCGGAGGTGCGGTTCCTGGACGGCGTCGACCGGGTGACGTCCTACGCGACGGAGGGCGTGGGGCGGGTGGTCGTCGAATACGAGGCGGACACCGACATGCAGTCGGCCCTGTCGGAGGCCGAGGCGGCGCTGCAGCAGGTAACCATTCTGCCGGAGGACAGCGAGCGGCCCGTGGTGCGCCGTATCGTCCGTTACGACACGATCACGCGGCTGGTGCTGTCGGGTCCGTATTCCGAGGCCGTGCTCAAACGCCAGGCCAAGCGGATGCGCGACGAATTGCTAGCCGCCGGGATCGACCGGGTGACGTTTTTCGGCGCGCGCGACGAGGAAATCCTGGTCGAGATCGAGCCGGCGGTGCTGCGGCGACTCGACCTCACGCCGGCCGCCGTCGCCGCGCGTATCGGAGCCAGCAACCGCGATATCCCGTCCGGAAACCTCGAGGGTTCGGTGGAAAAGCAGTTGCGGAGCGTCGGGTTGCAGACCTCGTCGCGCGACCTCGGAGGGATCGAGATCAAGTCCCTCGACAACGGCCAGAAAATCTATCTCCGCGACATCGCCTCCCTGTCCGAGGCGTTCGACAAGGGAGCGCCCATCGGGTTGCGCGGCGGCCAACCGGCGATCGAGCTTCACGTGCAGAGGTCTCCGAGCGCCGACGCCCTCGAAGTGGGACGAATCGTGGACCGCTACCTGGCCGGGGCCCGCGGCAACTACCCGCCGCAGCTCCGCATAGAGCAGCACGACGTCCAGGCCGGGCTGATCAAGCAACGGGTCGACGTTCTGCTCGATAACGGCATCACCGGACTGATTCTGGTAATGGTCGTGTTGCTGGTCTTTCTCAACGCGCGCACGGCGTTCTGGGTGGCCGCGGGGATTCCGACCGCGTTCATGGCGGCGCTGGCCGTGGTCCTCGCGCTCGGCGAGAGCATCAACATGCTCACCCTGTTCGCGCTGATCATGACGCTCGGCCTCATCGTCGACGACACGATCGTCGTCGGGGAACACGCGGCGGCGCGGCGCGAGGCCGGCATGGGCGCGCGCCAGGCGGCGGAAGCGGGAGCCCTCCGCATGCTGGCACCGGTGATGGCCGCCTCGCTGACCACCGTCGCGGCGTTCCTTCCGCTGGTCGCCATGGGCGGCATCATCGGCCAGATCGTCGGCGCCATCCCGCTGGTCGTGGTCGCGGTCATTCTCGCCAGCCTGGCCGAGTGTTTTCTCGTTCTGCCGGGCCATTTGCGGGAGTCGCTGAAGAAGCACGGCGGCCGGCGCAACTTCGTCATGCGGCGGTTCGACGCCGCATTCGACCGCTTTCGCGCCGGTCCGTTCCCGGGGCTCGTCCGGCTCTGCGTGCGCTGGCGCTACGCGACGGTCGCCATGGCGCTGGCGCTCTTCCTGGTGTCGGCCGGGCTGGTGCTCGGGGGCCGGGTAGGGTTTCACTTTTTCCCGTCGCCGGAGGCCGATGTCGTCATCGGCAACGTGGTGATGGCGCCCGGCACGCCGCGCCGCGACACCGCGGCCATGGTGCAGGAGCTGTCCGATGCCGCCGACCGGGCGGCCGCCGAGCTCACCGGGAGCGATACCGGGCTGATCGCCATGAGTTTCGGCAGCGTCGGCCGGAGCGGCGGCAGACAGTTCTCGCGAATCGCCGGCGATCAATATGGCGGCCTGACGGTGGAACTGGTCCCCTCGGACGAGCGCCCGGTAAGGACGGACGAGTTCATCGAGGCGTGGAGAGGCGAAATCCGGGAACTGCCGAATGTCGAGAGCGTCAATCTCAACACCCGCGCCGTCGGCCCCCCGGGCCGCGAGATCGACATCCGCCTGCGCGGCGGCTCGGCCGACCGGCTCAAGGCCGCGGCCACGGAGGTCAAGACCCTGCTCCGGCGCTTTCCCGCCATAAGCACCATCGACGACGACCTCCCCTACGGCAAGCAGGAGCTGATCCTGGAGGTCACGCCGCGCGGCCGGGCGCTCGGCTTCACAACGGAGAGCGCGGGGGTGCAGGTGAGGAACGCCTTCCAGGGCGCCATCGCCCAGCGCTTCGCGCGCGGCGACGAGGAGGTCGAGATCAAGGTGCGCTACCCGCGCCGCAGCGCCGACAGCGCCTCGTTCCTCAACCTCTTCCTGCGCGCGCCCGACGGCACCGAAGTGCCGCTCAGCGAAGTCGTCACCCTGCGCCAGGAGCGCGGATTCTCCCGCCTCCGCCGCGAGGACGGGGCGCGCGAAGTCGCGATCACCGGCGAGATCGACGAAACGGTCGCCAGCCTCGGCGCCCTCCTCCCGGCGATAGAAGACGGCGGGCTGGCCGATATCGCGGACCGTTTCGGCCTGAGCTACCGGTTCAAGGGAAAGGCGGAGGAGCAGTCCGAATCGGCCGCCGACATGCTCGCGGGCGCGATCGTCGGCCTTCTCGCGATCTACATCGTGCTCGCCTGGGTGTTCGCCAATTTCAGCCGGCCCGTCATCGTCATGGCGATCATACCGTTCGGCTTCGTGGGCGCGGTGCTGGGCCACCTGGCTCTGGGCTTCGACCTGACGATCCTCAGCATCTTCGGCCTGCTGGGCCTGGCCGGGATCCTCGTCAACAACTCCATCATCCTGGTCCGCACCGTGGACCTCCATATCGACGACGAAACGCCGCTGCACGAGGCCATCGTCGAGGGATGCCGGGAACGTCTGCGCCCGGTGCTCCTGACTTCGTTGACCACCATCGGCGGTCTGGTGCCGCTCCTGTTCGAGCGCAGCCTTCAGGCCCAGTTCCTGATCCCGATGGCGATCACGATCGTCTTCGGGCTCGCGGTGGCGACGTTGATCGTGCTGGTCCTGACCCCGTCCCTCCTCGCCATCGACGAGGATATCCGCGCCGTTTTCCGGCGCCTCCGACGGCAACCGGGCGACGCGCCGGCGGAGGCATGACGGGGACCCGCCCCTCTTCGACGCCCCTCCGCGCTCCCCGCCGCTGTTGCCAACGCCGGGCCGGGGAGTCACGCTGAACGCTCGGACCGCAACCCGGAACTCACGGGACCGTCACGGAAGGGAGAACCATGATCAGGACGTTCGTTACCGCCGGATTCGCCGCGCTCGCGACCCTGGCCTCGCCGGCGGCGATTTCCGCCGACCCGGTTGCCGATTTCTTCAAGGGCAAGACCGTCAAGCTGATCTCGGGCGGCAGCGCCGGCGGCGGGTTCTCCACCGCCGCGCGGGTGCTGGGGCAGACCTGGGAGAAACACATCCCCGGCAATCCGACGCTGATCGTGGAAGCCAAGCCCGGAGCGGGCGGCGCCAAGCTGATGAGCTACATGGCGAACGCCGCCAAGCGCGACGGCACCGAGATCGGGGCGGCGCTCCCGATCGCGGTCAACGCGCCGCTCCTGCGGAAGGTCAAGTTCAACGCGGCCGATTTCCATTGGCTCGGCTCGATCACGCCGATGACCGAGGTTTCGACCGTCTGGCACACCGCGCCCGCGAAGTCGATCGAGGAGGCGAAGCGGGTCGAGGTCATCATGGCGACCTCGAGCAAGCTGTCTTCGGCCTATCTGATCCCGGCCTTCATGAACGCGGTCGCGGGGACGAAGTTCAAGGTGGTGCCGGGCTACCGGGGCGCCGGGCCCATGAACAAGGCGATGGAAACCGGCGAGGTGCACGGAAGGGGCAGCTTCTACAACTCCTACGTCACCACGAAGCCGCACTGGATCGCGGACAGGAAGATCGCCCAGCTCGTCCAGGTCGGGCCCAACGTGCCGGAGCTCAAGGGCGTCCCCAACATGCGCGATCTGGTAACCACGGACGAACAGCGCCGGATGGTCGATTTCATGGAAGCGCCGGCCTATGTGGGGCACGGCTTCTTCGCGCCCAAGGGAACGCCGGCCGACCGGGTAGCGGCGCTCCGCAAGTCCTTCTGGGCGGCGGTCAACGACCCGGCCTTCCGCGCCGAAGCGAAGAAACGGGGGATGGTGGTCAACCCGCTGAAGGCCGAGAAGATCCAGCAGGTCATCGCGACCGCGATGGCGACGCCCGAACCCATCCTCGCCAGGTTCCGCGAGATGGTGAAGCTGAAGCCGAAGAAGTAGCGCCGGGCACGGACGAGCCGGCGACGCGCAGATGAAGTTCGGCATCTTCGATCACGTCGACCGCGGCCGCGAGGTCCCGCTTTCCGACCTCTACGAGGACCGCCTCCGCATGGTGGAGCGGTACGAGGCGGCGGGGATCCACTGCTATCACGTCGCGGAGCACCACGCGACGCCGCTCGGCATGGCGCCGGCGCCCGGCATCTTCCTCGCCGCCGTCGCCCAGCGGACCCGGACGATGCTGTTCGGCCCGCTGGTCTACATCCTCCCGCTCTACGACCCGGTCCGGCTGGCGGAGGAAATCTGCATGCTGGACCATCTCGGCCGGGGGCGGTTCCAGCTCGGCGTCGGGCGCGGCATCTCGTTTCTCGAGCTGGGCCATTTCGGCATCGCTCATCCCGAGGTGCGCGAGATCTACGAGGAATCGCTCGAGATCGTCCTCGCCGCGCTCGGAAACGAGACCCTGGACCACGCGGGCAAGCGGTTCCGCTATACCGGCTTTCCGATGGAGTTGCGCCCGTTCCAGGCGCCGCACCCGCCGCTCTGGTACGGGCCGGGGACGCGCGCCTCGGCCGAATGGTCGGCGCGGATGAAGGCGAACATCGTCATCAACGCCCCGGCCGGAGCCGCCGCCCCGCTGATCGAGGCGTTCAAGGAGACCTGGGCCGAAACCCACGGCGCGGCGCCGCTGCCGCTGATGGGCATCACCCGCCAGACCTATGTGGCGGAGACCGACGCGGAGGCCGAGAAGCGCGGCCGGACGGCCTTCGATTCATGGTTCGCGAGTTTCGCCAAGCTGTGGCGCGACTTCGGCGCCAACCCGACCCGATACCCCGACAATTTCGACGAGGCGCGCCGTATCGGGGTGATCGCGGTCGGCTCGCCCGAGACCGTGCGCCGGGAGATCGCCGAGCAGCGGGAGCGAAGCGGCTGCACCTATTTCGTCTCGCGGTTCGCGTACGGAGACCTCGCTTTCGAGGAGTCGGCGCGCTCGCTCGACCTCTTCGCCGCAGAGGTGATGCCGCATTTCGAGGACGGGGCGGCGCGGCCGGCCGCAGAGTAGGCTCACACGGCGGGTTTCGCGTCGATCAGCACGAAGGCGATCCGGCAGGGCTCGGTGCCCTTGTTGACCCAGGCGTGGTTGGTGCCGCGCTGGATCACCACGTCGCCCGCCCTGAGGTGCACGTCGTCCTTCTCGTCGTCGAGCCAGAGGTCGATTTCGCCGGAGATCACGATCGCGTAGTCGACGCTGTCGGTGCGGTGCGATCCGGGATGGCGCAGCGCCGCTCCCTCCGGCTCGTGCGCGCCGAGCGCCTGCGCCAGCGTGCCGGCGCCCTCGGAGCGGGAAATTGCCGACTCGGGCGCGAATTCGACGACCCGGAAGACCGACCCGCCCGCGGGCGGCTTGAGCGGGACGTCGCCGGTGACGGCATCCTCCGACCCCGAATTGTCGGCCGGCGTCGCGAAGGTGCGCCAGAGCTGGGTCGACCCGGTGCCGTGCTCGCGCACGCGCACGTTCGGCGCGTCGCCGTCAAAAATGACGACCGCCATGCCGTTTTCGTCATGTCCCGTGACGACTCGCCTTACCGCCGCGACCATTTGCCGTCTCCCGATGTCGATTCCGTGCCGTCCCCGAGTATTTCCTCGGCATTCCCCGACGGCAAATGTCTACGGCAAATGTCTACTTGTAGGCAAAACCGATTCCGGGCATAACAAGGCGCCATTTCAACAACGGAAAGGAGGTGATCCAGTGTCTCATTGTCGCCAACCGCGGACGCGGGTGAACTGGGTCTCCACCTCTCGGGGGTCCTGGGTCGCCTAGAGCGACGCTCGCGGCCACATCGCGGCCGCGGTTAGACAATGGAAGGGCCGTCCCCGGGGGCGGCCCTTCTTCATGCGCGGGATGGGCAGGATGGCGGAAACCTACGACTACATCGTCGTCGGCGCGGGATCGGCCG
The DNA here is from genome assembly GCA_022826125.1 of Defluviicoccus sp. GTDB lineage: Bacteria > Pseudomonadota > Alphaproteobacteria > MPNO01 > MPNO01 > MPNO01. The sequence goes on from JAJDVM010000184.1 coordinate 24,540, forward strand.
GGTGCGTGCTCGCCGGCAGGCTGAGCGAGGATCCCGATTGCCGGGTCCTGCTGCTGGAGGCGGGCCCGCGCGACCGCGACCCGCTGATCTCGATCCCGATCGGCATCGGCAAGATGCACGCCGACCGGCTGCACGACTGGGGCTACGACACCGAGCCCGAGGACAGGCTCGACGGGCGCTCGATCGAGGCGCTGCGCGGCAAGGTGATCGGCGGCTCGTCCTCGATCAACGTCATGGCCTATGTCCGCGGCCACCGGGGCGATTACGACCGCTGGGCGCAAAAGGGCTGCGCCGGCTGGTCGTACGCGGACGTGATGCCCTACTTCAAGCGCTGCGAGAGTTGGGAGGAAGGCGGCGACGCGTGGCGGGGCACGGACGGCCCGCTGGGCGTGGTGCGATCGCAATCCCGCGACCCGCTGTTCAACGCCTGGATGGAGGCCGGCGAGGAGTCGGGCTTCGGCGTCACCCCCGACTATAACGGCGAGCGCCAGGAGGGGTTCGGCCGCAGCCAGTGGACGATCAGGAACGGCAGGCGGTGCAGCGCGGCGGTCGCGTATCTCAGGCCCGCGATGCGGCGCGCCAATCTCACCGTCGTCACCGAGGCGCTCGCCTCGCGCGTCGTTCTCGACGGCACGCGGGCGCGCGGCGTCGCCTATCTGAAGGGCGGGCGGGAGCGTATCGCCCATGCCGAGCGCGAGGTGCTGCTGTCGGGCGGCGTGTACAACTCGCCCCAGCTCCTGATGCTCTCGGGAATCGGCCCGGCCGGCCATCTGCGCGAGATGGGGATCGAGGTCGCGCTCGACCTGCCGGGCGTGGGACGGAACCTGCAGGACCATCTCGCGGTCCAGCTGATGGACGCGCGGAGCGGCAACAGGCATTTCCACGGCGAGCTCCGCCTCGACCGCCTCGCCGTGAACCTGGCGCGCGCCTACTTCCTCGGCACCGGGCCGGCGACCTGGCTGCCCAACGGGATGCACGGCTTCGTAAGGACCCGACCCGAGCTCGCGGTTCCGGACATCCAGTTCCTCACCCGCGGCGCGGGGCTCGACGCGCGGCCGTGGCTGCCGGGCGTCCGCCCGGCGGCGCCGGATCAGTACGGCATGCGGCCCGTCCTTCTCCACCCCGACAGCACCGGCGAGGTCCGGCTGCGCTCCTCCGACCCGGCGGCGCCGATCCGCATCCTGCCCGACTTCCTTTCCAGCCCGGCGGACCTGGAGACGCTCAGGGCGGGCGTCAAGGCCGGCCGCGAGGTGTTCGCCCAGCCCGCGCTGAGCCGTTACCGCAAGGCGGAAATCGCCCCTGGGCCGGCCGTCAGGACCGACGCCGAGATCGATGCCTGGATCCGGGAGACCGCGATCTCCGCCCACCACCCCTCCTGCACCTGCCGGATGGGAATCGACGAAGAGGCGGTCCTCGATCCGGAGCTGAGGGTCCGCGGCGCCGAGGGTCTCCGCGTGGTCGACGCCGCGGCGATGCCCGACCTCGTGTCGGGCAACATCAACGCCTGCGTGCTGATGATGGCGGAAAAGGCGTCCGACATGATCCGCGGCCGGCCGCCCTTGCCGCGCGCGGAGGATGCGTAGCAAGCGCCCTTCGATACGCGGCTTCGCCGCTACTCAGGGTGAGGAAACCTGCAACTCAAGCCCTCATCCCGAGTAGGCGCGCGAGCGCCGTATCGAGGGACGTATCGTCCTCAGAGCACGCGCACCGCGTAGCGGTGGACGAGGCGGCGCGCGAGGCGGCGGTCTTCGAGGGCGACGGTGACGCTCGCCGGGCCGGCCGGCGCGTCCGCGCCGGAATGAACGAGGACGACCGTCCCCGCCGGCACCGCGCCGTCGCCCGGCAGGGCGGCGAGGTCGGACAGCGCGGTTTCGCTCTCGTGCGACCGGCCGGCGCCGTCGACCGCTTCCGTCCGGAGGATGACTTCACCGAGGTGACCGGCGATCTCGGCGAACCGCCAGGCGGCGCGCGCGAGCGGCTTGGCGCAGACCTGCCGCGCCCGCGCCGGATCCTCCGCCAACGCCCCGTCGATGTGGTCCGACCCGATCCCGATCAGCGAACCCGCGCTCGCCGCGATGAGGGCGACCGCTCCCTGAGCGCGGGTCTCGGCGCCGACCACTTCGATCGCGGCGTCGCCGGTCAGCCGCTCGACCGAGACCGGGAAACGGGCATTGCCCACCGCGACGACCAGGCGGTCGAGCACGATGTCGGGCGTGAACACGCCTTCCGCGGTGTCGACATGGGGCCGGTAGACGAAACCCGCGCACATGTGGCGCCTCCTCGCTGGCTCGGATAGCATCGGCCGATGCCGGCACCCTCCCACTACAGCGCCGACGCGATGGAAAGGCAATACGACGTCGCCATCGGCGTCGACGACGTGGACGCGATACAGGACGGGTACCGCCGGGCGTCCGACGAGGTCGCGGCCTCCGGGCGCGGCTTCCTCGACCTCGAATACGGGCCGGACCCGTTGCAACGCCTCGACCTGTTCCCCGTGCCGGACGGCGCGCCATCCCCGCTCATGGTCTACATCCACGGCGGCTACTGGAAGGGAGGCGAGAAGGCCGGGCGGCGTTTCCCCGCGCCGTTCTACAACGACGCCGGGATCGCCTGGGCGCCGATAAACTACCGCCTGTCGCCCGGCTGCACGATGGACGGAATCGTCGCCGACGTCCGGTCCGCGCTCGCATGGCTCTACCGCAACGCGGCGGATTACGGGATCGACCCCGACCGGATCCATGTCGCGGGGCATTCGGCGGGCGGGCATCTGACCGGAATGGCGCTGGCGCCCGGCTGGCACGCGGAATACGGCCTGCCGGAGGACATCGTCAAGGGCGCCTGCGCGACGAGCGGGCTGTTCGATCTGGAGCCGCTGCGGCGCACCAGCCACCAGGACAACCTCGCGCTCGACGACGCCATGACGGCGCGCAACTCGCCGGTCCGGCATCCGCCGGCGATCCCGGTCCCGGCGGTGGTCGCCTGGGGCGCCAGGGAGTCGGACGAGTTCCGGCGCCAGTCCGAGGACTACGCCGCAGCGCTGGAGAAGGCGGGCTGCGCGGTCTCGCTCATCGCCGCCGAGAGGCACGATCACTTCTCGATCATGGGGGACATGACCCGCCCGGACACCCCGCTGGGGGGCGCGATGCTGGGGCTCGTGCGGCGGGCGGGGTAGCGGTACGCCCGTCGATACGCGGCTTCGCGGCTACTCAGGGTAAGAGACAGGTTCAGGAAAACCCTCATCCCGAGTAGGCGCGCCAGCGCCGTATCGAGGGACGCCCGCTTGCTCCCGAACGACACGATAATGTAGCGATTGAACAGGTGCCGGCAGCAACGGGGCGGACACATGCCGTACAGGGACCTCCGGGATTATATCGACGCGCTGGAGAGGCGCGGGCTGCTGCACGTCGTCGACGAGCCGGTCTGCAAGGACACCGAGCTGGTGCCGCTGGTGCGGCTGCAGTTCCGCGGCCTGCCCGAGGCCGAGCGCAAGGCGTTCTGGTTCCGCAACGTGACCGATGCCCGGGGCCGCGAATATCCGGGCTCGGTGGTGCTGGGCACGCTCGGCAGCTCGCGCGAGATCTACGGCGCGGCGCTGGGGGTTGACGCGGACGGGATCGCCGCCCACTGGGCCGCGGTCGAGGGCAACCACCTCGCCCCGGTCGAGGTCTCCGCGCACGCCGCCCCGGTCAAGGAGACGGCGATCCGGGAGCCCGATCTGGGCGCGGGCGTGGACCTGTTCCCGCACTTGATCTCGACGCCCGGCTTCGACCCGGCGCCCTTCGTCACCGCGGGGGTCTGGGTGACCCGCGATCCGGAGACCGGGGCGTACAATCTCGGCATCTATCGCGGGATGATAAAGGCGCCCGACCGGGTGGGCTGCGCGACCGACGTCTCGACGCAGCATCTCGCGATCCAGTGGGAGAAGGCGCGCCGTCTCGGCCGGCATCTCGAAGTCGCGGTGTTCATCGGCGGTCCGCCGACGCTGCTCTTCGCCGCCGCGAGCAAGGTGCCCTACGGGGTCGACGAGTACGGAATCGCGGGCGCGCTCAACGGCGCCCCGATCGAGACGGTCCAGGCCGAGACCGTCGACTGCCGGGTGCCGGCGGCGGCGGAGATCGTCATCGAGGGGCGAATCAGGACCGATTTCCTGGAACCCGAGGCGCCGTTCGGCGAGGCATCGGGCTATCTCGGCCCGCGCAAGATGGAAAAGGTGCTGGAGGTGACCGCCATCACCCATCGGGCGAACCCGGTCTATCAGGGCATCATCAGCGAGTTCCCGCCGAGCGAGAGCACCGTCATCCGCAAGGCGGCGTTCGACGCGATCTACCTCAACCACCTGAAGGGGGCGTGCAACATCCCCTCGGTCACCAAGGTCGCCTGCCACGAGATGGCGAGCTGCAACATGATGTTCGTCATTCAGCTCGACCGGCCGGAGCTCGGCCAGCCCTGGCAGGCGCTGCGGGCGGCGGCGGCGTTCGATCCCTCGCTCGGCAAGATCTTCGTCGCGGTCGATTCCGACGTCGACCCCGATTCGATGGACGCGGTGCTGTGGGCGCTCTCCTACTCGATGCAGCCGCACCGCGACACCGAAGTCATCCGCGGCAAGGTGCCCCGGCTCGACCCGTCGATCGCGCCGTCGGACGACCCGCGCCAGTTCGCTTACCCGGACGGCGCGGGGGCGTCGTCGATCCTGATCAACGCCTGCCGGGAACACCCCTACCTGCCGGTATCGCTGCCGCGCCGGGACTTCATGGAGGCGGCGCTCGAACGCTGGAATGCGCTGTCGTTGCCGGAACTCGACCTGCGCGCGCCCTGGCACGGCTATCCCCTCGACGGCTGGACGGCGGAGAACAAGGAAGAGGCGGACCTCGCCGTGACCGGACGCTATTTCGAGACCGGGGAGAAGCTCGCCGGGCGCCGCCGCGAGCAGGGAGATGGGTGACTGCCCAATTATCCACCCGTTCTCCACCGACTTATCCAAAAACATAGATATTTCAACTGTTTATCCCCCGAACTATCCCCAGAAAAAATTCCCTGGGCGATTTATTCCGTTGCAGGCCGGGCCGCCGGGCGGCTACCGTATTGGTGTGGAAACGGGCCTTCGGGTCCGAGGGCCACAAGAGCCCGGAAGGGCTGAGGCGGAAGGGTCGAGCGGGAAGAGGGCCTTCGGGTCCGCGGAACGAGAGGCCGGGAAGCCCCGGAACGGAAGGGTTCAGGAGGCGTCAGGAGCGTTCCTCGGAGCGCGTTGCAGGACCCCGCGTCCAGGCACCTGGCGTCTCCACCCTTTTCGGGCCCCCGACATTCGAAACGGCATGGCGACCCCGCCGGGCATCCGGACAGGGAAAAGGCCCGCCGCGTCGCCGCGCCGGGCCTTCCCGTCAGGACATTTCGAACCCGCGTCCTTGCACTTGGCAGGCGCCTTATGGCAGCGGCCGAACCGCATGTCAACGATATATGGACGACTCTTGGTATAGACATACAATATCTTGCGGTCATCCAGATTGAACGATTCGGGAAGGCAACGGCGAATGCAGGATCCGACCCGCTCGGGGAGGCGCGTTCTGGTCACGGGAGCGACCGGCGGGATCGGCGGCGCGATCGCCGAGGCCTTCGCCGCGGAGGGCGAAACCGTGGTCGCCACCGGCCGGGACAGGGACAGGCTCGCCGAGCTCGTCGAGCGCTGCCGGGAGGCTCCGGGATCGGTCGAGACGATCGCGGGCGACCTGACCGACGAGGCGTTCGCGGCCCGACTCGCCGAGGCGGCGGCGCCGGTCGACGTGCTGGTCAACAGCGTCGGATGGGTGCGCCACGTCCCGTTTCTCGAAAGCGACCCCGCCGACTGGGAAAAATCGTGGCGGCTCAACGTCCATTCGGTGCTGGTGCTGACCCGGCTCGTCGCCCGGGACATGGCGGCGCGCGGGACCGGCCAGATCGTCAACCTGGGCTCGGTCCTCGGCGACCGGGTCTACCGCTACACGCTGTTCTACGCCGCCACCAAGCACGCGCTGCGGGGCATTTCGCGGGGGCTGCGCCTCGAACTCGCGGAACACGGCATCAAGGTCACCGAGATCGCCCCCGGGCTGGTCGGGACCGGCCTGCTTGACGGGGTGGACCACCCGGAGGTGCTGGAAGCCTACGCGGCCCGCAGGTACCCGCCGCTGGAGGCCACCGACATCGCCCAAGCGACGGTCGCCGCGACCCGCGCCGCCCCCAACGCCTGCCCCGAGCTCGTCGTCGTCAACCCGATGGGCCAGACAACGTAGGGGAGCGCACCATTGCCACGGCGGCGCGTTTCCGGCAAAACCCGGGCGGGACCCAAGTAGAGAGAGCGAGGACAGATGGCCGAAAAGCTCGGTATCGGGGATACGTTCCCCGAATTGCAGTTCGATCTGGTTGGCGGGGACAGTCTGAGCCTGCCGGACGGGCTCGACGCGAAGTACAAGGTGATCCTGTTCTACCGGGGCCACTGGTGACCGTTCTGCCGCCGGCAGTTGGTCGGCTTCGAGAAGGAAAGAGAGACGCTTGAGGGCATGGGCGTGGCCGTGGTCGCGGCCAGCGTGGATGCGCTCGACAAGGCCGAAGAGGTCGCGAACGAGGTCGGCTTCCCGGTCGGCTTCGGAGTGACGCGGGACATCGCCGACAAGCTGGGCTCGTGGTGGGAAGACCGCCGCTCGATCGTCCAGCCGTCCGAGTTCCTGCTGGACGCCGACAACAAGGTGGTGATGTCGTCCTACAGCGACGGCCCGCTCGGCCGCGTCGAGGCGGCCGACGTGGTCAAGCTCGTCAACTTCTACGAGTCCCGCAAGTAGCGGCGCCGATGGCCGACCCCGAGATCGGGCGGACGGTCGACGCCGGGGGCATCGCGACCAACCTGCACGACAGGGGCGGCGGGCCGCCGGTCCTGCTGTTGCACGGCTCCGGCCCGGGGGTCACCGCGTGGGCCAACTGGCGGACGGTCCTCCCCCGTCTGGAGGATCGGTTCCGGGTCGTAGCGCCCGACATCGTCGGCTTCGGCTATACCGAACGCCCGGCGGATGCGGCCTATGCGATGCCTTACTGGCGCGACCACGCGGTCGCGGTGCTCGATGCGCTCGGGATCGAATCGTGCGGCATCGTCGGCAACTCCTTCGGCGGCGGGCTGGCGCTCGCGCTGGCCGCCGCCCATCCGGAGCGGGTGGACCGGCTGGTGCTGATGGGCTCGGCCGGCTACCCGTTCGAGATCACGCCGGGGCTCGACGCGGTGTGGGGCTACGAGCCCTCGCCGGAGCGGATGCGGGAGCTGATCGGGCTGTTCGCCCACGACGACTCGATCGTCACCGACGACCTCGTCCGGCTGCGCTACGAGGCCAGCATCCGGCCGGGCTATCAGGAATCCTACGCCTCGATGTTCCCCGCCCCGCGCCAGCGTCATGTCGAGGCGATGGCGCAGAGCGAGGAGACGCTGCGTGCGCTCGACCGCGAAACCCTGATCGTCCACGGGCGGGACGACCGCATAATCCCGCTGGACTCCAGCATCGCGCTCCACCGCCTGATCCCGCGTTCCCAGCTTCACGTCTTCGGCCGCTGCGGTCACTGGACCCAGATCGAGCAGAATGACCGCTTCTGCCGCCTGATCGCGGACTTCTTCGCGGAGTAGCGGGACGTTTCCGCCCCCACCCGTCATTTCGACCGAAGCGCCACCAGGCGCGTAGCGGAGGAATCTCGTGCCCCTGGCAGGTAGATTTCTCCGCTACGCCGCTCTTCGAGCCGCTCCGGTCGAAATGACGGGTGGGGGTCATGCCCCCCTGATCTCGTCGAGCACGGGGAGGATGTGCCGGCGGAAGGCGTCCGGGTTCTCGGCCATCGGGAAGTGGCCGAGGCCGGGCATGATCTCGACGCGAGCGCCGGGGATCGCCTCGGCGGTGCGGATCGTGTCTTCCGGGGTGCAGGAATAGTCGTACTCCCCGGTCAGCAGGTAGAGCGGGCAGCGCTGGGTGTCGATCAGGTGCGTCCGGTCGCGGTAATCCGAATCCTCCCGGTAGAAGTGGAGGTCGCCGCGGAACACGCCGGGACCGCTCTGCAGATATGCCCAGAGGGTCTCCCAGCGATGCACCTCCGGCGCCTGGGGCGCAACGAGGCCTGAGATCATCGCGGCGCAGATCTCGCCGCCGTGCACGTCGGGCCGGTGCAACCAGGACGCGTCGTACCACGGCGTCTGGTGATCGGCCGCCTGGAGGCCGATCAGGGCGCGGAACCGCCCGGCGTGACGGGCGGCGATGTCGAGCACGATCCGCCCGCCGATCGAGCAGCCCATCAGCACCGGCCGGTCGAGCTCCAGCGTGTCGGCGACGGCGAGGATCGCCCCGGTATAGGCATCGGTGGTGAGCCGGTACTCCTCGTCCTGGTAACCGGGCGGGGGGAACGACTTGCCGTGCCACGGCATGTCGAAGGCGATCACCCGGTAGTGCGCGGTCACCGCGTCGTCGAGCATCAGGTGCCGGTACTGGCGGCTGTCGGCGCCGGCGGTGTGCAGGCAGAGGATCGGTATGCCCTGCCCCGCCTCCTCGAAGAACAGGCGGCACGGCCGGCCGTCGAGCTCCAGCGTGGCGTAGCGGCCGGCGATCGGTTCGTACTCAACCGGCATCGCCGCCCCCCAGCCCCGCGCGGCGCGGCGCCTCGAGCACCTCCTTGACGTAGCGGAGGTTGGCCATGAGCGGTTGAAGATCGCCCTCGATCCGGGCCGTGCCGAAGCGGGTCATCGCCAGAAGGTCGTGATAGCCGGGCTCGGGGACCGCCTGCCAGAAGCGCCGCCAGGCATCGGCGCCCGCGCGCACCGCGAACCGCCAGGAGCGCATCGGCGGGGGCGACACGGTCACACCGGCAATCGCGCCCTCGCGCACCGCCGCCAGCACCGGGACGGCGCCGGCGCCGATCAGGAACGTCGTCGTCAGGTGCCTGCCCCGCCTGACCAGCGGGATGTCCCCGTTGACCAGGGCGGGCAGCCGCTGGAATACCGCGGCAGCCTCTTCGTCGGTCATGCTCCCTCCCGCATCGCCCGCAATGGGCGGGCGGGACTGTACCCGGCGGCGCCCCGTCGGTCATTTCGCGCGAGGGTAGCGCGCGGGGAAATCCGTCACCCCGGGCAAGACACATTACTTGACGGATATATGCCGAAGACGACATATTCAACCTATGCGGGAATGGCTGGAAAGGCATGGCGGATACTGGACCTTCGGACTCTTCCTCCTCGCTCTCCTCGGCGCGCTGGGAGGGATGGGTGTCTGGGGTCTCGGCGCGCAGGATGCCAGGCACGACGCCAGGGTAGAGAGCGTTTCCGCCGACGTGGAAAGGGTGTCCGCCGTCGCGGCGTCCGGCATACGGCGTGTCGAGGAAAAGACCGAGTCGGAGGTCAAGAGGCTCGACGACCGGGTGGACAACACCCTCGAATTGATCGCGCAGATCGACGTCAGGTTCGACCAGGTGGACGAAAGGCTTGACCGGATGGATGCCAGATTCGACCGGGTGGACGAAAGGCTTGACCGGATGGATGCCAGATTCGACCGGATGGACGAAAGACTCGACCGGATGGACGCCAAGCTCAACCGGATGGAAGGCAAGCTGGACACGCTGATCACGGGGTTGGCCGCGCCCGCGGCGAAGTAGCACTACAGCCTTTCCGGCGGGGCGGCGCGGATGACGTAGTAGGT
>JAJDVM010000110.1 GCA_022826125.1 Defluviicoccus sp.
CACCACGTAGCCGCGAGACGACGCCGAACCGGATGACCGCGACGCCCTCGGCCGATAGATTGCCGCATTCGACGGACACCGCCCCCGGGAGACCTGGATGACCGAAATACCGCGGCTCAACGGCGTCGTCGCGGCGCTGGAAGCCGGCCAGCCTCCAACACCTTCACCACGGCCGTTGTCCACGGCGGAACCAAGATATCGAGCTATGTCTACCTCTCGGGCATCACCCGCGTCTCGGGCAGGGCTCGGTGTATTTCTTCCAACTTATCGCAGATCCGGCGTGGCGCCCGAACGTTGCAGATCTCGATCATTGGAGCGTAGACGAGGGTCCTGTCAAACTCGCTTGCGGTATATCCGACCGCCCGATTCAGCCGACCCTCGATCTCATCCAGAGTAAGCACCGCCATCCGTGGCTCTTCTTTACGGCCGGGAACTTGCAGCTTACTTCCTGGAATTCACACCCCACCTGCATCGCTGTCGAGGGCCGGCCGAGCAGGACCGGCATGTGCCGCGGGATCTCCATCGTCCGGCCGGCGGGGCCACGGAGACGGTTGTCTCCGAGACAAGGGATGGATTGGGCAGACGAGAAGGGCTCAGGAGCGGTCGGGGATGCCGTAGCCTCGCGGGCCTTCGCGTAGCCGCGCCTGGTAGTCATAGTCGCGCCAGTTCGAACGGAACAGCCATTGCTCTTCCGATTGGCGCCGGGCGAGAGATGGCTCGATTTCCACTTCGTCGAAGCCGCACCGCCTGGCCATGGCGTATTGATCGGCAATGATGCCGCCACGCGCGCGAAGCCGGCCGCGATAGCCCAGAAGCCGCAAATGGCGGGCAAGCGAAAATCCGCGGCCGTCCATATGGGTCGGAAAGGCAATGCGAATGAGAGCAATCCGCTCGAACGCGCGCGCGATGTCCTCCGGCTGGGCGCCGATCTCGACATCCAGCGCAGCGCGGTCCGGAAGCACGGGAAGGGCCTCCCCTCCGTTCCACCGGATGAATTCGCCTGACCAGTCGTCTTCTTGGAACCCGGCGTCCCGGACGAGGATCGTGCGGTTTCGGTATCGATTGCCGGTAGCCACGCACGCTCGCGCGGACGTTGCCGGAGAGGGCACCTCACCCGACGCCTGGGGATCTTCTGGAATGCGGGCCATGCGCTAGTGCCCTCCGATTGCGACGGCATCGCGATAGAGCGCCGCCTTGAAGGGCTGCATGCCGATGCGTCGATAGGTCGCCAGAAAGGTTTCGCGCTCATCGGAGCGGAGCTCCAGATAGGTATCGATCAGCCTGTCCACGGCGGGAACGACGTCGTCCGCGGTGAATCCCCGCCCCGTGCGTTCGCCGAGCGCGGCGGTCTCCGTTCCGTCGCCGCCGAGGGTGATCTGGTAATTCTCAACACCGGCGCGATCGAGGCCGAGAATGCCGATATGCCCGACATGGTGATGCCCGCACGCGTTGACGCAGCCGGATATCTTGATCTTGAGATCGCCGACAAGGCGCTCGTCTCCGCGTTCTTTCATGCGGGTGGCAATGGTTTGCGCGATCGGGATCGAGCGGGCGGTGGCCAGGTTGCAGTAATCCATTCCGGGGCAGGCGATGATGTCCGATGCCAGCCCGACATTGGCGGTCGCGAGGTCCGCCTCCCGCAGTGCCGCATGGACCGCCGGCACATCGCGTCTGTGCACATGGGGCAGAACGCAGTTCTGCTCGTGGCTGATGCGGATCTCGTCATGCCCGTAGCGCTCCGCCATGTCGGCGATGACGCGCATCTGGTTTGCGCTGGCATCGCCCGGCGTCGCTCCGTGGGCCTTGAGCGATATGGTGACGATTGCGTAGTCGGGGTTCCGATGCGGGTGCAGATTGGTGTCCGCGAACGACCGGAGCACCGGATCGCGCTTCAGGGCCGCATCGAAGGGTTCGGTCGACGCCTGGACGTATGCCGGCGGCGCGAACATCGCGCGAATGTCCTCGAGGATCTCCCGGTCCGCGCCCAGGAACGCCGTCCGCTGAATTCGAAAGCGTTCCTCGACGCGGTCCCGAACGGCCTCGATTCCGTGCTCGCGCACCGCGATCTTGATGCGCGCCTTGAACTTGTTGTCCCGGCGCCCGATGGCGTTGTACACCTGCAGGATGGATTCCACGTAGGGGAGCAGGTCCGCCTCGGGCAGGAAGTCGCGAATGACCGATCCGATCACCGGGGTGCGCCCGAGCCCCCCGCCCACGGAGATCTCGTATCCGATCTCACCGGCCGCGTTCGGGACGATGCGGATGCCGATGTCGTGCGCGCGGGTCACCGCGCGGTCGACCCGCGAGCCGCTCACCGCGATCTTGAACTTTCTCGGCAGGAACGCGAACTCCGGGTGATCCGTCGACCATTGCCGGAGCAGTTCGGCGGTCGGGCGGGGATCGGCGACCTCGTCGGCGGCGGCGCCGGCGAAATGGTCGGCGGTGACATTCCGGACGCAATTTCCGGATGTCTGGATCGCATGCATCTCCACGTCCGCGAGGGCTTCGAGGATGTCCGGCACGTCCTTCAGCCTGGGCCAGTTGAACTGGACGTTCTGGCGTGTCGTGAAATGTCCGTAGCCCTTGTCCCAGCGTTCCGCGATATGGGCCAGCTGCCTCATCTGGCGACCGTCGAGCGTGCCGTAGGGGATGGCCACACGAAGCATGTAGGCGTGCAGCTGCAGGTAGAGCCCGTTCATCAGCCTCAGCGGCTTGAACTCCTCCTCGGTGAGGGAGCCGTCGATCCGGCGTTCCACCTGCTGGCGGAACTGCGCGACCCGGCTGCGGACGAACGCGCGGTCGAAGATGTTGTACCGGTACACACTTCAGCTCCCTGCCTGCTTGCCGTGACGATAGTTGGAAGGACCGGAGGCCCGAATCGCTTCCCGGTAGTGGGCCGCCCGGGGTGCCCCTTGTCCGTCGGGCGCGGCGTCGGCCAGGTATGGTCCGACGATTTTGTCCCCCCGCGCCTCAGCCACCGCAAGGCAGCGTTCGGCCTCCACCTCGTCCTCCAGGAGACGAGCGGCGGCGAGCTCCCGGGTCCAGGCGCCATCCGGATCCAGGTAGACCGCATCGCCGTCGAGGAGGTCGTTCGCGGTCAGAACGCAGGGCCTAAAACCGCGCGTCATCAGACGACCTCCCGCTGCACCACGAGGCTCGGCACCGACTTCTCACCGCCTCCGCGGGGTGGAATGCCGAGCATGAGTACGACCGCACCCGAGAACTGACCTTTGTCCAGCGCGTCGGGCAGATCAAGCAGACTCGTCGGCACGATACGCCGGTCCGCGCGGGAGGCGTTTTCGACGATCGTGACCGGCGTCGACGGCGCGGCCCCGCGCATCAGCAGACGCCCACGGAGGAAGCTCGCCGCGCGCTTGCCCATGTAGATCGCGGCAGCCGATCCCGGTCGGGCAAGGGCACCCCAATCCTGCTCCGCGAACCCGTCAACATCGTGCCCGGTAAGGATACGAAGCTCGGAGTTCCGCCCGCGGCGGGTCAGGGAGACCCCCATGTCCGCCGCGGCAGCGGAGGCGGCCGTGATGCCGGGAACGACCTCCCAGGGAATGCCCTCGGGCTCAAGCGCACCGATCTCTTCGTCGAGCCTGCCGAACACCGAAGGATCGCCGGACTTGAGACGCACGACATGGCGACCTGCGCGGGCCTCGCGAACCATCAGCGCATTGATCGAATCCTGCGGCCATGCGGGGCCGAAGCCCTGCTTGCCGGCACAGACCCGAACCGCCTCACGCCGCACCAGCTCCAGGACCTGCGGAGAAACAAGCCGGTCGTGGATCACGATGTCCGCTTCGTGCAGATTTTTGCGGGCCTTCAGCGTAAGAAGCTCCGGATCTCCCGGCCCGGCGCCGACAAGAGAGACCCAGCCCGCGAGGCGGCCTCCCGCCACGGTCTCGTCGAGCAGGGTGCCGAGGCAATCGCGCGCGCCCTCTTCGCCGCCCCTGGCAAAGCACAGGGGCCCCCGCCGCGAGAAATATTCGGACCAGAAAACGCGACGCAGGCGGTCCGGCTGTAGGCGCTTCGCCTGTGGCCGAAATGCCTGTCCGATCCGGGCCAGCGCCCCGAGAGAGTCCGGCAGCTGGTCCTCGAATGCCGCCTTGAGGTTGTGCGCCAGCACCGGAGCCGTGCCTTCGGTCCCGATGGCCACCGTGACCGGATCGCGGTCCACGATGGCAGGTGTGATGAAGTCGCTGTCCTCGAGATTGTCGACGATGTTGACGGGGATTGCGCGCCGCCGGGCCAGCGCGGCGACACGCGCATCTTCCGCGGGATCTTCGCTCGCGCAGTAGAGCAGCGCCGCGCCGTCGAGGTCGGCACCGTCCACGCGACGCTCTTCGTGGCGCAACGCGCCTTCGCCGTGCCACGACAGGATCTCCGGGTCCGGGCCGGAGCCGAATACAGTGATTTCGGCGTCGGTCTTCAGCAGCAGGCGCAACTTGGCCGCCGCAGCTTGCTTGGCCCCGGAGACGACGACTCGCCGGCCAGAGAGACGGAGAAAAATCGGGAAATGCTGCACGGCGACCACCCGCTGCCGATTGCGCTCGATGTGGCTGGATAGTACGTATTTTCCAAAAATTTGATAGTATGCCGAAAAAATAAGGATATAATTGCACAATTATGTCCCGTAATAGAACGAAATAGTTCGAAGCGGCAGATGGTGAAATGGCTGTCCAGCTAGACGACGTCGATCGGAAAATCCTCCTGGCAATGCAGGAGGACGCTACGCGCTCTCTCGATGACATCGCGGAGAAAGCCGGCGCTTCCCGTACGCCGGTGTGGCACAGAATACGAAAGCTGCGGGATGCGGGGATCATCCGACAGAACACGGTTCTGCTCGATCCCGACAAGCTGGGGCTGGAGGCATGCTTCTTCGTGCTCATTCGGACCTCCGAACACGAGAAGACATGGCAGGACCGGTTCCTGGAGACGCTGAAAGGGCGCCCGGAGGTCATGGAGGCCCATCGTCTGGCAGGCGATGTCGACTACATCCTGAAAGTCCGCGTGCGGAACGCCAGGGCCTATGACGATTTCTATCAGTCGCTGATTTCGCAGGTGAAGATCTTCAACATCACTTCGCTGCTATCCATGGAGGAGATCAAGTCGACGACCGAACTGCCTCTCTGAACGCGACCAGAGAAGTCTCTTCACCGTCCCATCGGTGCTCGAACGGTTTCCCCTTTTCGATGGTGAATCTATCGGGCGCCGGCAATCCGCGAATGCCCGGGGGAGGGGACGCAGGGTCGGAAGTCGGTGCGGCTCATCCCTGCCTAACCGTTCCGCTCCGGATGGACGAACGGCCAGGGCGAGGCTTCGCTGCCGGTTTCGATGGGAACGTCGATCAGCACCGGGCCGTCCTCTTTGAACCCCTCCTCGATGGCGGTCCTGAGCGCCGCCGGCGTGGCGGCGCGCACCCCCTTGGCGCCAAAGCTCTCGGCCAGCCGA
>JAJDVM010000225.1 GCA_022826125.1 Defluviicoccus sp.
CAACGGCGTGTTGCCGGAGCTGGAACGGCTCTATTACGACACCGCGCTGTCGGCCAACTGGCTCGCGTTCCGCAGCCTCCTGGAGCTGGTGACGCCGGACAAGGTGCTGTTCGGAAGCGACTATCCCTTCGCGCCCGAGGCCACGATGGCCGCCACCGTCAAAGGCCTGATCGAGCTCGGACTCGAACCGGACGTCCTTCGCGGCATCGAGCGCGACAACGCGCTCGCGCTGTTCCCGCGGATCAGGTCAGGATAACGATCTTCCCGAAGAAGCCGCGCTCTTCCATCAAGCGTTCCGCCGCGCCGGTCTCGGCGAGCGGGAAAGTGTGGCTCACCACCGGCGCGAGGCGGCCTTCGGCGACGTACCCGACCGAACGTTCCACATCTTCCTGCGAATAGCTGTTCGAGCCCAGCACGTCGAGCTCGCGGACCCAGATATAGCGGAGGTCGGTGGCCGGATCGTGCCCCGCCGTGGCGCCGCAGGTCAGCACCCGCCCGCCGCGCTTCGCAGTCCGGAGGCAGGGCGCCCAGGTATCGCCGCCGGTGAAATTGACCACCACGTCGCAGCCCTTCTTGCCGGAAGCGAGCCATGCGGCGCGCGAGAAATCCTCCTCCGAGTAATCGATGACGTGATCGGCGCCGAGCGCCGTCAATCGCTCGCATTTCTCGGCCGAGCCGGCGGCGGCGATCACTGTCGCGCCGGTCATCTTGCCGAACTGGAGGCAGGCCATGCCGACGCCGCCGCTTGCGCCCAGCACCAGCATGGTCTCGCCCGCCGCGAGCCTGCCGCGCGTGTAAAGCATGCGATGCGCGGTGCCGTAGTTGATGGGGATCGCAGCGGCGGTCTCGAAGGACAGGTTGTCGGGCAGGCGGATCAGGTTCTTTGCCGGAACGATGACGAGATCGGCGAGCCCGCCCGGGATTTCCTCGCCCATCATCCCGTCGTCGGTCTGCGGGTTCATGGTCACGCGCTCGCCGGGCGACCAGCCCTCGACCCCGGGGCCGAGCGCGTCGATCGTGCCGGCCACGTCGCCGCCGGAGATGAACGGCATCGGAACCGGGAAACCCGGCATCCCGCGCCGCACGAAAATGTCCAGATGGTTGAGCCCGCAGGCCTTCACCGCCACCCGCGCCTCGCCCGGCCCCGGTTCGGGGTCGGGCCAGTCGCGGTAGACGATGTTCTCGATCGCGCCCTGCCGTTCGATGACCGCCGCTTTCAACACATTCCTCCTTAACGCCCGCCGTCGTCGATGAATCGATTGATCCCGACATCCTCCCGCCAGCCGCGCCGCCATGCCTCGAGCAGGGGTTCGCGCATCTTCGCGTTGCGTGCCGCGACCGCCTCGATATCGGCGCGCAAACCGGGCATCGCCGCCTCGACCTCTTCCCGCAGCGCGTCCTCGTCGATTGCCGTCAGGCGACGGTTTTCCAGCACCACCTGTCCGTCGACGATCACCGTGTCGACGCTCTCCCCGCTCTCGGCGAAGACGGTCTGGCGCGCGGCGCTGTTGAGCGGGACGTATTGCGGCGCGGACAGGTCGATCACCGAAATGTCGGCCTTCATGCCGGGACGGATCGCGCCGACCTCGCCGGCGAGCCCGAGCGCGCGTGCCCCGCCCAGCGTCGCGCAGGCGATGGTGTCCGCGGCGGTCGGCGGGCCAGGCTCGGGGTTGGTCACCGCGGCAAGCCCGGCGAACGCCTTCATCGCGTGGAACATGTTCTGGGAATCGCCGCAGGAGCAGTTGTCGCAGCCGATCGCGGTCGGCACGCCGGCATCGAGATAGCCCCGGATCGGCGGCACGCCGGACCGGGTCTTGAGGTTGCCGACGGGGTTGAGGATCACGTTGGTTCCGGTCTCGGCCAGGATGTCGATCTCGTCGGGGCGCATCCAGACGCTGTGAGCGAGCCCGACATTGGCCCCGGTCAGTCCGCAAGACCGCAGGTATTTCACCTGCGAGCCGTCATGCTCCGGCATGAACAGCCGGCCGGCGACCGCCATGCTCCGCGATTCGTAGATGTGGGTGATGACCGGCAGGCCGAACTCGGCCGAGAGTCCCGCCAGGCCTTCGAGCAGCGCGGGCGTGCAGAATTCCGGGCTGGTCGGGCCGAGTCCCCAGCGAAAGCGCGGAGACGCGTCGCGGTATTCGAGATAGCGATCCCGCACATGCTCGAGCGGATCGAAGCCGCCGGGCTCGACCGAGGCGCCGAGATGGCGGTGGTACTCCTGCGGCACGACCTCCTTCCAGAACGGCACACGCTCGATACCCGGGATGTCGCCGACCTGGAGCGAGAAGGTGCAGCGGATGCCGATCTCCTCGTAGGCGGAGACCACGGTCTCGAGATGCTCGGGATCGAACGGGAACAGCGTCAGCATGTCCTGGACGGTCGTCATCCCGGACCGCAGGCACTCCGCCGCGCCGAGCAGCGTCCGCGCCTGCACCTCGGCGGCCGACCGCTTCGGGTAGGCGGGCGGCAGGGCGTGGAGCAGCCAAAGTTCCAGCGGCAGGGTCTCGAAACAGCCCTTCAGCAGCACGTCGTGGGAGTGGTAATGCGCGTTGACGAAGCCCGGCATGACCAGCTTGCCCGAGGCGTCGATCGTCCGCTCGGCGGGTCCGAGCCCGGCACCGACGCGCGCGATGTGGTCGCCCTCGACCAGCACGTCAGCCACCGGAGGATGGTCGGTGTCGCCGTCGTGGTCGTAGACCCGGCCGTCCCGGATCAGGATGCTGGACGTTGCGTCCGCCATTCGCGCCCCCGCTCTGGATGGGATCACTATAGCGCGACGCCCCCGGACGGTAAGCTGGCGCCATGAGCCCAGCCGCCGTTCAAGTCGTGCGCGCGCTCGCCGCCACGCTTGCGGTCCAGGCGATGGTCACCATGGCGACGCTGACCGTGCCGGTCTTCGCCCCCGAGGCCGCCGGCGACATCGGGCTCGACGCCGCGAACATCGGAATCTTCGCATCCCTGGTTTATTCGGGCGCGATGACGGCCTCGCTGCTGAGCGGGGGCATCGTGCCGCGCTACGGCCCGATCCGGATGAGCCAGGCGGGGCTGCTGATTTCCATCGCGGCGCTTGCGCTGATCACGACGGCGTGGTGGCCGGTGCTTGCGGTCGCCGGCTTCCTGCTCGGCGTCGGGCTGGGGCCGGCGACGCCCGGGAGCTCCCATATCCTCGCCCGCCACACGCCCGCCCGGTTTTCCTCGCTGGTCTTCTCGATAAAGCAGACCGGCGTGCCGCTCGGCGGAATGCTCGCGGGCGCCCTGGTGCCGCTCTTCGTCATCGAGTTCGGATGGCGCGGCGCGTCATGGGCGGTGGCCGCGATGTGCCTCTTCTGCATCCTTGCGATCCATCCCACGCGGCGGCATTTCGACATCGAGCTCAGGGCGGAGAGGCAGGGGTTGCGGGGCAGCGTCGTCGGCCCGCTCCGCCTGGTGCTCGGGCACCCGGTGCTGCGGCGGCTCTGTTTCGCCTCGTTCTTCTTCGCCGCCATCCAGCAATGTTTCAGCGTCTTCCTAGTGACCTATCTGGTCGCCGGGCTCGGCATGGGGTTCGTCAAGGCCGGGCTGACGCTCTCCATCGCCCAGCTTTCCGGGATCGTGGGCCGTATCGTGTGGGGCGGACTCTCGGACTGGATCGGCCGGCCGCAGCCGGTGCTGGGCGCGCTGGGCGTCGCCATGGGCGTCGCAGGGTTCATCGCGGCATGGTTCACGCCCGACTGGCCCTATTGGGCGGTCGTCGGCGTCTGCATCGTGCTGGGCGCGACCGGCGTCGGCTGGAACGGGGTGTTTCTTTCCCAGGTCGCCCGTATCGCGCCGGGCGACCGGGCCAGCCAGGCGACCGGCGGAGCGCTTTTCATCACCTTTTTCGGCGTGGTCACCGCACCGCCGATCTTCGGCGGGATCGCCGCCCTGACCGGATCGTTGGGCCACGGGTTCATCATCTTCGCCGCCTTCGCCCTGGTGTCGGGCGTAGCGGTGCTGCGCGGCCGGCCGGCCGCCTGGAAGGAGGAAACATGAAAGTCGGATTCATCGGACTCGGCCGCATGGGCCAGAACATGGCGCGACGCCTGCTTGAGGCGGGTCACGACGTCACGGGATACAACCGGACATACGAGAAGGCGGCCGCCCTTGCCCCCGCGGGCGCCGAGATCGTGCGCAGCATCGCGGACGCCGCCGCCGCCCGCGAGGTGACGATCACAATGCTCGGCGCCGACGACGATCTCGCGCAGGTCATGGAGGGGCCCGCCGGCCTCGTGGCGGCGATGCCGGCGGGGGCGATCCATCTCGGCATGGGCACCCACAGCGTCGCGATGAGCCGCAGGGCCGCGACCATGCACGCGGATGCGGGCCAGATCTATGTCGCGGCTCCGGTGCTCGGCCGCCCCGACGCGGCCGCGGCGGGCCAGCTCGGAATCCTCACCGGCGGGCCGCCCGATGCGGTGGAAACCTGCCGGCCGCTCTTCGCCGCCATGGGCCGGCGCTGCTTCGATGCCGGGGAGGCGCCGGAGGCCGCCGCCTCGATGAAGCTCGCCAACAACTTCGTGCTGGGCTGCGCGATCGAGGTGATGGGGGAAGCGTTCTCGCTGGTCCGCCGTTACGGCGTCCGGCCGGATACCCTATACGACATGCTGACCGACGGGATATTCGACTGCATCGGCTACAAGGTTTACGGCGACATCATCGCCAAGGAGGACTGGGACCGGGTCGGGATGACCGCCTCGCTGGGCCTCAAGGACGCGAACCTCGCGCTTGCGGCGGCGGAAGCGGCGGGGGTGCCGCTGCCCTCGGCGAATGTCTGGCGCGACCGGCTGATCGGGGCGATCGCGCGCGGCGACGGGGAGCGCGACTGGGCGGTCGTCGCGCGCGAGCAGGCCCGCGCGAGCGGGCTCGAATAGCGCGCCCGGATTGATGAAGCGGCGGCGATGTGAAATCTTGCTTGCCACCGATTAACGACGCAGACCGGCATCGACGAGACCGAGAGGAAGACCGATGGCATCCGATACTCCCAGGCCCGCGGAGATCGACCCGGCCGATCTGGAGCCGCATTACGATTGGGGCCGGGCGATCCCGGCGCCGGGACACAGCGGCGTGGACACCGAGGAACGCGTCAACTTCGACCGGCTGCGCGACTACCGCCTTGCGCGCGCCAAGCAGGCGCTGGAGAACTCCGGGCTGGGCGCGCTGCTCTGCTTCGACAACAACAACATCCGCTATCTCACCGGAACCGCCATCGGCGAGTGGTCGCGGGACAAGATGTCGCGCTATGCGCTGCTGATGCAGGGCGAGGAGCCGCATGTCTGGGATTTCGGCTCGGCCGCCTCGCACCACCGGATCCATGCGCCCTGGCTCAGGGACGAGAACATCCACGCCGGCATGCTGGGCCTGCGCGGCACGGTCCCGCCCGATGCCGGGCTGATGACCAAGGCGGCGGAGCAGATCAAGTCGATGCTGGACGAGGCGGGCGTCGGCGACATGCCGATCGGCGTCGACATCTGCGAACCGCCGATGCTGTTCGAATTGCAGAAGCGCAACATCGAGGTTCGCGACGGCCAGCAGGTGATGCTGGATGCGCGCGAGGTCAAGAACATCGACGAGATCGTGCTGCTCAACCAGGCCGCCGGCATGGTCGATGCCGTCTATCACATGATCGGCGAGGAGCTTAAGCCGGGCGTGCGGGAGAACGACATCGTGGCCCGCGCCAACAAGCTGCTCTACGAGATGGGCTCGGACGACGTGGAAGCCATCAACGCGATCTCCGGCGAGCGCTGCAGCCCGCACCCGCACAACTTCACCGACCGCATGGTACGCCCGGGCGACCAGGCATTCTTCGACATCCTGCACGGCTATATGGGATACCGCACCTGCTACTACCGCACCTTCAACGTCGGGCGCGCCAGCGAGGTGCAGGAGGACGCCTACAAGCAGTGCCGCGAATGGCTCGATGCCGCCATCGAGCTGGTCCGCCCCGGGGTCTCGACCGACGAGATCGCCGCCGTCTGGCCGGAGGCGGAGGAGTTCGGCTTCGCGGGCGAGATGGAAGCGTTCGGGCTCCAGTTCGGGCACGGGCTCGGCGTCTCGATCCACGAGCGGCCGATCATCAGCCGGCTGATCTCGATGGAGGACCCCAAGGAAATCAAGGAAGGCATGGTCTTCGCGCTGGAGACCTATTGCCCGGCGAAGGACGGCTATTCCGCCGCCCGCATCGAGGAAGAGGTCGTCGTCACCGACAAGGGGCCACAGGTGATCAGCCTCTACCCGGCCGAGGATCTGCCGATCTCCGCCAAATACTGAACCTGACAGGGAGGGAGTCCTTGGCAACGGAAGAGACGGCCAGGCCCGATCTCGCCAACGACGATATCGGGGAAGAGGCCCGGCTCGCGCTGTGGCGCTCGCAACTCGAAATCCGCCACGTCGAGCAGCGCGCCCACGACCTGTTCCT
>JAJDVM010000049.1 GCA_022826125.1 Defluviicoccus sp.
CTCGCCGACTTCGGCGTCCCGGTCGCCGCCCCGCGCCTGGGCTTACGCGCCGCCGTCGACTACGCGGCCGCCGCCGGGCGAAGCGCCGCCGAGCACGATCCGCGCGGCCGGGCGGCGGCGGAGATCGCCGCGCTGTGGACCGTCGTCGGCTCGCTGGCCGGCTTGATGCCGGCCCGCCCCGACTCCCCCGATGGCGCGTTCGACTGATCTGCGCCGGGCGATCCTCGACCAGGCGTCGCGCGGCGACGCCCAGCCCGCGCCGGATCAATCGGTCGCTCCGCCCGGCACGAGGGCCCGGCCCGGCGCACCGCCCCCGCCCTCGCGCGCAGGAAAAACGAGCGTCACCGCCTACTTCGCCCCCGCGGTCCGCCGCCAGCTCCGGCGCCTCGCCGCCGACCGCGACACCACCCTCCAGGCGCTGCTCGGCGAGGCCGTCAACGACCTCTTCGCCAAGCACGGCCTGCCCGAGCTTGTCGAGCGCGACTGACGCCACCGCGGCCTCGTGGAATGCGACCTGATCGGCGCGGAACATCCAGTCGACCACCCGCCGTCGAGGCAGGGGTCGATCCGTTGCGTCGCAAAATCATGCAGCAGGTCCGCGGTCGGGACACTAGGCCGGAGCTCGCGGTTCGTCGTTTCCTCCATCGGGCCGGCTACCGGTTCCGCCTTCACGATCGACGACTGCCGGGCTCTCCGGATCTCGTGTTGAAAAGGCACCGCACCGTCATCTTCGTCCACGGCTGCTTCTGGCATCGACATCCCGGGTGTCGCAGAACGACGACGCCGAAGACGCGCCGCGAATTCTGGCGAGCGAAGTTCGCGGCCAACGTCGCGCGGGACGCCGCCGTCGTCCGTGCACTCGAGTCGCTCGGCTGGCGAGTCGTGGTCGTGTGGGAATGCCGGACACGATCGAGCGTCGATCTCGCCGAAGCTCTCAAGCCCCTGCTTGGACCCGGATCGGTGGTGACGGACTGTGCTTCCAGATAGGAGGGGAGGAGATTCCGTCGGATTCGTTGCAGTTGGACCGTCGCGGATATGGACCTTCAAGGCGACTCCACGGCCTGACGGTGCCGTCTTGACCGGCGAAGCGACGAGAACCGGCGAGGGCGGTGAGGGCGGTGAGGGTACTAGGCAATCCGAACGGAGTCGGTCGCGTGGGCCTTCTGCTCTGGTTCGGCGGGTGACGTCTCGGCGGGTCGGTTCCGAAGTCGTTCGACGCACCGTCGCGACAGGGCTTCGGCGAAGTCGCACGGTAGCGCGTTGCCGATCATGTTGCAGACGTAGTCCATGTACGGGGTGTCGAGCCGGTAGTCGAGAGGGAACGTCTGTAGGAGCGCCGCCTCTCGTACGGAGATCGTCCGATCGGCCTTCGGATGGCCGAAGCGCCCTTTGCTGAAGGTGGTGCAGCCTCCGGTGATCGTCGGTGACGGACGATCCCATTCCATCCTACCGTATACGTTGGTGAAACCCACGTAGCCGTCGCGGTGACAGGTCGGACGGAGATGCTCGGGAATGTGGGTCCATGTCCGCCCTGCCTTCGCGGCCTTGATTCGTTCGACGTTCTCGCGCGACAGCTTCCGGACGATGTGCCAGTCGGACCGCTCCACTTGGCCCTTGGTCTTGGCTTCCGCCAGAGTGACGGGTTCGGGCATTTCCTCGATCGCGTCACGTACCGTCCGCCACGGCGCAAGGTCGTGGGTCGGCGCACCGGAGTGAGTCGCGTCCGGCAGGGCGATCTCGAAGCCTCGGCCGCCGAGCAGGACGAAGCGGCGTCGAAACTGTGGGACACCGTAGTCGGCGACCTGAAGGACTCCATCCGTCAGTCGGTAGTCGAGCGCCTCGAGTCGTGCTCGCAACCGATGGTAGAGAGCTCTCCCTTTCCGCGCCAAACCCGGGACGTTCTCCATCATGATCGCCCACGGCCGAATCTCCTCCGTCAGGCGGGCCATCTCCAGAACGAGCTTGTTCCGAGAATCTTCCTTGTCCTTGTACTTCGCCGTCAGGCTGGTGAAGCCCTGACACGGCGGGCAACCTGCCAAAAGATCGATCCGATCCGTTCCCGCGAGTTCCAGCAGGGCGGCGCCGGAGACGCCCTTGATGTCCTGTTTCAGGCACTTCACCTCGGGATGGTTCGCCTTGTACGTGGCGAACGAGTGGACCTCGTTCTCCACCGCAGCGACGACGCGGAAGCCCGCACGTTTCAGGCCGACCGTCAGACCGCCGGCGCCCGCGAAGATGTCGATCGCGGTCGGAGTCATGCGCGTCGGTGCTCCTCGGGAGCCGCCGGTCCGTCGGCACGCTGGCGACGCGCCTCGCTGAGGAAGTCCTGGTGCACCTGTTCCGACTTCAGTAGGAACGCAGTCCAATCCAGGTGCGTCAGCTTGCTCTGGGCGCGATATCCGTCGAAGGCGGCTCGCTGGGCGCCCGTCAGCCCGAGATGGTCGCAGACGACCGTGACGTGGAAGTCGGGAAAGTGTTTGTGGAATCCGGCGTGCGCGGGGTCTTCGAGGAACGCCTCCATATTCTCGTAGTACGTGACGATCCTGTCCATTTCCGGGTTCGACAGTCTGTGATGCGGCTTCTTGATCTCGATGATCTGCACGATGCCTTCCTGACTCGACAGAACGAAATCCGGCCGCTTGCCCGACTCCTGGAAGTCGGACAACGAAATGGTGTGGCCGGTCTTGTCTCGGTAGTACTTCTCGAACTCCCGGCGCAAGCTGGAGAAGGTCTGGTTTTCGGTCACTGGAGCCCATTCGGGATTGATCAGCCAAGGGGCGTCGGTGATCAGCCGCTGGAGATCGTTCTCGTCGGTGTCGCCGGCATCCTTCAGAAACTCGAGACGATCGATGACCTTGAGACGGTCTTCCGCGATTCTGCCGAACGAGGACAGCTCGGCCAGTCGCGCCGTGCGCAGGAACGAGGTCAGAACGGAAAGCGGCGTGTCTGCATCGGCGACCGCTTCCTTCATCATGGAGTTGAGCGTGACGTGGGGAGCGAGGGTGATGCTCAGATCGACCAGATCGCCCACGACATCGGCGTCTTCGACCTCTCCCCGGCTGATCGTACGTCCGAAGGATCGGGCGATATCTTTGGCGCTGTCGCGGATGCCTCGTTGCTCTTCGTTCGGATAGGCGCCCAGGATGCGGGCGTCGACGTCGCCCGCTTCGAGGAACAGCTCCAACGTCGCCTTCCGCATGGGGTCCCGCGACAGGGTGCCGATCCGCTTGACGACTCCTTGGCCCCAAGCCTGGAAGGCGGTGGCGAGCTCGTCCGACCAGAGGATGTCTCGTCGATCGGTCTGGATGAGATCTTCGTCCTCGTCGAGCCAGTCGGCATGGAGCTCGCCCACGAGATACGAGCGGATGTTGTGCTCTCCGGTGAAGCCGGCCCTTTGATTGAAGATGGACGTCTGGGCGGCGATCTTGCCTCGGCAGTAGATTCTGACCCCGGCCATGAGCTCGTCCTTGTAGGGAGCCTTCGAGTACGCCATCCAGCCAGTGACCGAACGAAACGCACCATCGTGGCGGAAGCCGGCGGCGAGCCCCGAGTCTGGGTAGCCGCCGGGACCGAGCACGGTGCCGTCTTGGCGAAACGTGAGTCTCGTGTTCGGCATCGTCTCGACATCGAACGCGCCGACCGTCACCGCAGACGCAGCGGATTGCGTGTTGTCCACAAGCTGTATCTGCCAGCTCTCCGATCCGATGCCGAAGCGCTGGGCGAGCTGACGGCCGAGGAGGTCGGTGTCGGGGACCTTCCGGAAGTTGAAGTCCTTCAGGATGATCCGAGTCCCCGACGCCGTGGAGTACGACTCGTCGCGGTCGCCGACAGCCGGCTTGTAGCGTTCGTCGGGCTCGTCGTCGAGCGCCATGATGCCGTCGTAGCCGAGAATGATGTGGGAGGTAAGGTAGCCCGTGGCGTCGGACTCGGCGTCACCGCCGTTGACGAAATCTCCGCCGGCGCTGATCACCTCGATGGTCTTGCAGATCCCGAACGGCGCCAGCTTTCCGACGCCCTTGCGGCCCATGACCCTGCGCTTGAAGCGGGGGGAGAGGCCGCCTCGCTTGGCGTCGTTGCGTCGCTCGGCTCCGACGACGAGGAAGAAGTCCTGGACCTGCCGAGGCGTCATGCCGATCCCGTCGTCGACGACTTGGATGTCGAAACCCTTGTCCGCCAAGACGCCTCCGGCCCGGGTCGCCAGGAATTGCCCCATCGGCGCCCGAATCGTCACGTGGGTGGCATCGGCGTCGTAGGCGTTCGCGATGAGCTCGGCGATGACGGCGGACACCTTGTCGTACAGCTTGACGCCCAGCTTGTCGACGGTCAGCCGCGAAATCCTCATCGAATAATCAACGGCCATGCTCACGCTCCGGGGGGAACATCGCGTCCAGTGGACGAATTGTGGTCGATGTCTAGTGTAGCGACCTCGACGAGCCGGCGATTCGGGCGGGCTCGGACAGCTCCGCCCGACCCCGGCGTACCTTCTCGACGGATCGCCCGGCGCTCTCGGTCCAAGTCGACCCTCGAGGGCGGTCTCCGTGGTGGGCCGGATGCTCGCGTAAACACCGCCTGCGGGCGAGCCTTGCCTGCGACCGGCGCCACCCCGGTACCAGATGCGGCAGCGAGGATCCGACGTCCATTCGGTAACGATACGTTCATGTCGCACACCGCGCGAGGGAAGCCTTGCCTCCTCCGGCCATCGTGCCTGCCTTATCCCGCAGAACCGCCATTATAGGGCGAGCCCACCTTCGATACCGTGCGTCACGCAATCCTGCTCCACTTCCGGCTCACGGGCTCGCCCAGGCGACTTCACCCCTGCCACGACTTCGTGATCCGCCTCGTGCCTCGGTTCTGGCGCGGGTGTTCGCTATCCTTGGCGCGCAGAACCGTTCACGAGCCACAATACTGGCTCACCACTTCCACGCGCCCATGCCCGAGCTCCCGCGCGATCGTCACCCGCGCCGCCTTGTCGATGCGGCGCTTCGCCGGCGACAGCGACCGCCGCCGGGGGCCGCCCGCCGCCGGCGCCTTCCAGCCCGTCAGGGCCTCGTAGCGGGCCCCCGCTACCACTGAGACCGACATTCCGCCGCGCGGGATGTCGGTCACCTTCCTCCCCCCTTTGGCGCCGGCCCATTCGAGGATGGTTCCGAGGTCGCCATGGAGTGCGGCGTGCATCTCGCCGCGCTTCTCGCCGGGGGTGAGCACGATGCGCTCAATCAGCCCCCGGATGGCGGACGCCGCCTCGTCGCGGTCGCGGGGGTCCGCCAGGGCCTCGGCGAGCCGTTCGACCTTTCGCCGGTAGACGATGGTGATGTTGGGGTGGATGTCCGGGATACCGGCCGGGACGGCGGCGAGGCGTTCGGCGAGCTCATCCTGGCGGGCTTCCAGCTCGCGCATCCTGTCCATCATGCCCCGCGCGTAGCCGCCGTCCTCGATCACCGCGACCATGGCCCTGATCTTCTTCTCGATGTCGGCAAGCTCCTTGCGGTCCGCCGCGCCGGACGCGCGGCGCTCGCGGTTGAGCCGGTTGGTCTCCTCGACATACGCCTTCATCGCCTCGGCGGCGGCCTCGGGCGCCATCAGCTTGTCCTTCAGCCCCGCCAGCACGCGCTCCTCGATGACGGCGCGGCCGATGCCCTTGCCGTTGGAGCACGAGCCCGTCATGACGTGTCTGGAGCACCCGTAGCGGTCCTGGCCGCGCATCGCGTAGGGTCCGCCGCACACGCCGCATTCGAGCAGCCCCGAGAGCAGATGCCGGGGGCGGTGGGTGTTGTTCAGCCGGTTGGCATGGGCCTGCTGCGTAGCGGCGATAGTCGTGGCGTATATCTCCGCGATTTCCCCCTGCCGGGCCTTCGCGGCCTGCCACAGTTCGTCGTCCAAGATGCGCAGCTCCGGAACCTCGGTCACGATCCAGTCCTCGGGTGGGTTGATGCGCGGCACCCGCTTGCCGGTCTCGGGGTTCTTCATGAAGCGTTGGCGGTTCCAGATCAGCCGGCCGATATAGAGTTCGTTGTTGAGTAGCCCCGTGCCGCGCTTGGCGTGACCGCGAAGGACGGAGTCGCTCCAGAGCTTGCCCTTGGCGCCGGGGATGCCCTCCTCGTTGAGCCGCCGCGCAATCGCGCGCGGGCTGGTGCCGGCCGCGAACTCGCGGAAGATGCGCCGGACGATCGCCGCTTCCGTCTCGTTGATCCTGCGCTCGCCCCGGATGGGCTCGCCGGCGGCGTCGTGGAGCTTCACCACGTCGTAGCCGTAGCTGCGCCCGCCACCCGACTTGCCGTTCTCGATGCGGCCCCGCAAGCCCCGGTGCGTCTTCGCCGCGAGGTCCTTGAGGAACAGCGCGTTCATGGTCCCCTTGAGCCCGACGTGCAGCTCGTTGATCTCGCCTTCCGATAGCGTGACGATCATCACCCCCGCGAACCGCAGGTGCTTGTAGAGCACCGCCACGTCGGCCTGGTCGCGGCTCACCCGGTCGAGGGCTTCGGCGACCACGATCTCGAACCGTCCCCGCCGGGCGTCGTCGAGCAGCGCCTGGACGCCGGGGCGCAGGATCACGCTCGCGCCCGAGACCGCCGCGTCGCGGTAGGTGCCGGCGAGCTTCCAGCCCTCGCGCTCGGCGTGCTCGCGGCAGATACGGAACTGGTCCTCGATGGAAGCCGCCCGCTGCTGGTCGGAGGAATAGCGGGCGTAGAGTGCGGCGCGAAGGGTCATGGTTTCGGGTCTCCTATCGGTCGTGCGCCTCCGTTTCCGGCGCGTGGTCGTTGGCGGCGCGGGTTGCGTCGAACTGCTCGCGCGCGATCTGCCGGCCGAGCAGCCGGGCGAGGCGCCTCACCGCGTCCTCGGTCCGCGCCTTCGGCCCGGCGTTGTCGTTCGCGCCCGCGTCGTGCGATGGCCCGCGTTCGCGTCCGTTCCCGTCTCGCCGCATCGCCTCCGCCTTCCCGGAATCCGTGACCCTGGAAGGCCGATTTGAACATGCGAACGGGCATCGTCAAACGCCCGGGCAACGGGATTTTCTGCCTGGAATCAACTGCTTGGCACTCATGGACACTCCCTGGCACGGCATGCGGGATCAGGCGTGATAAGAAGATTGTCTTGCCGGTCCCAATGCCCCGCCACCTCTCAGGTCAGCACGCGTAGCGCGGTCTCGGGAGCCCTGTCGAGTACCCGCAGCAGGGCGCGCGCCGCGCCGGTCGGGCAGCGCTTGCCCTGTTCCCAGTTGCGGATCGTCTCGTGCGGCACGTCGATGCGCCGCGCCAGTTCGGTCTGCGACAGACCGAGCCGCCGCCGCACCCGGCGCGCGTATCGCGCCATGTCCTGCATGGCCTCTTCCTCGTCCTCGCGTTCCTGCAGGGCGATCTCCGCCTCGGTGGTGGCGTCCACCCTCGCGGGGTCGACCCGCCCCTCGGGCAGGGTGGACGGATCGTTGGGGTCAATCCTGACGCGCGTTGTGCTCATAGTCCGCGATCTCCTTCGGGTTGGCCTTGCGGGCCGAAATGATGCGAATGGCCGAACCGCGCGTCGTGTAGACGACGATATAGGCCCGCCCGTCGACGGTGCCGAGCAGCCGGTAGCGGTCCTCGCCGTAGTCCCGCCGGCGATCCTGCGCGACGATCCGGTGCGGATCGAGGAAGGCGCGGACGACGTAGGCGAAGTCGAACCCGCGACGCTCGAAACAGGCACTGTTCTTGGCTTCGTCCCATTCGAACTCCATCTCCACACCGTAGGCCATTGGCCTACTCTCGTCAAGCCATCCTCTCCCGCGGGGCGCGCCGGTCGAATCGCCGGACAGGAATCCGGTTCGAGAGACCACGGACTCGACCGCGGCGGCGAGCAGCCGCACAAGCCCGCACACGAGTCCGAACTCGAGAGGGCTGCCGAGCCGAAGCGGAAGACGCCCGACTTCGACCTGGGCCTCTAACCTCTCGCCCTCCTTCCGGCCAACACCACGGCCGGCGAAGACCGCGACGACGGCGGTGAGGCGGGAGCCGGGGCAGCGATTGAGGGCGACGGGCTGCGCACAGTGCACGGGGCTGTGCGCGTCGCGGCCCCGGAGGCGGGGAGCGGCGGTGCGCGCACTTTGCCCGGCGCGGGTGCATGGTGCGGTGTCGGCGCGGGGCGAGACCCCGCGCGGTGCGCAACGGTGCGATGGCGAAGGGCGTCGCCGGCACCGGCACGGGTGGGAGTGCTTGCTGGCTCTCGGCGCGGGTCGCGTGCGAAGTCTGCGGCCCACACGATGCGCTGCCCGCGGCGTCGCGTCGGCGAGGGCTCGGGGGCGGCTCGGTGCGTCTGGCGCCTGTCACTGCCCGGCCGGCGGCGGGGGGCGGATTGGGGCGAGCGGGCAAGGTAGTGACAGGCGGCAAAAGCGGCCTCCGGGCCAGTGGCGGCAAGGGGATTGCTAAGAACGCGGCACGTGTGATGACGCAGGCGCTACGCCACGCAGGGATCGCGGCGTCAGGACAACGGGTTCCGGTCGAGGTAACCGTTCCGTCAGGCCGTGCTGATCCGAACGAACGGAGGCGGTCACCGCGCGAAATGCGTGGAAATCCGTCCAACCCGGTTACCGTCTGCATCGGCTGAAGGGCGACATGGCCGGCCTGTGGAGCATCCGCGTGTCGGGGAACTGGTGCGTGGTCTTTCGGTTCGAGGACAACGAGGCCGTGGACGTGGACTTTGTGGACTACCATTGAACGAAGAGGAACCGCGATCATGGCGATGCTGAATCCATGTCATCCGGGCGAGATACTGCGCGACAATCTGGAGGCTGCCGAGCTGTCGGTGACGGAGGCGGCGTCGCGCCCGGGCTGCACCCGGCAGGCGCTGTCCCGGCTGTTGAACGGGAAGGCCGGGATCTCGCCAGCGATGGCACTGGCGCTGGAGCGGATTGGCTGGAGCAACGCGAGCTTCTGGATGCGGCTGCAGGCGAGCTACGAGCTTGCGCAGGTGCGCCGGGAACAGGCCGCCGCCGAACGGCGCGCGGGCGCGCTGCACGCATGACCGGGTCTCGCGTGTCCATCGCCGCGTGGGCGGGAGAGCCGCGCTCCAGACGGTCACCCGGGTCGCGGGGATCGGTCCAGCTTGCGGGACTATGCGGCCGAGCGGACCCGTACGCCGCACGCCGCAGTCATGGAGGAGGCGCTTGCGTATGTGGTCAGCAACCAAGGCCGGTTGACCCGGATCACCGTTCACATATCGGTCAGATTGAAACGGCGCTCCGTGCGCTCGGCCAGCGGCTGACAGTCGGCACGCGGGCAGCTTAGACTTGGCTTGGTTACTACAGGGAAGGCGTCGCCGCTGGACCATTAGAATTCGGCGCAACGGGAGCCAGCGGCATACAGGCATCATGAGAGCCGTCTATCTTGACTACAACGGATCGGCGCCGCTCGATCCCCGTGTGGCCGAAATCATGGTGCCGATCCTGATGGAGGGGATCGGGAACGCATCCTCGATACACCGCTTCGGCCGCCAGCAGAACACTGCGGTCGACGAAGCCCGTCAGCATGTCGCAGCCATGGTCGGCGGTCGCCCTTCGAACGTGGTGTTCACGGCCGGTGCGACCGAGGCCAACAATCTGGCTCTTCGAGGAGCGGTGGAAGGCGTTCCCGCCGGCCGGTCCCGGATACTGATCTCCGCAGTCGAACATGCATCGGTCCGGCAGACTGCGCGGTGGCTCGACGGGCACGGATTGACGGATCTGGATGTCATCCCTGTGACCAAGGGCGGCTTCGTCGATCTCGATGCATTGGAGTCGATGATCGACACCGACGTACTGCTGGTGTCGGTCATGGCGGCGAACAGCGAGACAGGAGTACTGAACCCCATGGAGGAGATCGCCGAGCGGGCTCACGCTGTCGGCGCACTGTTCCACTGCGATGCCACGCAGTCCGCGGGCCGTTTGCCGTTCGATCTCGAACGGATCGGCGCCGACTTCGTATCCCTGAGCAGCCACAAGATATGTGGCCCGACCGGTGTCGGTGCGCTTGTCGGGACACGACGCGGCTTGCGGCGGCTGCAGCCGATCATCCACGGTGGCGGGCATGAACATGGATTGCGGTCGGGCTCACTGAATGTTGCCGGCGTCGTGGGGTTCGGCGTCGCCGCACGGATAGCAACCCAAGAGCGAACGTCGGAGTCGGCGCGAGTCGCGGAGGCGCGTGACCGATTGACCGCTGCGCTGAAGTCTCGTATCTCCGGCGTTCATGAAATCGGAGACGTCGCGCGACGGCTCTCAAATACCGCCAACATCCGGTTCGAGGGCGCCGATGCGGAGGCGGTCGTGAGCAACATGGATCCTGTTGCGGTCTCGACGGGCAGTGCGTGCGGCTCTGGCTCGATCGAGCCCTCCGAGGTTCTCCTGGCCATGGGCATCCCACGTGATGCGGCGTTCGAGTCAGTCAGATTCAGCCTGGGCCGCTTTACGACGAGGGAAGACGTCGATCTAGCGGTGGAGAGCGCCGTCACCGCCGTCGGGCATGTTCGGTACATGGCCCGGAGGAGTGCGTAATGCGGGTGGTCGATGCAGCCAAGCCGACGTTCGCTCGGCATGAGACGTTCCATCCGCGCTATGGGTGGTTCAGGAAAGCCTACAGCTTCGTAGCTGCAGACCCTCATGTATTCAGCCGAGAGGATGCAGCGGTGCGAATCGGAGTGGGCAAGAATATGGTCCGGGCAATTCGATTCTGGGGGCTTGCGGCCAAGCTAATCGCAGTGGACCAACGATCGTCCAACCGTCGGACTCCCGGCCTGGCTCCCACCCGTTGGGGCCATGCTCTATTTGGTGAATCGGGGTGGGACCGGTACATGGAGGATCCGGGGACGCTGTGGCTCCTGCACTGGCTGCTGCTGGCACCTCCTTCGCTGTTGCCGGTGTGGTGGCTCGCGTTCAATGGCTTTCATGCGGTCGAGTTCGACGACGACGATCTCGTAGGGGCGATCACGGCACAGATCGAGGCCATCGGTGACTGGAAGGCGCCACATCCATCATCGGTCAGGAAGGATGTCAGCGCCATGCTGCGTACCTATGCGCCGGCGGAGCGATCGGGGCGTAGCGGTATCGAAGACGTCCTGGATTGCCCGCTCCGCGAGCTGAACCTGATTGGTCGCTCGATCGGGACGAATCGGTACCGGTTTGCGTTGGGGGCGAAGCCCACCCTGCCGCCTGCGGTCCTCGCTTACGCTGCTCTGGACTACATTGCTCGTACGCCAACTGGAGCGAACACGGTCGCGCTCGGCCGCCTTGCTCACGAGCCGGGCGCACCGGGCAAGGTCTTCAAGTTGACCGAAGGCGAGATTCTCGCCGCACTCGAACCGCTCGCCGGAGAAGCGGGTGCGCTCACACTGACGACAAGTGCGGGTGCCGTTCATCTCTCGTGGTCGGGCGATCCGACCGAGACCGCGGACGGGATTCTCGACCGTTACTATGGGTGCTCCCTCTCCGACATCCGAATGGATCGTGCGGCTCACGACGACGCTCGATCGCCATCGGCTGTATCGACGGTGGGGCGATGAATGACCGTTCTTGCTGACCATATCTCGGTCCTCGACCGTTTTGCCCGTTCGGCGAACCTGGAACGGGACGTCGACAGGCCCGAACCGCTTGACGGATACATCGTCACCGCGCGTGCGCTCGATGTCGTCGAACGGGTTGCTGCCGCAGCCGTATTGGGTCCGGCCGGGGGCGCCTGGTCGCTGACCGGACCCTACGGCTCAGGCAAATCCTCGCTTGCCCTGTTGCTCGATGCGGCATTCGGTCCGGCCGGTCCGACACGAAAGCTCGCCTGGAAGCTGCTCGACGAATCGTCACCGGCGGTCGGCGAGTCGATTCGACAGGCCCATGATCGGCATCACACGAGGGATTCCGGATTCCATCGCGGTCTGATCACCGCCAGCCGCGAGCCAATTGGACACACGTTGCTCCGGGCGCTCCATTCCGCAGTCCTCCGCCGATACGGCGAGCTTCCTTCGTCCGGCACATTCCAGGCGGTCCACACGCTCCGGCGCGCACTTGAAGATGCAACGACAAACGATCCCCGCCGGACCGGGCCCTCTGCGTCCGCGACGGTCGAGATCGCGCGGTGTCTGGCAGAGGATGCGCCGCTCTTTCTGATCATCGACGAGTTCGGCAAGAACCTCGAAGCGATTGGGGACAGCACCGAAGCCGATCCCTATCTCTTGCAGCAGCTTGCCGAGGCGGGACAGGGCTCGGGCCTGCCCATCTTCCTGCTGACATTGCAGCACCTCTCATTCGAGGACTATCTGGCTGGTGCCGGGGGGCCTCGACGCCGTGAATGGGCCAAGGTGCAAGGCCGATTCGAAGACATTGCCTACGTCGAATCGGCCCGCCAGACCCGTGCGTTGATTGGAACCGTCTTCGCGGTGAGGGATGAGCATTTGCGGAACCGGATTGCTCGCTGGGCTCAGCCCCATGCCAGGGCGATGCGATCGCTCGGCATCGCTGAAATGGCGGATCCGGAAGTCGTGGCCTCATGCTATCCCCTGCATCCCCTGGCCGCGATGCTGTTGCCGGAGCTCTGCAGTCGCTACGGGCAGCACGAACGAACGCTCTTCTCGTTTCTGGCCGGATTGCACTCGGCAAGCGCTGCGTCCTTCCTTGCGACCACCAGGCTACCAAGTCGCGGATCGCTTCCGTCCCTTGGACTCGGGGCCGTCTACGACTACTTCGTCTCCAACGAGACACAGGCGGCAATGTCATCGGATCGTTTGCGCCGGTGGACCGAGATTGCGCTCCGGCTTCGTGACCTCCACGGCCTTTCTCCGCGACAGACCCGTTTGGCAAAGGCCATCGCCCTGCTCAATCTGGTGTCGGCCGGTGGAACTGTTCGTGCGTCCTCCAAGGTGCTCTCACTCGCCGAAGTCGATTCGGCCGAGACGTTGGCCGGTCTGGAAGCAGCAGGAGTCGTCACCTATCGAAATTTCGCCGACGAATACCGGATCTGGCAAGGAACCGATGTCGATATCCGCCGCCTCATGGAGCTTGCCCATCAGAAAACGAGGCGGCAGTCGCTACCTGAAATTCTGTCCAGCCTGGATCAGCCGGTGCCGGTGGTGGCCGCAAGACACAGCGCGGAACACGATGTACTTCGAGTGTTCACCAGGCGCTACGCCGCCGCCGGCGAACATGTCGAACCCCTGGGCGCATTCTCTCCCTACGACGGCGAAGCGTTGCTCGTTGTCAGCGTGGATCGGGGATTCCCGAAATTGGCCGGTCCGGCGGCAGCGGCCAAGCCGGTCGTGGCCGCGGTCCCGAGCGACTTGACACCGCTCGAGGGAGTTGCCGGAGAAGTCGCTGCCCTCGCGTTCGTGTTGGAGGATCCGGCTGTCGAGTCCGATTGGGTGGCTCGGCGCGAGATCGGCGAGCGATTGGCCGAGTCACAGACCGCACTTCGACACGCCATCACTGCCACGTTCGGTGCCGGCGCGTGTCGATGGGTCCTGATCGACGCTTCCGGAGTGAAGGAGCTTTCGGCAGGGCGAGGCAGCGCCGCGTTGTCGGAGGCAGCCGACCTTGCGTATCCATCCACACCGGCGGTCGGCAACGAAATGCTCAACCGCACCGACCTCACCTCCCAGGGTGCCAAGGCCCGGCGCCTCCTGCTGGAAGCGATGATCGAATGCGGTGCCAAGGCGAACCTCGGGCTCGAGGGCTACGGTCCGGAAGTGGCCATGTATCGGGCATTCCTGGCACGGACGGGACTCCATGGCCGCGACCCCAGCAACGAGCCTCATGTTTTCCGCGCGCCAACCGACACCTCGCTGTTGCCTGCCTGGAAGGCGCTGGAAGACGAGTGCGAACGCGCCAAGATGCACCGTGTCAACCTCAAGGACATCCATGCCGTCCTGCTCCTGCCGCCGATCGGGATGAAGGCTGCGGTGATCCCGGTATTCGTGACCGCCGCGCTGCTCGTCTTCAGGGACGAGATCGCCATCTACGAGCACGGCACCTTCCAACCGCTGCTGACACCCGCGCTGTCGGAACGGATGGTCCGCAACCCCGAACACTTCGACATCAAGCACTTCGCGAACACCAGCGGCGCCCGCCAGCGCATCATCGACGCGCTGGCCGGGCGCCTCGGGGGGCTTTCGGGGCTCCGGAGCCACCGGGTCGGGAATGTCCTGTCCGTAGTTGGTCATCTGGTCTCTCAGGCCAGGAACCTCGACAGCTACACCCGGCGGACCCGCAACTTGGCCGCCACCACTGGCAAGGTGCGGGATGCGCTCGTGGCAGCGGTCGAGCCGGACGAACTGCTCTTCGATACGCTCCCGAACATTTTGGGATTCCGGCCCGTGCCCGCCGACACGGGAACATACGCGAAGGCCGGCGAGTACGCCGAGAGCGTCGGCGCCGCATTGGAGGAACTGACCGGATGTCATGACCGACTTCTCACCGAGCTCTTCGAGCTTCTCCTCGATACAAGCGCAGAGAACAGCCGCCTCGCGATCACCGGTCAGGCAGCGGCCCTCGAGAACGAAGTTCTCAACCCCTCGGTACGTGCGTTTGTCTTGACTTTGGCCAATGACGGGGTGGATACGGATGCTGACTGGATCAACGCCGTCGCCACCGTTGTGGCCAGGAAAGCGCCGAAAGAGTGGGACGACGACGACCTGTCTCGGTTCCGTCATGAGCTTCCTCTGCAAATCGCCGCATTTCAGCGCCTTGTCGCGCTCCACGCGGACCGCCGGGCCGAGGGTGGTGGTCCCTTTGACGCGCTCCGCGTTACCATCACTCGACCGGATGGCAGCGAGCATGTCGGCTTGGTCGATATCGACCAACGCCAGCGTTACCTCGTCGATGAAGCTCTCGGTGAGGTCCTGACGAAGTTGGGAGAGACCATCGGTTCGCCTCATCGTGCCCACAAGGCACTGCTTGCGGCGCTCGGAGAGCGGATGCTGTCGGAGCCCGCCGGCGGCGGCGAAGTGTATCCCGTCCTCCCGGAGAGGAAGGCCCGACATGGCTGACACCGTTCGCCACATCTGCGGCATCTCGGGAGGCAAGGACTCCAGCGCACTTGCCGTTCACCTCCGGGACGAGGTGCCCGACATGGAGTATTTCTTCTGCGACACCGGCGCTGAGCTTCCAGAAACCTATGAGTATCTGACCCGTCTTGAGGTCATCCTCGGCAAGCCGATTATTCGGCTCAACGCCCATCGCGGCTTCGACCACTGGTTCGAGGTCTTCCGAGGGACGTTGCCCTCCCCGCAAATGCGATGGTGTACCAAGAACATGAAGATCAAGCCGATCGAAGCCTGGGTTGGGGAGGCGCCAGCGATCTCATACGTCGCGATCCGCGCGGATGAGTCGAATCGAAAGGGCTACATCTCCACCAAGCCGAATATCCGGACCCGATTCCCTTTCATCGAGGGCGGAATCGACCGCGATGGAGTGACACGGATTCTCGAAGACGCAGGCATCGGTCTCCCGACCTATTACGAATGGAGGACTCGATCAGGCTGCTACTTCTGCTTCTATCAACGCAAGGCCGAGTGGATTGGTCTTGCCGAGCGCCATCCCGATTTGTTCGAGCGGGCAGTTTCGATCGAGCAGAAGGTGCTGCGGGACGCCGGTTTCGACGGCGATGCCGACTTCGGCAGCGCAGCCATGCGCGGCCGCCAGTACACTTGGTCCGGCGGTGAGACTCTTGTCGACCTCCTGTCCCGCCGCGACGAGATTCTCGAACGGCACGAGACGGCGATGTCCCGTGCCGGCAAGGCTCGATCGAATGTCCCCCTGATCGAAGCACTTGCCGAAGCCCTCGACGAAGACGACGACACCGTACCCTGCACCGTGTGCGCGTTGTGAGCGCGATGGCGGTGGCGCCGCACGGCGGACCGGGCCTTGCGGTCGCCCGGTTCCTCGATTCGCTCCCGGACCGAGAGCTCAGAAGGTTTCTGGACCCCGGTGTCTTGTCGGTGCTGGACGCAATCTTCGGTGGGCGTATCGATGGCGAGGATCTTCGGCGAGTCTCCCGGACTCTTGTCGACTTCGATGTCCTGCTCGGAGAGCGCGAAGGTCGGCGGCTTGTCCTCAACCTCATCCCCGAACAGAAACGAGCCGAATTGGAAGCCCGCGTCGGGCGGGCCATTGCCGCCGGTGGCGCGAGCGAGTGGACCGAATCGGAGGTACGCCGACTGCGCGACTTCTTCGGTCTGGTCGAAGAGCGGATCGTGCCCCCGGCGGTGCCGCCAACGGACACCATCACTCCCGCCTATAGTCTGTTCGATCATCAGAGGAACGCCGTTCGGAGGCTGGCGCCGCTACTTGCAGAGGATGAGCGCCGAGCGGTACTTCATCTGCCGACCGGCGTCGGCAAGACCCGCACGGCCATGCACGTGGTAGCGGATTCGTTACGCGCACACGAGCCCTCGGTCGTGGTCTGGCTGGCCTCCGGTCGAGAGTTGCTGGAGCAAGCGGTAGTCGCGTTCAAGGAAGCCTGGACGCACCTGGGCACAAGGCCGCTCCGAATCGGAACCATGTGGGGCGACCGGATGCCGGATCTCGCCCGCCTCTCCGACGGGTTTCTCGCCGTCGGGCTCGCAAAGGGCTGGGCCGTGATTTCGCGCACCGATCCGGACTGGGCCCTGCGGCTGTCCCGGCGAGTTCGCTTGGTCGTCTTCGACGAGGCACACCAGAGCATCGCCAGTACCTATCGGCGGATCACCGAGGAGCTCACGCTGGACTACAGGTGCGCGTTGCTGGGACTCACCGCGACGCCGGGGCGAACTTGGGCCGATATCGACAAGGACGGTGAGCTTGCCGAGTTCTTCGCCGGAAACAAGGTGACGCTCGAGGTGCCCGGCGAAAATCCCATCGCATACCTCATCGACAACGGCTTTCTCGCCCGGCCGAACTTCCGGACACTCCTTTCCCGGCCAGGCCTCGCGTTCGGCGAAAGGGAGCTTGCCCGCATCGCACGAGGGTTGGACATCCCTGAAGAGATCGTCACCGCCCTGTCGATGAGCGAGCAGTACGTGACCGCCGTACTCGGCGCGGTCAAGGAGTTGGTCGACGCGGGGCACCGGCGGGTGCTCGTCTTCGCCGCCACTGTCCAGCACGCGCGGACACTGAGCGCGATCCTCATTGCGCGCGGCGTCCGCAGCAACGTGGTGACGGGTCTGACGCCCGTGCGTGCGAGGGAGCACGCCATCAGAACGTTCAAGTCGGACGACGAGGTACCGATGGTCCTCGTCAACTACGGCGTACTGACGACAGGGTTCGATGCCCCCAAGGCGAGCGCAGTCGTCATCGCCCGTCCCACGCGGTCCCTGGTGTTGTTCAGTCAGATGGTCGGTCGAGCAATTCGTGGCCCCAAGGCCGGCGGAACCGAAACATGCGAAGTCGTGACCGTCGTCGATCCGAGCCTGCCGGGCTTCGGCGACGTGGCGGCAGCGTTTCTGAACTGGGAGGACGTATGGCAGTGAGCACATCCGAAGCCCAACCGAGCTTCTCGATCATCGATCCCGAAATGACGGTCAGGGCAATGCGTGACAGCGGCTACAAGTCCACCACGCATGCACTGGCGGAGCTCATCGATAACTCGATTGAAAGTCTCGCGACGACTATCGAAGTGTTCGGGGTCAGTCGTCGGGACGATCGCACCGGAAGATACACACTCAAGGAGCTGGCGGTTCTCGACAACGGTGAAGGCATGGATGGTGACACCCTTCGAGGAAGTCTTCGCTATGGTCACGGTACTCGCCGGGAGCGGCGAGGGATCGGCCGGTTCGGCCTCGGTCTTCCCAATTCCTCGATGTCGCAAGCTCGACGAGTGGACGTGTGGTCGTGGCAATCGGGCGCTACGAACGCTTTTCATACGCACCTTTCCCTTGATGAGGTAGAGGGCGGCGCAAGAGAGATCCCGGAGCCGGGCCAGCAGGCGATCCCCAGCATTTTTCGTGAGGCGAGCCGCAATGTATTCGGCGACTCCGGGACCCTCGTGGTGTGGAGCGATCTCGACCGTGTCGAGTGGAAGCAGGCGTCCACGACGTTCGAGCACACGGAGTTGCTGATTGGGCGCATATATCGACGCTTCTTGGCGAAACGATCAGAGCGTCTGCACCCTGATGATCCGAGAGATGCTGAGATCGGGCCACGGCGCACCATTACCCTGATTCCTATTCGGGAAGATGGGAATGTGCCTGAAGTTCAGGAAGACGCCATTGTCGAGGTGAGACCAAACGATCCCGCGTACCTCATGACAGGCACGTCCTGCCCCGAGAGCTTCGGACTTGGCCCCATGTTCACGGAGTTGGAGGGAAGCCCGTTCCTGGTACCCGTGACGTACCAGGGACAGGACTTTGAGGTTCGTGTTCGCGCGAGCTATGCACGCGCACACGTACGAGATTCGTCAGCCCCGGAGGCTGAATGGCCCGAAGAGTGGGTCGGCAAGGACGCGGGACGCGCTCCATGGGGGAAACATGCGGATCAGAACATGGGGGTCTCGCTGGTTCGGGCGCACCGAGAGATTCAGCTCGACGATTCCTGGGTCAGCGGTGACGACCCGAGAGAGCGCTGGTGGACGGTGGAAATCGATTTCCCCACAGCACTCGACGAAGTGTTCGGCGTCACCAACAACAAACAGGGCACAATGACCTTCCAGCGTCTCGCTCGATTTGACTGGAAAAGAGAATCTCTTCCCGGTGAAGAAACGAGCGGGGATGTACGTCGCCGGATGGAAGAGGAGGGAGATCACCGAAGCTACCTTCTCGATCTTCGCAAGCAGATAACCAACGCGATTGAGCTACTGCGGCCCCGATCCCGCCAAGCCAAGCAGACTCGAGGTCAGCGACACATTCTCGACGAAGATCAGAAGGCCGACGCCAAGGCAACCGCCGCGATAAAGCGCCGAGTGGTCGACGGCCACGAAGGGGAGTCCGACAAGGCTGGCGAATCCGGATCCGAGGAGGAGCACCGGGAAGCGCAGGTCGAATCTCTCACTCAAAAGCATCATTTCGACCGGACGGATGCGCTGCAGCAAATTGATGAAACGATCCGGGCGGGGAGCCGCGTGCGCTGGATCCAGTCAGCGCAGTCCAATCCAGCGTTCTTCGACGTCGAACCGCTGCCCAATGTGATGCAAGTCGCCCTCAATACGAAACATCCGGTGCACTCTCACCTCTACGACATCATGCACCCGGACGTCGAAGACATGGCTGAGGACGAGGTTCGGGAACGGCTTGCACGAACCGCCGCCGCCTTTCGCATTCTTATTTACTCGTGGGCTCGTTATGAAGACGAGCAGACGGGCAAGGCTCGGCGTCGGGTCCAATATGCACGAATGGAGTGGGGCAAGTACGCGGAGGAATTCTTCGACGAAGACGACGATTCGATCCCCCCGACGGACCTCGTATAGGAGCTCATGGCGGTGGACGGCGATACTCAGGGCGCTCGAATCCGGGCGCTCTTCGAGAGTGCGGATGGCGAGACTGCCGTGATTGCGCCATTCATCAAGGTCGATGCGCTGCGGTCTCTGCTCGAGGTCATCCCCGCCGGTCTGCATCTGCGTTGCGTCTCCCGCTGGCTCCCGAAAGAAATCGCTGCGGGGGTCTCGGATCCGGAAATCCTGGACCTGCTTGAGGCGCGGGGCAACTTCAGTCTCTCTCTCGTGGACCAATTGCACGCCAAGCTTTACATCGCTGGTGACCAGTGTCTCGTGGGTTCGGCCAACGTCACCGCTGCCGGCTTCGGAGAAGCCGGTGCCGGCAGCAACATCGAAGTCCTCGTGGAGTCGACCATCGATGACCCTGGAATTGCGGCAACGCTTGAGGCGATTGCTCAAGCTGAGCGTGCGGCGACGATCAGCATGGCGCGGACGGCTCGACGCTTAGCAGACAGCCTTGCGGATGCGACGGCACCGGCGGTGGGGTCGCATGCCCCCTGGTTTCCCGGAAGTCGCCGTCCAGAGCACGCGTACGGACTATACGCACAGCCACCGAGTGGCTTCGTCGGGGCTGCTGATCAGGTCCTCCTTGCCGATCTGGCAAATTCCAATCTTCCCCCGGGGCTTAATGAGGACGAGTTTCGGGATGTGATTCGGTCCTTGCTTGCCGCCATTCCTCTCGCTGAGACTCTCCTTGAAGCGACCGAGGACACAATGCTGACCCGAGCAGACGCGAGTTCCTGGCTTGAGATGATTGCCGGAGACGATTTCTCCGCCAGCGACTTGTGGATCGCGTTCGTCAACTGGATGGCGTTTTTCTTCTCCGATCAGGTCATGAAGCAGGAGATAGCCGAAGTCGCCCTCCGGCGTGCGCGGTTGCTGGGCTAAACGTTCAACTGTATTTTCGGCGGAGCTACGCCAGCGAAGGCGTTCTATGTGGAGATCTCGCGCGTCCGCGACCGGGCCGCGTGCAGCGAACGGGAGCGCTTCTTGACCGTCACCCATATTCATTGAGGTTCTGGTTCGTGAGGCGTAGCCTCACGAGAGTTGCAGCGACGGCAGAGGAGGCTCCGGCGTGCCTTCAAAGGCGGACGAAATCCGGGCATACGCCCTCGAGCGGTACGTCTTGCCGTGGCGGCGCTCAGGCGGGAAGCGCCTCTCGATCCGCTCCGGCGATGTCGTTCGGGGCATGGGGTTGCGCAACGCGACGCCGAACGTATGCAGCGCCCTTGCGAGCCGGAAGTTCCAGCACGAGGCTGGGATTGTCCTCTTGGATCGCGCCGGTCCGCACCAGAGCACGACGACGACGTTCCACTACGAGTCCGGCACGGCGACGCCCGGCGCCGCGCCGCGTCGCGGGAAGGGACCGGAGTTTTTTCAGGGGCGCCTGA
Source organism: Defluviicoccus sp. (assembly GCA_022826125.1). Taxonomy (GTDB): domain Bacteria; phylum Pseudomonadota; class Alphaproteobacteria; order MPNO01; family MPNO01; genus MPNO01. The sequence continues at coordinate 20,780 of JAJDVM010000049.1, forward strand.
AACCGCGTGTCGATCGCACCGCTCCGGACCGCGATCGTGTATGGCGGAGCGCCGATCTGTTCCTGGTATCCTGCGTCAGCGTGAAGCGGCCCGGCGCGGCGACGGCCAGGGAGCTCTACGTTTCTGCCTGGTTCGTGAAGGCCCGCGCCTGCATCGAGGCCCTCGACTGCCGGTGGTACATCCTGTCCGCGAAGCACGGCCTGCTCGATCCGGGGGGCGATCATTGAGCCTTACAACGAGACCCTGAAAACGATGCCAGTGCGATTGCGGCGCGCTTGGGCACGCAGGGTGCTCGGGGATCTCGCTCCGCACCTTGGCGGCGCAAGCTCAGTCTGCGTCTTCGCCGGGACAGCATACCGCGAATTTCTGGAGCCGGAGTTGCGCGGGCGCGGGCTCACCGTGCACGTGCCGATGGAGGGCATGCCGATCGGTCGCCAGCTTTCATGGCTGTCCGGACAGGTTCCGTCGTGATTGCAACCGGCCCGGTGCGCGGGCGTATCGCCGATACCTTCCGCTTCTATGGGCTGCTCGCGCGCATTGCGGTACGCACGGGCGGGTCCAGAACGCTCGCGGCGTGCGACGGGCGCATGGGCTGGCCCCGGCGCGGCGTGTACTTCTTCTTCGAGGCGGGCGAGGAACGAAGCGCATCCGGACACGGCCTTCGGGTTGTCCGCATCGGCACGCATGCGCTGAATCCGGGATCGCGCACGTCGCTGTGGGCGCGGCTCTCGCAGCACCGGGGTAGCGCCTGGTCTGGTGCCGGCAATCATCGTACGTCGATTTTCCGGCTGATCGTCGGCGCGGCGCTCGGGCGGCGGGGCGATTGTGCACTGCCCCCGAGCTGGGGAGTCGGGTCGGATATCGGTGCCGCGGCCCGCAGACTCGGCGCGGCCCGCGAGACCGTGAAGCGCGGGGAGGCGGATCTGGAACGGCGCGTCAGCGGGTACATCGGCCGCATGCCGTTCCTGTGGCTCGGCGTAGACGACCCGCCAGGATCTTCGAGCCTGCGCGGAACGGTCGAACGCAACGCCATCGCGTTGCTCAGTCACGCCGTCGAACCAGCCCCCGACCCGCCGTCGGGCGATTGGCTGGGGGCTTTCAGCGATCGGGACATGGTTCGCGCGTCTGGACTGTGGAACAGCCGCCACGTCGGCGAATCCCACGATTCATTGTTTCTCGACGCGATGGACGGACTTATCGCCCGGTGGCGGGAATAACGTCGCCATCCTTCGTGACGGCGAGATCCGGACCAAGCGGCCGTTGCCGTTCGACGCCCGGCCGCGTTTTCGGGCCCCCGCCGACGAAGCGTTGCAGCCCGTTCACGAATCTCTCCCTGGTTTCCCGAACCGCCGCGCAGCGTCCGGGGGGAGTGTACGAGCTGGCGCTCTTCGGCGGGCGTTTCACCGGCACGCCGAACGCCGGCTTCGGGCTCTCCGGCGGCGAGGCGCGCGATGGCCGGATTGGCTGGAGGCTCACCTCGGCAATGCCGAACGGCCTCGGCTTCAGGGTTCGCCTCGATGCGACCCGGCGCGTTGCTTCGCCTGCGAGGGCTCGGGTGGGGCTCGGTGCGCTTGCCGCCTGTCACTGCCCGGCCGGCGGTCGAGGGTGCTCGTCGCGAGAGGGGTAGTGAAAGGCAGCCGAAACAGCCTCCGGGCCAGCCGCCCGCGACTTCACTCGCGGCCTTCGAGCCATCGCTGCATTTCGTCGACTTCGTCCACGCACTGGACGATGACGCGGCCGGCCGCGGGGGGGACTTCGTCCTCGAGGGCGCCGAGGCGGACGCTGATGTCGATGCATCGTTTGATGGCTTTCTCGATGGTCTGCGGGTCCATGGCGTTTGCTCCGTGGTGGCGTCGGTGGGGAGCGGCGGCGGCGCCTCCCTCCGGGACGCTATCCGCCGCCCCGCTTCCGGCCAGCCTCTTCCTCCCGCCGGCGGGGGACGCACGCCCGGCGCTCATCGCAATCGGTTCCCGTGACGGAGGCCGGCCGGCGGCGGCTACGGAGCCCGCCGCGGCGATGTCACTGGTGCGAAGGACGTGCGGAGCTGGTTCGTCGGCATCGCGCCTCGGCGGACCGGGCGCGGGCGGCGAACCCCGGCCGGCGCGACATGGAGGTGACCCGCGCCGGCGAGACAATGATCCACGCCGTGGCGGTGTTCGTCGGGCGGGCGGTCCGAGGCGCAACGCCCCGTCACTGCCGGCCGGTCCCGTCGCGGAACGTCGCACTCGCGGTGCGGCGTCCCAGGGGACCACGCGGGAATCCGGTAGTGACGGGGCGCTCATGCGGCCTTGCGGCCAGTCGCGCCAGGGGCTTTGCTAAGAAGATTGCTGGTGCCCGCGTGATGACGCGGTGTTAGAGTGCCCCGCACACACCGGTCGCCACGGGCGACGTTGCCGGGACGAAGAGCCCGGCGTGTGAAAGCGGCAAATTGAAGCTGCGCCAGTGCCTCGCTGCAAAGCAGCAGCATAGGCGGTCGACGCATCGCATAGGCACCGGTACGCCATCTTCGTGGTAGCGCGCGGGGGGGAAGCGTACAACTGACGGCCAGGGAGGCCGCCAAGGCGCGGGAGGGACCCCGCGCCTGCCGGGCAAGACCCGGCGTGGCGGGAACCAGGTCGTGGCGCGACGTGTCGTGCGGG
>JAJDVM010000025.1 GCA_022826125.1 Defluviicoccus sp.
GCGCCCGCATCCCGATCAAGGGGGTAGGTCGGCACTACACGCGGATCCGGAGACGCAAAGCCCGGAAATCCGCCATTTCTCCGGCCGGAAACCCGTCAAATTAGTTGAAATGCCCGCTCAGTTGCGGAAGTCGGGTTAACATCCGGGCGTCCGAAATCCGACGGGAGACCGACGATGCAACCCAGCCGAACCGGGCCCTTTCCCTACGTTCCCATCAACCGCCGGCCGAAGATTTCCTGGCCCGGCGGCGCCCGGCTCGCGGTCTGGGTGATCCCCAATATCGAGATCTTTCCGCTCGACGAGCCGGTCCCCACCGGCACCGGAATGGCGCCCGATATCATCAACTGGGCGCCGAGAGATTACGGCGCGCGGGTCGGCGTGTTCAGGATCATGGAGGTCATGGAGCGCCACGGCGTGCGCGGGACCGTGGCGCTGAACAGCGAGGTCTGCGACGACTATCCCGAGATCGTCGAGGACGCCAGGGCGCTCGGCTGGGAGTTCATGGGGCACAACGAGAGCAACTCACGCTACCTCCACCTGATGGAGCCCGAGGCCGAGCGCGAGACCGTGAAGCGCGTCTTCGACCGGATCGAGGAGGCGACCGGGGCCAGGCCACGCGGCTGGCTGTCATCCGGGCTGCAGGAGAGCTGGCACACTCTCGACTACCTGATCGACAACGGCGCGGACTATGTCGCCGACTGGATCAACGACGACCAGCCCTATCGGATGGATGTCGATGGCCGCCCGATCTGCTCGATACCCTATTCCGGCGAGATCAACGACCTGCCGGCGATGATCCGCATGGGGCGCACCGCCGAGGAGTTCGAGACCATGATCAAGCGCCAGTTCGACGTGCTCTATCGCGAGGGCGCCGAATCCGGCCGGGTCATGGCGATCTGCCTCCACCCCTTCGTGATCGGCATGCCGCACCGGATCGGCGCGCTCGACGATGGGCTCAAGTATATCTGTGCCCACGACGGCGTCTGGCTCGCCACCGGTTCGGAGATCGTCGACCACTACCTCTCGACCGTTCCCGAGAGCTAAACCCCGGGGCGCGGCCATGGCCGGCCGGGAGGGACCCGCCTGGGTCGTCGGGCTGATGAGCGGGACCTCGCTCGACGGCATCGACGTTGCCCTGATCGAAACCGACGGCGAGACGGTCCAGGCCTTCGGGCCGTCCGCCACCTACCCCTATCCGCCGGCGTTCCGCGCCCGCCTTGCCGCTTCGCTCGGCCGTCCGTCCGGCCATGAGACCATTGAGGCGGAAATCACCCGCCGCCACGCCGATGCGGTCCACGACCTGCTGTCGCGGCTTCCAGCCGGCCGCCCTCCGCCCGAGTTGGCGGGGTTTCATGGCCATACCGTCGATCATCGCCCGGACGACGGCGTGACCGTCCAGATCGGCGATGGGGCGGTGCTCGCTCGCTCGCTCGGCATGCCCGTGGTGAACGATTTCCGCGGCGCCGACGTCGCTGCGGGCGGGCAGGGAGCGCCACTCGCGCCGCTCTACCACGCGGCGCTGCTGTCGGGCGTGGAGGGCCCTGTCGCGGTGCTCAACCTTGGCGGCATGGCGAACCTCACCTGGATCGCCGACGGGGCGCCGCCCATCGCCTTCGACACCGGCCCCGGCAACGCGCTGCTCGACCAGTGGGTCGAACGCCACACCGGCCGGCCCTGGGACGAGGACGGAGAGCTCGCCGCCGGCGGGCGCGTTTCCGAGGATGTCGTGGCGGCGTACCTCGCCGCGTCGTTCTTCGACCGCCCGCCGCCCAAATCGGTCGACCGGCTCGACTTTTCCCTCGACTCCGTCGCGGGGCTCCCCGTCGCGGACGGCGCGGCGACGCTGGTCGAGGTGACCGCCGCCGCGGTCGCCCGCGCCGTCGGCCACCTGCCCCGGCCGCCCCGCCGTTGGTACGTCACCGGCGGCGGACGGCGCAACCGGTTCATGATGGCGAGGCTCGCCGCACTGCTCGGCGTTCCCTGCGACCCGGTCGAAGCGCTCGGCTGGCAGGGCGACGCGCTGGAGGCGCAGGCCTTCGCCTTCCTTGCCATGCGAAGCCGCCGCGGCTTCCCGCTCAGCCTGCCGACGACGACCGGCGTCCCCTCACCGATGACTGGCGGCAGGCTGCACTCGCCGTAAAGGGCGTCCGACCTTATCCGGACCCGGAGCGCCTCGGCATCCGGTCAGGACTATTCTTCCTCCTCCTCGAGCACGAAATGCTCGTCGAGATAGTCGTCGATGTGCCCGGTGAGCACGTCGAGATGCTCGTTGAAGAAGTGGTCGGCGCCCTTGATCACCCGGTAGTCGATGGTAACGCCGCGCTGGTTGGACAGGTGCTCGGCGAGCTGGGCGACCGATTCCTCCGACACCTGCTGGTCCGCGTCTCCGTGCACGAACAGCCCGGAGCACGGGCAGGGGGCGAGGAAGGTGAAGTCGTACATGCTTGCCGGCGGCGCGATGGAGATGAAGCTGGTAATCTCCGGCCGCCGCATCAGCAGCTGCATTCCGATCCACGCGCCGAAAGAAAACCCGCCGATCCAGCATTGCGGCGCGTCCGGGTTGCAGGACTGCAGCCAGTCCAGCGCCGCCGCCGCATCGCTCAGCTCGCCGAGCCCCTCGTCGTAGACGCCGCGCGACCGCCCGACGCCGCGGAAGTTGAACCTGAGCGCCGAAAAGCCGCGCCTGGTGAACGCCTGGTAGGCCTGGAACACCACCCGGTTGTTCATCGTTCCGCCGTATTGCGGGTGCGGGTGTAGCAGGATCGCGATCGGTGCGTTGGTGAGCTTGCTGTGGTGGTAGCGGCCTTCGAGCCGTCCCTCGGGGCCGTTGAAAATGACCTCGGGCATGGCCGGAAATCCCTCCTTGCCTCGACGCCGCCCCGAAATCCGGACGGTTGACAGTGAGGCACGCGCAACTAGGGTTGCGGCGCCGCGGGTGGGCTGGCAGGCGCGGGCGGCGGATGCCGGGCCCGCGAGAGCGTCGGCGTTTATAGCACAACGACGGCGGCGGACTCCAAGCTTGTCGGCGGTGCGGACGCGGCGAGGTCACGGAAGTCGAGCCATGAGCGCCAGGGTCTATCTCGACTACAACGCGAGCGCGCCGGTCTGGCCGGAAGCGGCGGATGCGGCGGACGAAGCCCTGCGCGCCGGCGCCAACGCGTCGTCCATCCACGCGCCCGGCCGCGCCGCGCGCGCGCGGATCGAGGATGCGCGGGAAGCGGTCGCCCGGCTCGTCGGGGCCGATCCCGCCGGAATCGTCTTCACCGGTGGAGGAACGGAGGCCAACAACCAGGCGGTCCGCTGCTCCGGAGCGGAGCGCGTGCTGGTCTCGGCGATCGAGCACGAATCCGTGTTGTCGGCCGACGAAGAGGCAGAAATCCTGCCGGTAACCCCGCGAGGCGTGGTGGACCCGGAGGCGCTGGACCGCGCGCTCGCCGCGGATGCGCCCCCGGCCCTGGTCGCGGTCATGCTCGCCAACAACGAGACCGGCGTCATCCAGCCGGTGGCCCAGATCGCGGAGATCGCCCGCCGCCACGGCGCCCGCGTCCACTGCGACGCGGTCCAGGCGGCCGGCAAGATCCCGGTCGACGCGGCGGCGCTGGGAGCGGACAGCTATGCCCTTTCCGCCCACAAGGTCGGCGGGCCGCAGGGTGTGGGCGCGCTGGTCCTGCGCGATCCCGACTCCGCCGGACGGCTGATCCATGGCGGCGGTCAGGAGCGCGGACGCCGCGCCGGCACCGAGAACGTCGCCGGTATCGCCGGTTTCGGACGCGCGGCCGAAATCGTGGCGGCGAGGCTGGAGGACTTCGCGGAGCTCGCGGCTCTGCGTACCCGGATGGAAGAAGAGATCCGCGCGATCGACCCCGCGGCATGGATCGTCGGCGCCGATGCGCCCCGGCTACCCAACACTTCCATGATCGTCATGCCGGGCTGCGAGAGCGCGGCGCAGGTGATCGCGATGGACCTCGACGGTATCGCGGTCAGCGCGGGCTCGGCGTGTTCTTCCGGGCGGGTCCAGCTTCCCTACGTCCTCGATGCCATGGGCGTGGACGAGGCCGCGGCGATGTGCGCGCTAAGGGTCAGTCCCGGCTGGCGGACCACGTCGGAGGAGATCGACCTGTTCGTTGCGTCTTGGGCGGGCCTGCGACAGCGCACCGCCCGGCGCGTCGCTTGAGGGGCTTGCCGATGCCCCGCATCGCATTCATATCCGCTGACGGGGCGCGCCGCGAAATCGACGCCGAAGCCGGAAGGTCGGTGCTGGAGATCGCCTGGGAGCACGGGATCGGGGTCGAAGGGGCCTGCGAGGGCTCGATGGCGTGCTCGACCTGCCACGTGATCCTGAGCGATGCCGATTACGACCGGCTGCCCCCTTCGGACGAGGACGAGGAGGACATGTTGGACCTGGCCTGGGGCGTCACGCCCAATTCGCGCCTCGGCTGCCAGATCCTGCTCACCGAAGCGCTCGACGGGATGGAATTCAACCTGCCCTCCGAGACCGTCAACCACCTGGACGACTGAGCCGCCGCCATGATCTCGCTCGACATCGACAAGCCGCGCGCGGACACCCGCGTCGTGGTCGCCATGTCCGGCGGCGTCGACAGCGCCGTGACCGCCGCCCTCGTCGCCGAGGCGGGGTACGACGCGGTCGGGGTGACGCTCCAGCTCTACGACGACGGGGCGGCATCGGCGCGAAAGGGGGCGTGCTGCGCGGGACAGGACATCTACGACGCGCGCCGGGTCGCCGATGCGGTCGGTATTCCGCATTACGTGCTCGACTACCGCGCGCGGTTCCGCGAAAGCGTGATCGTACCTTTCGCGGAGTCCTACGTCGCCGGCGAGACTCCCATCCCCTGCGTGACCTGCAACCGGACGGTCAAGTTTCGCGACCTGATGGGTCTCGCGCGCGACCTCGGTGCCGATGCGCTGGCGACCGGCCATTACGTGCGCCGCTTGCCGGGGCCGAACGGGCCGGAGCTTCACCGCGCCGTCGATGCCGACCGCGATCAGAGCTACTTTCTGTTCGCGACCACCCGCGACCAGCTCGACTATCTCCGCTTCCCGCTCGGCGGGATGACCAAGGACGCGGTCCGCAAGGAAGCCGAACGGCTTGACCTGCCGGTGGCCGACAAGCCGGACAGCCAGGACATCTGCTTCGTGCCGAACGGCGGTTACGCGCGCGTCGTCGAACGCCTCCGCCCCGGCGCGGCGGAGCCGGGCGAGATCGTCGACCTCGACGGCAAGCGCCTCGGCAGCCACGACGGCACCATCGCCTTTACCGTCGGACAGCGCCGCGGGTTGAAGGTCGGAGGCACCGGAGAGCCGCTCTACGTGATCCGCACCGAGCCCGAGGCGCGTCGCGTCGTGGTCGGGCCCCGGGCGGCGCTGGCGAGACGCGAGGTCGCGCTCGGCGGCCTGAACTGGCTCGGGGGAACGGATACGCCCCGCCGCCCGGTTGCGGTGCGGGCAAAGATCCGCTCGACACGCCCGCCCGCGCCGGCCACGCTCCGCGCCGCGCGCGATGGAACCGCCACCGTTGCGCTCGATGCGCCCGAGCACGGTGTCGCCCCGGGCCAGGCCTGCGTCCTCTACGACGGAGAGCGCGTGCTCGGCGGCGGTTGGATCCGTCGCACGGCGGCGTGAAGGCGGGCCCGCCCCCCACCGCCCTTCTTCCTTGACTCCGTTCCGGGCCGGTCGTAAAGCGTCCCCTTCCGGTGGCGGAGTAGCTCAGTTGGTAGAGCAGCGGAATCATAATCCGTGGGTCGCTGGTTCGAGTCCGGCCTCCGCTACCAATCCTTTCCGCCTCTAGATGGACCTCCTTCTCTCCGAAGAGCAGCGCATGCTCCGCGACAGCGCGCGCCGGTTCCTCGCACGTGCCGGCGGAGCGGAGCGGCTGCGGCGGCTGCGCGACTCCGAATACGGCTTCGACCGCGACGTGCTGCGCGAAATGGCGGCCGAGGGTTGGCTCGGCGTCCTCGTACCGACGGAGCGCGGCGGGCTCGGGCTCGGCATGACGGAGGCGGCGCTGCTGCTGGAACAGGCAGGCCGCGCGCTGGCACTCGAGCCGGTCGGAGCCTCGATGATCGCCGCCGCGGCGCTCGCGGCGTCCGAGGGGACCGACGCGCTGCTTGCCCGAGTCGTCGCGGGAGATTCCCTCGTGATGCCCGCCGTCGATGCGGTCTCGGGTGCCGGCGAAGTCCGCGCGACCCTCGCGCCGGAAGGCGCCGCGGTGCTGGAGGGTTCTCGCCTCGGCGTTCCCGCGGCCGCGGCGGCCGACGGGATGCTGGTCGCGGCATCGGGTCCCGACGGGCAAATGCTCTATCATGTCGAGGCCGGCGCGAAGGGGCTCCGAATCGATGCGCGGCGGACCGTGGACGGCGCGTCCTTCGGCGACGTCGAGTTCGACGCTGTCGCGGCCGCTCCGCTGGTCGCGCGGCAGAACCGAGGCTTCGGGCGCCCGGCGTCGCTCCGGGACGGGCTGCTCGTCGCGGTTTCCGCCGAGCTCCTGGGCACGATGGACGCGGCGCTCGAGATGACGCTCGACTATCTCAGGACGCGCGAGCAGTTCGGCCTCCCGCTCGGCGCCTTCCAGGCGCTCCAGCACCGCGCGGTCGACGATTTCACCCGCATCGTCGGCACGAGGTCGCTGCTCTTCCGGATCGCCGGCGGGGAAGGGGATATCGCCCCGGCGATGGCGGCGGCGCTCAAGGCGCACGCATCGGAGTCGGCGCTCCGGGTCACCAAGTCCGCCATCCAGATGCACGGCGCCATCGCGTTCACCGACGAGCACGATGCCGGGCTCCATCTCAAGCGCGCGATGACGCTGTCCGCTTGGCTCGGCAACGCCGCCGCGCAGCGCGAACGCTACGCCGAGGCGATGCTCTGAGGGATCAAGCCCCGAATCGCGGCTCCGCCAGACCCGTTACACCAGCATCCAAGGCGAACACCGCCCCGGCGAGCGGTTGCTTCCACAGCGCCTCGTCCGGCAGCGGAAAGGTGGCGGTGGTGATATAGAGCGTGCCGAGATCGGGACCGCCGAAGGTGCAGGCGGTCGGCCGCTGCACCGGTACGCCGACGACGCGGTCGATCCTGCCGTCGGGCGCGTAGCGGGCCACCCGCCAGGCGCCGACGCAGCAGATCCAGTAATAGCCTTCGGCGTCCACCGCCGCGCCGTCGGGCCGGCCTTCGGTGGGGTCGTTGGCCGCGAACACCCGGCGGTCGGAGATGTCGCCGCTCGCGGGATCGAGGTCCCAGGCCCAGATGAAGTCGCGGCGGCTGTCCGAGTGATAGAGCGTCTTCCCGTCCGGGCTGAAGGCGAGGCCGTTGGGGCAGATCAGCCCGTCCACCATCGCCCGGCAGGTTCCGTCGGGGTCGTAGCGGTAGAGCGCGTTGGTCTCGCGGTCCATGGTCTCGATCATGCCGCCGACCCAGAACCGCCCCTGCCGGTCCGCCCGCCCGTCGTTGAAGCGTACCTCGGAATTGTCGGGTTCGAGATCGAAGACACGGTCGACGGCGCCCGTCGCGAGGTCCACGAACGCGATGCCGGACTGCATGCCGGCGATCAGACGGCCGTCCTCGCAGAACGAGAAGCAGCCGATCCGTTCGGGCATCGGCCAGGTCCGGCGCGCGCCGGTGGCCGGTTCCAGGCGCTCGATCGAGGGCCGGTAGATGTCGACCCAGTAGAGCGCCCGCTCGTCCTCGTGCCAGCGGGGCGATTCTCCGACGATGAATCGCTCATCGACCACGCAGCGGAGTTCGGTCACGGCGGTCGCGTCTCGGATCAGGAGAACTCGGCGGCGATCATCGCATCGATGCGGGACTTCGCCGTCTCCTGACGGGCGCCGGGCGGCAGGCCGCCGCTTTCGATAACGATTTCGGCGACCCGTCTGCCGAACCGCCTGACCGTCGCGTCGTCGTCCGCCCCGGGTTTCCGCGGCACGCGCGAGACGAGCTCGATGTTGTAGGTCGGCAGGAGGTCGCCGCCCGCCCGCGAGGGCCAGTCGAGCGGCTGACCCCGCTTGACCGCGCGGATGCCTTTGCGGATCTGGCGGCGCGTCATGATGACGCCTTCGTCGGTGACGCCGCGGGTCTCGTTGGCGTGGACGGTGACCGGGCCCTGGGCCACCTGCGCCTCGAAGTCGCCGGGGTTGCGCTGGCCCTCCTCGTGGCTGGGCGCGGCGACCTGACCCGGGAAGTCGACCTTGCCGAGGCCGATGGCTTCGGCATCGCCGGTCCCGTGCGGATCGATCACCGGGTTGAAGTGGCGGAGGCCGATCGCATAGGCGTTGGTGTTGTCGATCGGGACGATCCAGCGCGAGACCCAGGCGCAGAGCGCGAACTTCTCTTCGGACGCGACCTCCGCGAGGCCGAACTGCGCCGCGTTGGGCAGGATCACGTCGCTCGCCCGGACCCAGAGATAGTCGTCCCAGCGGCGCGTCCCGAGGGAGAGCAGGCCGATGGGTGTCTCGAAGAACGAGAGGGTGGGGAGCGCCGTGTACTGCTCGCTGAACTGCAGCTCGTTGCCGCGGGCGTGCAGGAAGCAGGTGTGGATCGGGTCGGCCCCGTTCTCGTGCGATTGCAGCCAGTTGCACGGGTTGTGGATCTTGTAGGGCACCAGCCGGTTGCCCTCAGGATGGACCCAGCTGTCGTAGACCGGAAATTCCGGTGTCTCCTCCGGCGGGCCCATATAGGCGAACACGAGACCGCCATATTCGCGGGTCGGATAGGCGCCGTGGCAGAGCTTGTCCTTGATCCGGCTGCGTGGCGGCTCGCCCGGCGTCTCCAGGATCGTCCCGTCCACGTCGTAGTGCCAGCCGTGATAGCAGCAGCGGATGCCGTGCTGCTGAATGAAGCCGTATTCGAGCGACGTGTTGCGGTGGCTGCAGCGGAGATGCAGCAGCCCGACCCGCCCGCCGCCATCCCGGAACAGGACCAGCTCCTCGTCCAGGATACGGATCGCCAGCGGCAGCTCGCCGAGCTCGGAAGACAGCGCGATCGGGTGCCAGAAGCGCCGCAGGTACTCGCCGCCCGGCGTGCCCGGCCCGACATGGGTCAGCTCGGTATCCTCCCTGACGCTCCGGCGGCGGTGATAGCCGCCGAACTTCATGGTCCGCGCGTTCGCCGTGGTCATCCCGGTTCCTCCGCCGTCACGATCGACGGCTCGGCCGACAGTCTATGGGGCGCTCCGGGGCATGGACAAGGCGGAAGCGCCCGGTCGGCGGACCGCCGACGAGGCTATACCATGCGGAGAACCTGTCCTGCGGAGACGGAATGGAATGACGGCCCCGGAACGACCGATATCCGGCTTCCTGTCCTGGGGGTTCCGGCCCTTTTTCCTGTCCGCCGCGCTGTGGGCGCTGCTCGGCATGGCGCTCTGGGTGCCGATGCTGCGGGGGCTCCTCGCGCTGCCGAGCGCGTTCGACCCGGTGTCGTGGCATGCCCACGAGGCGCTGTTCGGCTATCTCGGGGCGGTGCTGGCGGGGTTTCTGCTGACCGCCGTGCCGAACTGGACGGGCAGGGCGCCGCTCGCCGGATGGCCCCTGCTGGGTCTGCTCGCGCTCTGGATCTTCGGCCGTGTCGCGGTGGCGGTGTCGGAAACCCTCGCCGCGTGGGCGGTGGCCGCGATCGACGTGTCCTGCCTCGTCGTCCTCGGCGGCTACGTGCTGCGGGAGATCGTTGTGGCGGGGAACTGGCGGAACCTCGCGGTGGTCGTCCTGATCGGTGCGTTCGTCGCGGGCAACGCGTTGTTCCACTGGGAGGCCGCCGAGGGCGCGTACGCGGCGTCGGGCTACGGGCTCCGCACCGGCCTCGCGGCGGCGGTCATGACGATCTCGCTGATCGGCGGGCGCATCGTGCCTGCCTTCACCCGGAACTGGCTGGCGGCGCGCGGGAGCGAGACCCTGCCGGCGGAGTTCGGGCGGCTCGACAAGCTCGCGCTGCTCCTGACCCTGCTTGCTCTGGCCGTCTGGGTCGCATTTCCCGAGGAGGCGGAGACCGGATACCTCCTGCTCGCCTCGGGCGTGCTGAAGGCCGGGCGGCTTGCCCGCTGGCGCGGCTCGCACACCGGTAGCGAGCCCCTGGTCTGGATCCTGCATCTCGGATACGCCTTCGTGCCGCTCGGGATGCTGGCCCTCGGGGCGGCGATCCTCTGGCCCGGCGCGCTCCCGCCGGCTTCCGCCCAGCATGTCTGGATGGCCGGCGCGATCGGCGTGATGACGCTTGCCGTGATGACCCGCGCGACGCTGGGCCATACCGGCCGGGAGCTGACGGCGGGTCCGGCGACGGCGGCGGTCTACCTGTCGGTCGTCGCCTCGGTGCTGGCGCGGCTCGCGGGCGGCGCCATTCCGGAATGGTCGATGCCGCTCTGGACGCTCTCGGCCGTCCTCTGGTGCTGCGGCTATGCCGGGTTCCTGCTGCTCTACGGGGGGTTGCTGATCCGCCCGGGAAAGCAATAGGCGGCGCGTCGGCTTCTACCGCTCCTCGTTCCCGAAACCGTCGTCCACCACGACATCCAGCAGCGTCGGCCCGTGGCGCCGGGTCGATTCGGCGATAGCCGGCCCGATGTCGTCGGCATCCTCGATCCGGTGCGCTTCCACCCCCATCGAGCGGGCGAGGCCTGTGAAGTCGATCGGCGGGTCCCTGAACTCCATGCCCGTGTAGTCCTCGACGCCGTGGAACGCCTTCAGCCGCTCCTTGATGATGCGGTAGCCGCCATTGTTGGCGATGACGTAGGTGATCGGGAGGTTCGCGTTGGCGGCGGTCCACAGCGCCTGGATGCTGTACATCGCGCTGCCGTCGCCGACCACGGCGACCGCGGGCCGGTCCCTCAGTGCGAGCTGCACCCCCACCGCGCCCGCCATCGCGAAGCCGATGCCGCCGCTGCCGAGGCCGAACAGGGCCTTCGAGTCGCGGAAGGGGTAGAGCGCGGGGATCGAGCGCCCGCTCAGGATTCCCTCCTCGACGATCACCGCGTCCGCCGGCAGTGCGTCGACGAGGCGGAGCATCGCGAGTTCCGGCGGGATCGGCCGGGTATCGGCGCGCGCCAGCGTTTTCGCGCGGAGGGCTTCGCGCTTTGCCGTCCAGTTGGTCGGCCCGAGCGCCGCGAGCGCGGCCTCCGCGCGTGCGGCTCCGTCGGCGCCCCGTTTGCGCCCGATGGCGGCGGCGAGCGCGGCGAGCGTTTCCTTCACGTCGGCGCGGAGCGCGATCTCCGCCGGGTAGTTCTTCCCCATCTCCCAGTCGCGGAGGCCGACTTGGACCAGCGCCATGCCGTCCGGCAGCGGGTCGGTCTCGCTGAACACCGACATGCGCAGCACGTCCGAGCCCATGCAGAACATCAAATCGTAGGGCGCGAGCGTGTCGCGGACGTCCCGCTGCTCGCGGCTGAGCCCGCCCATGAAGGCGGGGTGCTCCGACAGGAAATGGGCGCCGTCGCACACGGTCTGCTGATAGACCGGCGCGCCGAGCGCCTCGGCGACCGCCGCCGCCTCTTCCAGCGCATCCGAGGTCGCGATCTCGTGCCCCGCGAGCAACACCGGGCGCCTGGCGGCGAGCAGCCGGTCGGCGAGGCGTTCCAGCGCTTCGTCCGTCGGACGTCCGGCGGTGTCGACCCGGGTCGCCTGGCCGAGCTCCAGCGCGTCCTGCTCGTTGAGAACGTCGCCCGGCAGCGAGATGAACACCGGCCCGGTCGGCGGGGTCATCGCGACCTTGGCGGCGCGGCGCACGATGCGCGGCAGGTCCTGGAGCCGGTTGACC
>JAJDVM010000020.1 GCA_022826125.1 Defluviicoccus sp.
TCGAGGAGCCGGCGGTGCTCTTCGTCGGTGAAGCCGGAGGAGACGAAGTCGCGCGCCTCGCCGGTCCCGTCGACGGTGGCGATCATGCCGTAGCGCGCGCCGGTCAGGGCGCGGGCGCCGTCGGCCGCCTCGCGCAGCACGATGGCGATGTCGAGGCTCGCGCTGATCCGCAGAATCGCCGCGTTGAGCGCGGAAATCCGTTCCCGAAGCGCCGCAAGCTCGCTCGCCGGTTCAACGGTTCCGTTCAAAAGCTTCTCCTTTGCCGCGCCGCTATGGAGCCCGGGCCGGATCGGCCTCCCTTCGCCTGCCGAAAGCGCTGGAGTGGCGACGTCCGCCTCCGGGCAGCGGCGAAGCGCCGAGCCTGAACCTACACCAACGCTTGCCGAATAGATAGAAACACAGTCAATTTCGATGCGAACTGTTTATTCGCGTTGCGGCGGCATCGGAATTTGGACGCCGGCAGCTTCGAGCGCGGGAGATCGAGAAAGGCCGGTCCTGTTGATCGGTACTCGGATTCGTCGTCGATGGCTCTACTGCGCACCCTGATCGCGACCGAGCTCCAATCCTATCGTGCGTCGTTGTCGAGAGAGTTCTGCCGGCGCGATTGTGGCGTCACAGGCCTCCTTGACATAGGCAAGCACCCGCGGCGCGGCGCTCTCCAGCGCCGACGCCGGCTCGGTGCGACAATGTCGGCCTTCGCGGCCACACTCCCGCGAATTGCGGCAAACACGTCGGGCCCCTGCGCTCGCTGTCGGGGCATTCGGTCTTCGGGGAGTTGCCGGAGCGCGGCTTCCATCGCGCTGGGGGCGATGCTCATGTCGGCTGCCTCGAGGCAACGATCCTCGGCCATTGGCCCGTCCGGCTCGAGCGGATATAAAGTCGGGATGTCCTGCTCTCGTTCCGGACACTCGGCTCTGTGTCCTGCGACGCGAGGCTCGGAGATCCGTTTTCCGGCGGGTCACGGTGGACTGCAATTCTCCTCAGCCCGTCGGAAGGCCCCCGGCGCGGTCGTTTCACGGCGCGTCGGGGGTTCTTCGGTCTGCAGCCGCCCAATGGATCGGAAGACCTTGTTCCTCCAGACCACCGCCGTCGCCGGCGAGTTCGTCGTCCCGCCGGGGCCAGCATTTGGGGTCGTCCGCGAGGTCGTCATGGGCAGGGCTTCCGCCAATACCGCCGCGCCGTTTGTAGATCGCGGCGCATCCCGCCGAGGACGTACGGGTGTTACGCGCCGTTCTCGACGCCGTCGTCCGCCCCGCCGGCACTGCGCCGACGCTGCCATAACGCGTCAATCCCGGTGAGAGGTCTCCGTCGATTGTCGCGCCGCAGGACCTCGTTCGGCGACCGCCCCCTCCGCACCCGTTCGGCAAGACCGAGCGGCGGTCTTGCCGGATCGCCGTCAAAGAGCCAGTCGAGGGTGACGCCGTAGCGCTCCTTGAGGCGGACCGCGACGAGGACGTCCAGCAAGCGCTTTCCGTTCTCCCATTGGCTCCACGCGCGATCGGTGGTGCCGAGCTCGCGGGACATGTCGGCGGCCGACCTGCCCGATCCGAGACGCAAGACGCGAAGCCGTCGACCGACTTGGCGGAGATAGGCCGGGGGACGAGTGGGCCTTCCGGGCATCGGATCTTCGTCGGGGAGCCTTTTCGCGGCATAGCGGGTCACGGTTGAGTCCGCCTTCGGTTCCGCGACGGCGCGCCTTGAGCAACATGATTTACGCAGCCCTTCACGGTATATCCGGCCTCGGCACGCATCCAACCCCCGACCTCGGGTCGCTCGACCGGGCGATCTCCAAATGGAAATCCCGAGCTTCGGCATCCGCCGTCGACAGCTCCGCCCGGGTTCCCGGATCGACGTCGACTTCGAACCCGGTGCGCGTCATCGCCCCGGTCGGGCGCCGCGCTCGCTGCGGGGCAATTGGCGGCAGCGCCGGGGTTGCCGTCGCACCCGTCTTCAGCCGTCAGCCTCAGGAGCGCCTGCCAAGGACCGCACAAGCTGCACCAGCTGCACCAGCTGCGCCTGGCGCGACAGTCCGTGCTTGGCGAACATGTGCTTCACGTGCGAGCGGATGGTGCTCTCCTCACGGCCCGTCGTCGTGGCGATCTGGCTCACGCTCATGCCTTGGGCCAGCAACACCGCGACCCGGTCGAGCCGATGGTCCGCTTCGAGACGCCGCCGGGCCGGCAGGGCCAGGTGGACTTCGGGACCTTCACGCTTCCCTGGGGCCGGCGCCACGCCCTGGTGGTCGTGCTGGGCTACTCCCGTCTGCTGTGGCTGAGCTTCTATCCGCGGCAAACGATGGAGGTGCTGATAAAGGCGCTGGAGAGCGCCTTCGAGGTGTTCGGCGGAGTTCCCGAGGAGCTGCTGTTCGATCAGATGCGCGCCGTCGTGCTGTCCGACGATCGCGCTTGCGGGGGCGGCCTGGTGCTCAACGCGGAGTTCCTGCGCTTCGCCAGGCATTGGGGGTTCGACCCCCGTGCCTGCCGACCTAACCGGGCGAAGACGAAGGGCAAGGTCGAGCGCCCGATCCGCTATATCCGCGAGAGCTTCTTCTACGGGCGCAGCTTCGCGAACGACGACGATCTCAACGCGCAGGCCGCGGGCTGGCTGGAGGGCACGGCCAACGTGCGCCGGCACGGGACCACCGGGGAGCGCCCGATCGATCGCTTCGAGCGCGACGAGCGTGCGGTGCTGCGGCCCCTGGCCAACAGCCCCTACCGCCGTCTCGGCCTCGGGCAGGCTCCGGAGCCCGCACGGCGGCACGTCCCGGTGACCGTCGAGGTCGAGCGGCGGCCGCTCAGCGTCTACGCGGAGGCGCTGCAATGAAGCCTCCGGCGCCGAGCCGGCGCGACCGGCTGCGTGCGATGCTGGCCGACCTGAAGATGCCTGGCGCGCTCGAGGCCGTCGACGGCATCCTCTCCGAGGTCGACGGCGGCGCGATCTCGGCGGCCGAGGCCATCGAGCAGCTGCTCGGCGCCCAGATCGCGTTGCGCAACAACCGTCGGCTCAAGGCCGCCATGCGTTCCTCCAGGCTGCCCGCGGTCAAGACGCTCGATCAGTTCGACTTCGCCTTCCAGCCCAGCATCAAGCGCGAGCAGATCGAGAGCCTGCACGAGCTCGGCTTCGTCGATCGACGCGAGAACGTGATCCTGCTCGGCCCGCCCGGGGTCGGGAAGACCCATCTGGCCATAAGCCTCGCGGTCACCGCGGCCGAGGCCGGGCGGCGCGTCTACTACGGCACGCTCGCGGGGCTGATCGACTCCCTCACCGAGGCCAAGACCGCCGGCAACCTGTCCCACCGGCTGCGCGTGCTCACCCACCCGGCGCTGCTGGTGGTCGACGAGATCGGCTACCTGCCGGTCAACCAGGACGGCGCCGTGCTGTTCTTCCAGCTCATCAACGCCCGGCACGAGAGGGTCTCGATCGTGCTGACGTCGAACAAGGGCTTCGAGGAATGGGGCGGCGTGCTCGGCGACGAGGTGATGGCGGCAGCTCTCATCGACCGGCTGGTCCACCACTGCCACATCGTCAACATCCGGGGGAACTCCTACAGGATGCGCGATCACCAGAACCTGCTGCAGACCGGCTCGGATCGGCGCCGCAAGAAGGACGGATCATGATCGCCCGCGATGACAAGAACGGCTTCGGTGCCGCCGGCCCGCTATGGATAACTGGCCCGCCGCCGCCAGACTTGTCGCCGGTCGCTGCGGCGGGCCAGTTACCCACAGCTCCACCGAGTCCAACACCCCGGCACCGAGCCTGGGGGAACGACCCCACGCCCGAAGTGGGAACTTTTCGGTCCCAATTGACAGCGACCCACCGGCACCGCCATCTCCGCGCTCTGGTATCTCGGCAAGGACAATGTGACGCCTGAGACCGTTGCCATGATCGAGGCCGCGCACGGACCGCCCGAGTCCAAGAAGCTGCGCTCCGCCGAGATGCCCGCCTGGATGGCGAAAGCGTTCGCCGGCTCCGCCGGGGAAACGGCCCATGACTGAGCCGTTCCTGTCGCTCGGCACCCGCGAGCGCCGACATCCTTGTGACCGCGGCCGCGCGCTCCCGACAGGCATCTCCGAACCCTGCAGATCCACGGCGCGCGGAGCGTGCTCACAAATGCCAAGGCGCCGCCCGAATGGGCCGTGCGACTGGCCCAGCGGCGACCGTCCAACGTGGTCACGGTCGCGCTGGCCAACAAGACGGCGCGCACGATCCGGGCCTTGCTGGCCCATGACCGGGCGTACCAGGCGAACTTCGTCAGCCAGCCGGCCTAGGCGCGGCTGACGACGGGATAGCGAACCGCCAGAGGAGGTGGCCGCCGAAAGGTTGCGCAAGGCACGCCAGGGAGTGATGGCGAACAGGTCAGACCGCGAGCCGCCAAGCCTGCACGACGGAACGGGCACAAAGCCCACGATGGAAATGAGGCGTGGATCGGCAGATTCCGTCAGGGCGAGCGGGCATCAAGTCCCGCATCAACAGGCCGGATACAAAGCTGCAATCTGTCTGCCCGTCACACCGCGATCGGTCCTTGCGTTCCGGGAGGCGTCCATACAAAGCCGTCATGGCCTGCGCCGATCCCGCGGCGCAGCGAAATCCCGAACTCCGGATTGCCACGATGCCGATATCGGCATCGCGGTAACGACCCCTCCTACTCGGCCGCCGCAAAGCGGGGCCGTCCCGGCAAACCAAGCCGCCGTCCCTCCGGGCCGGTTCTCGAAACGAGCGTTTCGAGGCTGGGAAACGGCGGCACGCCCCGCGTCATCCCCGCCGCGGCAACGGCCACGGCAGCCCGTTTCGCGCGGCATGGACGCGGGCAAGCTGCCGCGCGTCCGCCTCGTACTTGGCGCCGACGATCTCCATGACCTCGCGCCACCTGTATTTGCCGGTGGCGTAGGCGCCATAGGCTTCAGCCTGCTTCCGCTTGGCCTCGAGCGACCGCTCGGTCGCCATCACCCCGTCCGAGATCGCCGCCGAGGCGCATTCGGGATCGCCGCAAGTCCGGCGGGAATCGCTCTTCGTCGTGAGATACTCCCGGCCGCAATAGAAGCATCGCCGGACCTGGCGATTACGGTAGCGGAGCGGCTCTCCGGTGACCTTTTTCCAAATCTGGCCGACCCGCTGGTGGGACAGCCCGGCTGCCTTCGCCACCGCCCGCAGGGACTCGCCGGCCCGCACCCGCGCCACGATCTCGTCCGTCGACAGCTTGCCCTTCCCGGTACGCGCGTGGCCGGGCTGGCGAAGCGGCCATTTGAGACCGTTGTTCCTCGCATGATTGCGTGCCGAAATGCTTGCACTCGCGCCGTTTGCGTATCCCACCACCTCGGCGATCAGGGTCCACGTCATTTCCGTGCTGGCATAGAGTCCATAGGCGCGCGCGGCGCGCGACTCCCCGTCGGAGGAAGCATAGGCCGAAACGTCCGACATGCCTCGCTTTCGATCGTTTCTCCGGACGCATATTCCGCCGCCTCACCGGATTGTCAATTTTTCTCGCTCCGCGACGCGCTTCATTCGCGTCCTGCCGTGCCTCGGGGGCGGCGGCGCAAACCTCCCGGGCCGACTTCGTGCGCATTACCTCGAAAGGCACTCCCCTGGGCCGACGGATGATCTTCGTCCGACTCCGGGTGCCGTCCTGCGTCTCGGACATTGGCGATCGGTCCGAGGGGTACGCGACGCCACCCTCGGCGGATAATTCACCAACTGGCCGGAAGGCGCGATCTGCCGGAGATCGCCGAGGCGCGCCGCGAGTGCACGGTGGCGTTCCTCGCCGAGGGCTACGGCTCGCTGGTCGAGCGCGCGCGGAAACTCTCGGAGCGGCCCGACCTGGCGGCCGCGGTGCGGGAAACCCTCGACGGGCTTCTTGCCTACGACCTCGGGTGCCGGGACGGCGACACGGCGGCGCGGGAGTTCGCGGCGCTGCTGGAGACGCATGCCAAGACGCGGCACGGCCTGGAGGAGGAGGCCGAGGAGGCCGGGCACGCGGTGGCCGGGCTGGCGGACTACGCGGACTGGCGCGCGCGCTCGGCGCGGCTCGCGGAGAACGGCGAGGCGCTGTTTTCCGACCTCGGCGCGCGGGCGGGCGATGCCGGCGACGAGATTAGAAACGCCCTGGCGCGGCTCCCCGCGCAGCACGCGCTCGACGACGCGCATCATGCCCTCGAGACGCTCGGGGACGAGGTCGCCGCATCGGCGAAGGCGGCGGGCACGATCGCGTTTTACGCCGAGGGCCACGATGCGCTCCTCGACAGCCCCCGCAAGCTGGCCGGTATGGCGAACCTGCCGGCGCACGCCAGGGAGGCGGCCGGGGAAGTCATCGCCGAAGCGAAGGCGTGCGACACCCGTCGCGCGGCGGTCGGGGCGCTTCGCGCCGAGGCGGCCGAACTGCTGGCGGAGCGGGAGGCGATGGAGGCCGGCATGGCCGGGGTCCCGGTGCACCGGCTCGAGCCGCCCACCAGGCGCGCGGACTACGCCGGCTGGGCGGAACGCGCGGAGAAGGCGGAGGAACGCTGGAAGGCGATGGAAGCCGCCGCCGGGACATGGGACGCTCACCTCGACCGTCTCGGCGAAGGGAGGGCGGCGCTCGAGGCCGGCGTGGAAAGTCTGGGGGCCCTGCGCAGCCACGACGGGGCCTGGGCGGAGCTCCACGCGATGCGTGGTGGGATCCTGGAACGGGCAAACGCGGAGACCGTGGCGGCGTTCGACCTGCCGGAATGGGACGCTTTCGCACGCAAGGCGACCGAGCTCGCGGGGAGGGAGGGGCTTCCCGCCGCCGCGGCCCGCGCGGCCGCGGCGGTTCTGGAGTACGACCGCCGCTGCCGCGCGGTGGACGGCTTCCTCGCCGGGGCGGAGGCGCACGGGGCGCGGTGGGACGCGCTGCGCGCGCGGGCCGGGCTCCGCGAGGACGTCTCGATAATCGACCTCCGCGATTACGCCCCGCTGACGAAGGACGAGCACGCGCTGCGCGAGACCGGCGAAACGATTCTCGCCGAGGACGCCGGTTACCGCCACCCCGACGTGCTGGCCGCGTTCGGCCCGGAAAGCGGCCGCCGGGGGCCGGCGCCGAACGCCTGGCCGAACCCGTACTGGAAGCCGCCCGCGCTGCCGGCGGATGAGCTGACGAGGACGCTGTGGGGCGTGGCGTCGACGCTGATGCAGACCGCGCGCCTCAACCTGATCGGGGCGGACGAGCCGCGCCGACCCCCCGGGGAGTGGCTGACGGAGATCGCGAAGGCGGCGGAGCGGCTCTATCTGCCGCCCAGAGCGCCGGCGTCCGGGTTCCTGTTCACCGATCCCGCCGCCTGGCGCTCGGGCGAGGTCGCTGCGAAGCTGGAGGCGGTGGCGCCCGGCTGGCCCGAGGGGGGACGGCCCGGCGGGTTTCTCTGCTGGCGGTGGAGGAGGTGGACGGGCATACGGTCGCCCCGGGCGGGGCGGGCCATGTCGAGGCGCTCTCCGAAGTGGCCCGTCCGAGGCTCCCCGGCGGGGAGCCCGTGGAGGGGTCCTGGCTGTTCGTCGGCGCCGTTACTCGCTCGAGGGACGAGTGGGCGTGCGTGGAGGCCTGCGCGCGGCCGATCGCCGCGCTCGACCGCCCCGTCCCGGTCGATTCGGACTACGAGCACCAGGCGGCCCGCGCGCTCGGGCGGCTGGTCCGGACGCTGGCCGGCAACGCGGATCTCCGCGCCCTGCTCGGCGGAACCGTCCGGCTCGGGCTCCAGAAGCCGCTCGCGCTCATCCGGACCGCCGTCGGCGATTGCCCGCCGGACTTCCTGCTGACCGCCGTCCGCCCGGGCGCCTACGACCACCCGCCCGGCGGCCCGGGCGATCCGCGGCACTTCGGGCGGTTCGATCCGCGCGACCAGGCGCGCTACGTGATCGAGGTCATGGGGTCCGACGACCCGGAATACAAACGGAGCAAGAAACGCACCCATCCCAGGATGGCGCGCCTCGGGCCGGTGTTCCGCATGGAGGGGAAGGAGTTCGACTCGGCCGACAACGGCATCGACCGGCAGCGCGAGAACATCGCGGCCGACATCGCCCGCGACATGCTCGGGCGCTGGCGGCGAGGAAGACGACCCGCCCGCGCCGGACCCGCGGTCGCGTGAGCGCACCCCCGATCGGGGCAGGCCGCCGCGCGCGGAGACGGCGCGCAAGCGTGGCATGCGGCAACACCGAATCCGGCCAAACAGCGAAACAACAGCAGTTATTTTATGGGTCTGGCCCATGAAGAGTGCGCGGCGTCGGGCGCCGCGGCCAGCTCGGCTTCCCGCGCCGTCCCAATATCGACGAGCTGGAGCGCATATTGCCGCGCGTAGGCGCCGCCGGCCGCGATCAGCTCGGCATGGGTGCCGGATTCGACGACCCGGCCGCGCTCGATCACGTAGATCAAGTCCGACCCCACCACCGTGGACAGCCGATGGGCGATCACGATCGTCGTCCGGCCCGTCTTGAGACGGTCGAGCGCCGCCTGGACCGCGCGTTCCGATTCCGTGTCGAGCGAGGACGTGGCCTCGTCGAGCAGCAGGATGGGCGCGTCC
>JAJDVM010000019.1 GCA_022826125.1 Defluviicoccus sp.
GGACGCGCCCATCCTGCTGCTCGACGAGGCCACGTCCTCGCTCGACACGGAATCGGAACGCGCGGTCCAGGCGGCGCTCGACCGTCTCAAGACGGGCCGGACGACGATCGTGATCGCCCATCGGCTGTCCACGGTGGTGGGATCGGACTTGATCTACGTGATCGAGCGCGGCCGGGTCGTCGAATCCGGCACCCATGCCGAGCTGATCGCGGCCGGCGGTGCCTACGCGCGGCAATATGCGCTCCAGTTCGTCGATACCGGGACCGCGCGGGAACCCGAGCTGGCCGCGGCGCCCGACGCCGCGGAGTAGACGGGCGGCCGGGCCGACAGGATGACCGCTCCGCATCGCCGCGGACCCGGCCTGACGCTCGGTCTCTACCGCGCCGCGTCCACGGCCGGCGGCACCGTTCTCCGGCGCTATCTCGACCGCAGGGTCCGCATCGGCAAGGAAGACCCGGAGCGCGTGGGGGAACGGTTCGGCATCGCCTCCCGCGCGCGCGCGCGCGGACCGCTGGTATGGCTCCATGCCGCGAGCGTCGGGGAATCGATCTCGTTCCTTCCCCTGGTCGAGACGATCGCGGAGCGGTGGCCGCGGCTCAATCAGCTGGTCACCACGGGGACGGTGTCCTCCGCCCGGTTGATGGCCGACCGCCTGCCCGCCGGCGCCGTCCACCAGTTCGCCCCGGTCGACCGGCCGGGCTGGGTCCGGACGTTTCTCGATCATTGGCGACCCGATGTCGCGATTCGCATCGAGTCCGAGCTCTGGCCGGCAACGATCGACGCGATGGACGCGCGATCGATACCGGCGCTGCTGATCAACGGACGCATGTCGCGGCGGTCGTTCCGCAACTGGCGGCGGCTGCCCGGGCTCGCCCGCCGCCTGTTGCGGACCTTCGCTCTCTGCCTCGCCCAGACGGAGGACGACGCGGAGCGGTTTCGCAGGCTGGGCGCGCGCGACGTGCGATGCCTGGGCAATCTCAAGCTCGCGGCGCCCGAGCTGCCGTTCGACGCCGCGGCGCTCGACTTGCTGGCGGAGAAATGCGCGGGGCGGCCGGTCTGGATGGGTGCGAGCACCCACGAAGGGGAAGAAGCACGCCTCGCCGCCGCCCACGCCGCGATCCGCACCCGCCTGCCGGAAGCGCTGCTGATCCTGGTGCCGCGCCATCCCGACCGCGGGCCCGAAATCGCGTCGACGCTTCGCGAGTCGGGCCACGCGGTCGCGCTCCGTTCGGCGGACGAGGCGCCCGACGCGGACATCTATGTGGCGGACGGCCTCGGCGAGCTCGGCATGTTCTACCGCCTTGCCGGGGTGGGGTTCGTCGGCGGCTCGCTGGTTCCCCACGGGGGGCAGAACCTGCTGGAACCCGCGCGTCTCGACTGCGCCATTCTGCACGGCCCGCACATGGCGAACTTCGAGGAGATCGCGGACGAGATGGTTCGGGCGGGCGGCAGCGTCCTAGTCGAGACCGACGAGGCTCTGATAAACGCCGTCGCGTCCCTGCTCACCGACGGGTCGGCGCGTTCCCGAAGCTGCGACGCGGCGGCCGCGGTAGCGCGGGGCAAGGCGCGTATTCTCGATGCCGTCGCGGACGAGATCGCGCCCTACCTGGACAAGGCCGCACGAAGTGCGGACGCCTGATTTCTGGCAGCGCGACGGCGTCGCCGCCCGCGCGCTCGGTCCCGCTTCGCGGATATACGGCGCCGTCGCCGCATGGAGGCGAGGCAGGGCGCGCGCCGTTTCTCCTCCCATCCCCGTCGTCTGCGTGGGCAACCTTATCGCGGGCGGCGCCGGCAAGACGCCCGTGGCGCTCGCGCTCGGCGAGAGACTGGCCGCGCGCGGCCACGCGGTGCACTTCCTCTCGCGCGGTTACGGCGGCCGGGAAAGAGGGCCGCACCGGGTCGATCCCGAGCGGCACGCCGCGGCGGAGGTGGGGGACGAGCCGCTCCTGCTCGCCCGCGTCGCGCCCACCTGGGTCTCGACGGATCGCCCGGCCGGGGCGGCGGCCGCCGCGGAGGCGGGCGCGGCGGTGGCGGTCATGGACGACGGCCACCAGAACGGATCGATCGAAAAGGCGTATTCCATCGTCGTCGTCGACGGCGCCTACGGTTTCGGCAACGGGAGGCTCCTGCCGGCGGGACCCCTCCGCGAACGTATAGCGGACGGTATTGCCCGCGCGGACGCGGCGATCGTAATCGGTCCCGACGAGGCGGGGATAGAAAGGGACCTGCCGGACCGGATTCTTTCGCTCCGAGGCAGTTTCGTTCCCAGGCCCGACTGCGCGGACATCGCCGGCAAGCGGGTCGCGGCCTTCGCCGGCATCGCCCGTCCGGAAAAATTCTTCCGCACTCTTTCGGCGCTGGGATGCCGGATCGAAGCGGCCCGGGGCTACCCGGATCATCACCGGTTCAGCGAGGCCGAACTCTCCAAGCTGGTCCGTACGGCGAACGCCGCCGACGCGATCCCGGTAACCACCGCCAAGGATGCCGTCAGGCTGCCGCCGGCTTTCCGGGACGCGGTGCGGGTGCTTCACGTTGCGCTCGAATGGGACGACGAGGCCGCCGGGGAAGCCCTCGTGACGGAGATCGAGGACCGGGCACGGCTCGCAAGCGGGGGCCGATAAGAGCCGAGCGAGCGAAATCCCCTACAGGAGAGTTCCCTGTGGGTCATCGCGGCCGCCCTTTCTTCGCCGGGGCGTGCGCCGGGGAGGAGCATCCGCCCTGCCGTCGAGGCGGGCGCCCAGACGCGCGTCGGAAAACTGGATCTCTATCGCGTTCCCCGGGGTGGCGTCCGACGCCCGGGCCACGGGAAGGCCGGACTCGTCGCGAACCACCGCGAACCCGCGCTCCAGAACCCGCTCGTAGGACAGGCTTTCGAGCATCGCGGCGAGCGATGCGACGCGCTCGGCCAACGCGCCTTCCCGGCGGCGGATCGATCCGGTCATGCGCCGCGCCGCGTCGGTTGCGGCGTAGCGGGACCGGGCGTTCTCCATCCGGGCCTCGACCGCGCTCGAGAGCCGTTCGCCGAAGCCGCCGACGTGCTCGCCCGCGCGCGCCACCTGCTCCGCCGGGCTGCGAATGCCCGCGGCGGCGCGCTCGACGCCGGCGCCCCGGGCGGCAAGCAGGTTGGCGAGCCCGTTGCGCAGCCGGTCGCTCTGGTCGTCGACGGCCTGGTTCGCCTGTTCGAGCAGGCGGTCGGGCCTGGGCAGTCCGCGGGCGAATCCCTCGACGGCGCGCGCGCCGTCGCGCAGGACACGGTCGATCGCGGCGCCGGTCCGCCGTTCGATGTCGAGGATCTGGGTCCGGAGGTCGGCGCGCACGGGAACCGCCATCTCGGCCGCCGCCGTGGGCGTCGGCGCGCGGCGGTCGGCGGCGAAATCGATCAGCGTCGTGTCCGTCTCGTGCCCGATGGCGGAGATCAGGGGGATTTCCGAAGCCGCCGCGGCCCTCACCACCGGTTCCTCGTTGAAGGTCCAGAGGTCTTCCAGACTGCCGCCGCCGCGAGCCACGATCAGCACGTCCGGTCGCGGGACCAGGCCGCCGGGATCGAGCGCGTTGAAACCCTCGATGGCGGCGGCGACGCGGGCATCCGCCCCCTCCCCCTGGACCGGCACCGGCCACAGGATCACGCGGCGCGGAAAGCGGTCGGCAAGCCGGTGCAGGATGTCGCGAATCACCGCGCCGGTGGGAGAGGTGACGACACCGATGATTTCGGGCAGGAACGGGATGTCCTTCTTGCGCTCTTCCTCGAACAAGCCCTCGGCGGCAAGCCGCTTGCGCCGGTCCTCCAGCAGCTTGAGGAGCGCGCCCTCCCCCGCGAGCTCGACCGATTCGACGACGATCTGATAACGCGAGCTGCGCGGATAGGACGAGATGCGGCCGGTGCAGACGACCTCCATGCCCTCCTCGATCCGGAGCCCCAGCCGGCCTACCGTGCCGCGCCAGCAGACGCCGTCGAGCGACGCCGAATCGTCCTTCAGCGTGAAGTAGAGATGGCCGGAGCCGTGATAGTTGGGCCGTCCCACCTCGCCCCGCACCCGCACATGCTCGAAATTCCCCTCGAGCGTCCGCTTGACCGCCTGCGATATCTCGCTGACCGAATATTCGACGACGTTGCGCTCGGCCGTCGCGAGTTGGGGCATCTCCGTCATCGGCGCATTCTATGATAATGCTGGCGCGGGTTGCACGAGGAGCGCGGGCGATGCGGGTGCTGGTGGTTGGCGGCGGGGGACGCGAGCACGCCTTGTGCTGGACGATCGCCGCCTCTCCGCTGGTGGAAGCGCTTTTCTGCGCGCCGGGAAACGCCGGAATCTCCGCCGATGCCGTGTGCGTCCCCATCCCGGCGGAGGATCTCGACGGCATCCTCCGCTTCGCCCGTGAGGAGAGCATCGACTTCGTCGTCGTGGGTCCCGAGGCGCCGCTGGTGGCCGGCCTCGTCGACCGCCTCGAGGAGGCCGGGATCAAGGCCTTCGGCCCCACCGCCGCGGCGGCGCGGCTGGAAGGCTCCAAGGCGTTCACCAAGGATTTGTGCGCGCGCCACGGCATCCCGACGGCGGCCTATGGCCGGTTTACCGAGCTGGGCGCGGCGGAGGCGTTCATCGAAGGCCGACCCCTGCCCGTCGTGGTCAAGGCGGACGGGCTCGCCGCCGGCAAGGGGGTCACGATCGCCGAGACGCACGACGAAGCGCGCGCGGCGGCGCGGGAGATGCTTGCGGAAGAGCGTTTCGGGGATGCCGGCAGGGAGATCGTGATCGAGGAATTCCTCGCCGGAGAGGAGGCGAGCTTCTTCGCCCTGGTCGACGGAGAGACCGCGCTCCCGCTCGCCACCGCGCAGGACCACAAGCGGGTGGGCGACGGAGACACCGGACCGAATACCGGCGGCATGGGGGCCTATTCCCCGGCGCCCGTCGTCACCGAGGAGGTCGCCGAACGGATCATGGCGCGCATCGTCCGCCCGACCGTCGCGGCGATGAAGGCGGAGGGCGCTCCGTTCAAGGGCGTGCTCTATGCCGGGCTGATGATCGAGGAGGGCGAGCCCCGGCTGCTCGAATACAATGTCCGTTTCGGCGACCCCGAATGCCAGGCGCTCTTGGTCCGGCTCGCCTCCGACCTGTTGCCGGCGCTGGTCGCGACCGCCGACGGCGTGCTCGACATGTTCGATCTCCGCTGGCACGACGACGCGGCGCTGACCGTGGTGATGGCCACGAAGGGCTACCCCGGCGATTACGCCAGGGGCAGCGCCATCCGCGGCCTCGATGCTCTGTCGGCGAGCGGGGACGTGAACGTGTTTCATGCCGGCACGACGGAGGAGGACGGCACGATCCGGGCGGCCGGCGGCCGGGTGTTGGGTATCACGGCGCGCGCACCTACCATCGCCACGGCACAACGGCTCGCCTACCGCGCGGTCGATCGGATCGATTGGCCGGAGGGTTTCTGCCGCCGGGACATCGGCGCGCGCGCCATCGATTGAGGAGCGAAACATGCGGGCAAATCCGATTCGCCAGATCTGGGCCGAGGGCAAATGGGCGCTCAACGCCTGGTGCGCCATCCCCAGCCCCTTCGCGGCGGAGGTGATGGCCAATCTCGGCTGGGACTCGGTCACCGTCGACATGCAGCACGGGGTGAACGACTACCAGTCGGCGGTCGGCATGTTCCAGGCGATCTCGACCACCCGGGCGGCGCCGATGGCCCGGGTCCCCTGGAACGACCCGGCGATCGTCATGAAGATGCTCGACGCCGGCGCCTACGGGCTGATCTGCCCGCTGGTGAACTCGGCCGAGGAAGCGGAGCGTTTCGCCAAGGCGTGCCGGTATCCGCCGCGCGGCTACCGCAGCTCCGGTCCCATCCGGGCGCTGATCTATGGCGGCGCGGACTATTTCGAGCATGCCGACGACACGATCGTGACCTTCGCGATGATCGAGACCACGGACGCGCTCGCCAATCTGGACGGCATCCTCGCGGTGGACGAGATCGACGCGGTCTATATCGGCCCGTCCGACCTCTCGCTGTCGCTGGGCTGCAAACCGGGGCTCGACCGGACCGAGCCGGTGGTGGTGGACGCCATCGAAACCATCCTCGCCGCCGCCAAGCGGCACGGAAAGCGCGCCGGCATCCAGTGCAACGACACCGGATACGCGAAGCGCATGATCGAGTCCGGCTTCGACCTGGTGACGGTGATGAGCGACCAGCGCCTGCTGGCCGCCGCCGGCAACAAGGTGGTCTCCGACATGCGCGAGGAAGGGGCGTAGCGGCATCGCGCTTCACACGATCGTCTCGCGTTTAATCCACTGCTTCCGCTGATTCGTTCGTCATGGTCGGCCTTCGCCGACCATGACGGTGAACGGATGGGGCCTGTAATCCAAGGGAACTGCGCCCGTGATCGAAGAATTTGTTAAGAACATTCCACCGGAAGTCAGAGTGAAATCCGGATCAGTATTCTATTCGGGCCGCTCCGCGTTCTCAGGACGGAAGGAATTGTACATCCTCGGCCTCAACCCTGGCGGCGATCCGATTAAGCAGGCCACCGAAACCGTGGAGTGGCACACACGCAAGGTCTTGCATGAGAAGCCCGACAAGTGGTCGGAGTACAGCGACGAACGTTGGGGAGGCTATCCTAAGGGAAAGAAGGGTATGCAACCCAGGATACTGCACCTGCTTAGGAATCTCGGTTTCGAAGCCGGCGACGTTCCTTCAAGCAACATAATCTTCGTGCGATCCCGAGGAGAGTCGGACCTCGCCGGTAATTTGGATCGGCTTGCCGAAGCGTGTTGGCCGTTTCACCGAGCAGTGATCGAACGCATTCGACCTCGCGTCGTACTCTGTTTCGGCGGGAGGGCTGGAAACTTCGTCAAGAAGAAGACCGGCGCCATGAAACCGGTCGACCGGTTCGTCGAACGCAACAGGCGCGGTTGGACGAGCGTTTCGTATAGCGGCCATGAAGGGCTCAAGGTTGTGGTTGCGACTCACCCGGGAAGGGCAGACTGGACGAACCCGAACGCCGACCCATCCGGTCTGGTGAAGAGAGCGTTGTCGTTTTGAGGTCACGCCGGCTGTCAGAGGCATTCGACATCGCGAGCGACTGGGGAACGACGCTTGCCCGTTCGGCGATCGTGCGCTACCGAATCGACATCGAACAAGAAGGCGCGGAACGATGGCGACGATCTACGTGCGGCAACTCGACGACGGCGTGGTGGAACGGCTCAAGCGGCGCGCTTTGGCCAACGACCGTTCCCTCGAAGACGAAGTCCGCCATATCCTGGAGAGCGCGGTCGAGGACGACATGACAGCCAGACGCGCCTCCTTTCTGGTTCTCTCCGAACGGCTGCGGCGCGCAACCGAAGGGCGCACGCATACACCGGCGGAGGTGCTGATCCGCGAAGACCGCGACCGCGGCCGACGTCCGGTCGCACAACCCGCCCAAAGACGAGCGTGACGGATGGGGGAAACCGGGAGGTCCCGCCCCCGGTTTTCCGCCGAACCGGAACCGGCAAGAAAACCTCGAAATTCCAGAGGGTTAGTCAATAAAATACCTATTAAGGTATTTTTATCTTGACATGGGACACGTTTCGGGGTATATTTTGTACAGTGAGAGAAATAAGGTCGGCGAGTTCGAGACACGGGAGAGCGGAACGGTGACGGCGGACCGAAACGGCGCATTCGAGAGCATCTGGGCGGATTTGCAGGGGGTGCCCTTCGAGCAGGGGTATGTCGACGCGGGCGGGATCGCGACCCGCTACCTCCGTGCCGGGAGCGCCGGCAAGCCGGGGCTCGTCTTCCTGCACGGCACCGGAGGTCATGCGGAAGCCTATGTCCGCAACCTCGCCGCGCACGCGCCCCATTTCGACACCTACGCGATCGACATGCTGGGCCACGGCTATACCGGGAAACCGGATTACGACTACGAGATCCCGCGCTATGTCGACCATCTGGCGGGGTTCCTCGACGCGGTCGGCATCGACAGGGTTTCGCTCTCGGGCGAATCGCTCGGCGGCTGGGTCGCGGGCGCGTTCGCGGTCGCCCATCCCGACCGGGTGGACCGGCTGGTGCTCAACACCGCGGGGGCCGACATGGTCAATCCGAAAGCGCTCGCCGCGCTCCGCGCCTCGACGGCGGCGGCGGTGGAGGACCCGAGCTGGGAGCGCGTGCGCACTCGCCTCGAATGGCTGATGCACACCGATTCCGACGTCCACGACGACCTGGTCGCGAGCCGGCAGGCGATCTATTCGCGCCCCGAGATGAAGGACGGCGTCACCCGCATCCTCTGCCTCCATACCCCGGAAGCGCGGCGGCGCTTCGCCGTCAAGCCGGAGGAATGGGCAACGATTACGGCGCCGACTCTGGTGCTATGGACCAGCCACGACCCGACAGCGGCCGTCGATGTGGGAGAGACGCTGGCCGGGATGATCCCGGGCGCCGAATTCGTCGTCATGCAGGATTGCGGGCACTGGCCCCAGTTCGAGGACGCGGACACCTTCAACCGCATCCATGTCGACTTTCTGCTCGGCCGCGACTGAACCGCACCCGTTCAAGGAGAAAACCCGCCATGGCTGACAGTCACGACATGCTCGGCAAGACGTTTTTCGCGATTCTTACCGAGGCGGCGCCCGATACGACGCCGGAGCAGCTGCGGGCCGCCCTGCCGGCGCATCTCGACCATCAGGTGAAGCTGGAAAAGGACGGCATCCTGTTCGCGGCCGGCCCGCTGGATGCCGAGGACGGGGCACGCCGCGGCCTGATCGTGATCCGCGCGGAGTCGTTCGCCGAAGCGCGCGGGATCGCCGACACCGACCCCTTCCACGCCGAGGGCCTGAGGACCTACACGGTCGAGCGGTGGACCGTGAACGAGGGAAGCTACACGGTCCGCCTCACCTATTCGGACCAGCGCCTGTCGCTCGGCTGAGCAAGGCGTGTCGATGCGTAATTTCGAGCTGCCCGGACGGTCTCCCGTCTACGGCACGAGCGGCATGGCGGCGACCTCGCACCCGCTCGCCACGCTGACCGCGATAGACACGCTGAAATCCGGCGGCAACGCGGCCGACGCCGCGGTCGCGGCCGCCGCGGTGCTCGCCGTCGTCGAGCCACAGATGACCGGGATCGGCGGCGACTGTTTCGTCCTCTACGTGCCGGCCGACGGCGGGGTGATCGCCTATAACGGCTCGGGCCGAAGCCCGGCCGCGGCGGAAATCGGCTGGTACGTCGCGAACGGGATCCGGCAAATGCCGGCGATCGGGCCGCACGCCGTCACCGTTCCGGGCGCGGTCGAGGCATGGAACCGGCTCGTGGGCGATCACGGACGCAAGCCGTTCGGCGATCTGCTGGCCCCGGCGGTCCGGCTGGCCGCCGACGGAGCGGTCGTGCATCCCCGTGTCGCCTACGACTGGGCGGGTTGCGAGCGGCTGCTGTCGCAAACCCCCGAAACCGAGGCCATCTACCTGCGGGACGGCCGCGCCTACCGCGCCGGGGAAATCCACCGCCAGCCGGCGCTCTCGGCGACGCTGGCGGCCATCGCGGAGCACGGACCTCCGGCGTTCTACGAGGGCGAGGCGGCGGAAAGCATGGCGGCGACGCTCGTTTCCTACGGCGGGCTCCACACGGTCGGGGATTTCGCGGCGCATCGCGGCGACTATGTCGAGCCCATCGCAACCGCCTATCGTGGCCACGAGATCTGGGAGTGCCCGCCCAACGGCCAGGGGCTCACCGCGCTCCTGATGTTCAACATCCTCTCCGGCTTCGATCTGGAGGGGCTGGGGCCGACCGATCCGACGCGCCTGCATCTGGAAGCGGAGTCGGGGCGGCTCGCCTATCGCGACCGGGACCTTCACATCGGAGACCCGGAAAGGGCGGACATACCGGTGGAGGAACTTCTTTCCGAGGCCTACGCCGCGGAATTGCGGCGGCACATCCGCCCCGACCGCGCGATGGATGCCTTGCCCCCGGCCAGGTTCCCGGCGACGTCGGACACGGTATATCTCGCCGTCGTCGACGGGGAGGGCAACGCAATCAGCTTCATCAACTCGCTGTTCGCGAAGTTCGGCTCGGCGGTCGCCGACGCCCGCACCGGCGTCCTGTTCCAGAACCGGGGCAGCGCGTTCCTGATCGACGCCGGCCACCCCAACGCGATCGGCCCGTCCAAGCGCTCGCTGCACACGATCATGCCGGGGATGATGACGAAGGACGGCGCCGCGGTGATGCCGTTCGGCGTCATGGGCGGGCACTACCAGCCCTTCGGACACGTCCATCTGGTCACCGGCCTGCTCGATTGCGGGCTCGACGTGCAGCAGGCGATCGACGCGCCGCGCATCTTCCATTTTGGCGGCGCGCTCGCGCTGGAGGCCGGCATTCCGCGCGAGACCGCCGAGGCGCTGGCCGCAATGGGCCACGACGTTTGTCCGGCCGGCGCTCCGCTCGGCGGCGGCCAGGCGGTGACGATCCACCGCGAGACGGGCGTTTTCATGGGCGGTTCCGATCCCCGAAAGGACGGCTGCGCGCTCGGATACCAGGGCGGATCGTGATAGGGTCGGCGGAGCACCCGCGGACAGGGAGGAGCAAGCATGGCCAAGCTGCGCCACATCGCGATCGCCTGCGACGACGTCGAGGCGACCGCCAGGTTCTACGAAGAGGTTTTCGGCATGGAGCGCGTGGGCGAGACCAGCGCCTCGCTCGCCGACGGCGTCTATCTCTCGGACGGCGTCATCAACCTCGCGATCCTCGACTACAAGACCGACGAGGCCGCCGGCGAAGAACGCGGCAAGGACTATGTCGGCGTGCACCATTTCGGCTTCTGGGTCGACAACCTGGAGGACTCCGAGAAGAACATCGAAGCCAATGGCGGGACGTTCTTCCTCGATTTGCCGATCGACAAGGAGTCGCTCTACTACGAGAAGAAATACCGCGACCCGAACGGCATAATTTTCGACATTTCGCAGAACGGCTGGGTCGGAACGTCGAAATAGGATGGCGGGGGCGGCGATGAACGATGCGCGGGTAACGGCGGTCAGGAGCGTCGAGCTCGGCGTCCGAAATGTCGAGTCGGCATCCGGGTTCTACAGCGACACCTGGAACCTGGATCCGGTCGCGGAGGTCGACGGGGCGCGCTATTTCCGGGGCACCGGGCCGGAACACCACATCCTCGCCCTCCACCGGCGCGAGAAGCCGGCCCTGATCCGGGTCAACCTCGCCGCGCCAGACGCAGAGAGCGTCGACGTCCTGCGCGCGCGCTTGTCGGCATTCGCGTTGCCGGAACTCGGCATGCCGGGAGAATTGTCGACCCCGGGCGGCGGCTACGGGTTCGCGTTCGCGGACGAGGAAGGGCGCCGGTTCGCGGTCTCGTCGGACGTCGCAGCCCACGCCGACGCGGCGGATTCGCGCGACAGGCCGCGCAAGATCTCGCACTGCGTCCTCAACGCGCCCGACATGGAACGCTCGGTCGCGCTCTTCACCGAGGGACTCGGCTTCACGGTCAGCGACCGGACGGGCCATCTCTGCTTCCTGCGCTGCAACTCGGATCATCACAGCATCGCGCTCGGCACCGGGGACGCGCCGACGCTCCACCACATCGCGTTCGAGATGGCGGACCTCGATTCGGTGATGCGCGGAGCGGGCCGGATGCGCGACGCCGGCTACCCCATCGAATGGGGCGTGGGACGGCACGGGCCGGGAGCCAACGTGTTCTCCTACTTCCTCGGCCCCGACGACTACATCATCGAATACACCGCCGAGGTCGAGCAGGTGGACGACAGTTACCCGAAACGAAGCGCCGAGTACTGGGCCACTCTCAACCCGCCCGGCTGGACCGACCGCTGGGGCATCGCCGGTCCTCCGTCGGAGCGGATGAAGGCGGCGCAATCCAGGATCGCCTTCGCCTGAGGACGACCGACATGAAATTCGTGGACATCGACACGCTGGTCTTCGCTGCGCCCGACATGAAGACCGCTAGACGGTTCTATACCGATTGGGGCCTCAGGAAGGTGAGCGACCGCCGGTCGGGCGCGATCTTCGAAACCGGGATCGGCGCCCGGCTCGACATCCGCCCGGACGGGCACCGCTCCCTGCCGCCGCCCGCGGTGCCGGGGATGAACTTCCGCGAGGCGGTCTGGGGGGTCGAGAGTCAGGACGATCTCGACGCGGTCCACGAGGAGATCGCGCGGGACCGCGAGGTCACGGTCGACGAGGACGGGACGATCCACTGCGTCGATCCCTACGGAATCGCGGTGGGCTTCCGCGTCTGGAAGCACGACAGGCAGGTGGAGGCCGCGCGCTCGGCGGTGAACGGCTACGGCAATGTCGAACGCCCGGACGAGCGCGCGAAGATCTACAAGCGCGCGCGGCCGATCCGGATGGGACATATCGGCTTCCTGCTGCCCGACCTCAAGCCGGCGGAGAAGTTTTACGGCGACCGGCTCGGCTTCCCGGTCTCGGACCGCTATGCCGGCGGGCGCGGGCTGTTCCTGCGCTGCGCGGTCGAAACCGACCACCACAACCTGTTCCTGATCAGGAGCGGCGACGGCCGCATCGCGTTCCACCACGTCGCCTTCGAGGTGCGCGACATCCACGAGGTGTTCGGCGGCGGCATCTATTTCGACCGCAAGGGCTGGGACACCGAGGTCGGGCCGGGGCGGCATCCCGTGTCGTCTGCCTATTTCTGGTACTTCAAGAGCCCGTGCGAGGGCGCGGTCGAGTATTTCGCCGATTCCGACTACCTGACGGCGGATTGGAAACCGACCTCGTTCCGCAACAACCGGTTCTCGGAATGGCACCTGGTGGACGGCATAAACACCGGACGAAACGCGATGCCGCGCCCGTCGATGGCCGCCAACGCCGGACGATAGGAGGGTCGATGTTTCTCAGGAATTGCTGGTACGCCGCGTATTGGTCCAAGGATCTCGGCCGCGGGCCCGAGGCCCGGACGATCCTCAACGAACCCGTCGTGTTCTTCCGCAAGCAGGACGGCACGCCGGTGGCGCTCGCCGACCGCTGCTGCCACCGCGCCGCGCCGCTGTCGCGCGGCGAATGCGTCGGCGACGAGCTGCGGTGCGGCTATCACGGCCTGCGCTACGACGATTCGGGCTCGGTCGTCGAGGTCCCCGGGCAGGCGCGGGTTCCGCCGGGCGCCCGGATCCGATGCTACCCGGTGCGCGAGAAGTGGAAGACGGTCTGGATCTGGATGGGCGATCCGGAAAAGGTCGACGAGAGCGCGATCCCCGAGCTCTTCTGGCTCGACGATCCGGGCTGGGTCAGCACACCGGGCCGGTTTCATGTGAAGGGCAATTATCAGCTGCTCTCCGACAACCTGCTCGACCTCACCCATGTGATCTACCTGCACAAGAACACCATCGGCGGCGACCCCGCCGAGGCGACCTGGCCGACCGAGACCGAGCGGATCGAGAACGGCGTTCGCGTCGGGCGCTGGATGATCGACTTCAAGACGCCGCCGCTGTTCGCCAGGGTCGGCGGGTTCGACGGCAATTGCGACCGCTGGCAGCACGTGACCTGGCTCGCGCCGTCGAACATCTATCTCGACATCGGCGCCGCGCCGACCGGGACCGGCGCGCCGGAAGGCGACCGCAGCAAGGGTTTCTCGATCTGGTCGACGCATCTGCTGACGCCGGAGACCGAGACCACCACCCACTATCACTGGGGCTATGCCCGGGACTTCCGGCTCGACGACGATGCGCTGACGAAAACCCTCTTCGAAGGCTCGCGCGACACGTTCTACGAGGACGTGGAGATGATCGACGCGCAGCAGGAACGCCTCGGCGCGACCGT
>JAJDVM010000001.1 GCA_022826125.1 Defluviicoccus sp.
CGTCAACAAGATGAAGGGGATGGGCCAGATCGTCTCCTGGTCGGTGCGCGACGAATCGCTCCATACGGAATCGATCATCCACCTGTTCCGCACCTTCGTCGACGAGAACCCGGAGATCTGGACCGAGGAGTTCCAGCGCGAGCTCTACAAGATCTGCAACACCGTGGTCGATCACGAGGACGCCTTCATCGACCTCGCCTTCGAGCTCGGCGGCGTGGAAGGGCTGACCGGGGCGGAGGTCAAGCAGTACATCCGCTATATCGCCGACCGCCGCCTGTCCCAGCTCGGGCTGCAGCCGATCTACCGCATCGAGCGCAACCCGCTGCCTTGGATGGACGAAATGCTGAACGGCATGGAGCACACCAACTTCTTCGAGAACCGGGCGACCGAGTACTCGAAGGCCGCGACCCAGGGCAGCTGGGACGAGGTCTGGGACGACTGAGCGCGCCCCGCCAGACACCCGCTCCCGGGGAGATCTTCCTCGACCATGTCGGCTGGTTCGTTTCGGACATGGACGAAGCCGGTGCCGCGTTCGCCCGCCTCGGCTTCCCGCTTACCCCCTTAACCGTCCACCGCAACGAGGATAAAGCCGGCAACCGGGTTCCCACCGGAACCGCGAACCGCTGCGCGATGCTGGGGCGCGGATATCTCGAGATCCTGACCGATGTCGAGGGACTCGATACGCCCTTTTCGCGCGCCCACCGAGCCGCCATCGCTCGTTACGAAGGGCTCCATCTGATCGCGTTTACGGTCGACGACTTGGAGGCCGAGGCAAGGCGGCTGAAACAAGCCGGCTTCGCTCCGCAACCCGTGGCCAACCTGCGCCGCCCGATGCCGGTCGACAGCGGGGGCGAGGAAGAGGCCGCGTTCTCCGTCCTGCGCGTCCCGCCCGGAACGATGGCGGAGGGCCGGATGCAGATCCTGCGCCACGAGACGCCGGACGTGGTGTGGCAGCCCTCCATGATCCCCCGCGACAACGGCGTCTCCGCCCTCTCCGGCGTGGTGATTTGCACCGAGGACCCGGGCGAGGCCGCCGCCCGCTACGCCCGCTTTACCGGGCGCGAACCGCGAGGCGCGGAGATCGCCCTCGACCGCGGCCGGCTGGATTTCGTCGACCCCGCGGAACTCGCGCGCATCCTCCCCGGGGCCCGCCCGCCCGACATGCCCTTCATCGCCGCCACGATCCTCGAAAGCGCAGATATCGCGGCGACGCGGAAATTCCTTGCGGCGGCCGGTGTCCTTGTCGATACCCTGCCCGACAGCACGATCGCGGTCGCGCCCGAATTCGCGATGGGGGCGTGGATGATCGTGCAACCCGCCGGAACCGTCTGGCCGCCCTTCGATACGCCGCTCCGCGGC
This sequence comes from Defluviicoccus sp., assembly GCA_022826125.1. Taxonomy (GTDB): domain Bacteria; phylum Pseudomonadota; class Alphaproteobacteria; order MPNO01; family MPNO01; genus MPNO01. Next base: position 1,360 of record JAJDVM010000001.1, read on the forward strand.
TACTCAGGGTGAGGGTGGAGTCGGAACAGCCAGGAAATCCTCATCCCGAGTAGCGGCGGAGCCGCGTATCGAGGGACGCCCGCGCGCGGTTGTTCCTCGGGATCGCCCCGAGTAAGTTCCGCGCGCATCCGAACAGTCCGCGAAGGAGGAGTGCGTGGCGGAGCCATTGGCCGGCAAGGTTGCGATCGTCACCGGCGGCGGGGGCGGCATGGGGAGCGCGATGTCGCTCGGCCTGATCGGCGACGGGGCCGACGTGCTCGCCGTCGACGTGCGCGCCGAACCACTCGAGGCGCTGGCCGAGACCGCGCGGGCGCGCAACGGGCCCGGCCGGCTCGAAACCGTGGCGGCGGATATCACCGATCCCGCGGCCTGCGCCGATCTGGTCGAGCGGGCGAGGAGCGCGTTCGGCGGGCTCCACATGGCGGTCAACAACGCCGGCGTCGGCATGCAGACCATCCGCGAGACCTACATGAACGACCCGGTCTCGTTCTGGGAGGCCGATATCGACCGCTGGCAGCGCATGATGGACGTCAACTTCAAGGCGCCCTTCATGATCGCCAAGTTCGCCGCGCCGCATTTCGTCGCGCAGGGCTGGGGCCGCATCGTCAACGTCACCACCAGCCTCGATACCATGCACCGCAAGGCCTACACCCCCTACGGCCAGTCCAAGGCCGCGCTGGAAGCGGCGACCTCGACCTGGGCGAAGGACCTGGAGGGAACCGGGGTAACCGCCAACGTGCTGGTCCCGGGCGGTCCCACCAATACCGGCTTCATCCCGGCCAACGCCCCGTTCGACCGCGACGCCCTGGTGCAGCCGGACGTGATGGTGGCGCCGCTGCTCTGGCTCGCTTCCGACGCCTCGGACGGGGTGACCGATTGCCGCTTCGTCGGCAATGACTGGGATCCCGCGCTGGAGCCGTCGGAGGCCGCCGAAGCCGCCCGCGCGCCCGCCGCCTGGCCCGGGATCGGAACCGTTGCCGCCTGGCCCGGGGCGCGTTGAAGCCCGATTCTGTCTTGCTCGATCGCATCGTCGCCATCGCGGAAGACGCGGGGCGAACGATCCTCGGCCACTACGGAGCCGACGTCGCCGTCGAGCGCAAGGCGGACTCCTCGCCCGTGACCGTCGCCGACCGCGAGGCGGAGGCCCTCATCGTCGCGGCGCTCCGGGCGATAGACCCCGAAATTCCCGTCGTCGCCGAGGAGGCCGCCGCCGCGGGCACCGCGCCCAGCGAGGGCGGCGAGCGGTTCTGGCTGGTCGATCCGCTGGACGGGACCAGGGAATTCATCGGCCAGACCGACGAGTTCACCGTCAATATCGCCTTGGTCGAGAACGGGACGCCGGTGCTGGGCGCGGTCCACGCGCCGGCGCTCGGCGAGACCTATGGCGGGCTCGCGCCCGGCACCGCGTGGCGGTCGGGGCGGGACGCCGCCCGCCGGTCGATAGCGGCGCGGTCCGTGCCCGCCGCCGGCCCGGTGATCCTGTCGAGCCGCAGGCACGGCGACCGCGACCGTCTCGCCGGGCTTCTCGCGAGCCTGGAGGTCGCCGAGCACCGGACCGTCGGAAGCTCGCTCAAGTTCTGCCTGCTCGCCGCCGGCGAGGGCGATATCTATCCCCGCTACGGCGAGACCAACGAGTGGGACACCGCCGCCGGTCACGCCGTCCTGCTGGCCGCCGGCGGCAGCGTGAGCACGATCGAAGGCACCCCCCTCGGCTACGGCAAGGCGGGGTTCCGCAACCCGGAGTTCATCGCCCGTGGGCTCGGTTAGGCAGGCGTCCGAACCGGGAGCGATCGCGGAAGCCGCCGGAATCCTGCGGCGCGGCGGTCTCGTCGCATTCCCGACGGAAACCGTTTACGGGCTCGGCGCCGACGCGACCGACGACAGGGCGGTGGCGCGCGTATTCGCGGCCAAGAACCGTCCCGAATTCAACCCGTTGATCGTCCACGTCCTGGATATCGCCGCCGCGCGGCGGCTGGTCGAATGGACCGGCGAGGCGCAAGCCCTGGCGGAGCGGTTCTGGCCGGGCCCGCTTTCCCTCGTCCTGCCGCGTCTGCCGGACTGCCCGGTTTCCGGGCTTGCCGGGGCCGGCTTGCCGACTCTCGCCGTGCGGGCGCCACGCGGCGCGGCCGCTCGGGCGCTTCTGGAACGGACCGGGCGTCCCGTCGCCGCGCCGAGCGCGAACCCGGCGGGGGCGGTCAGCCCCACCCGCGCGGAGCACGTCCTCGATGCGCTCGGCGATGCCGTCGACCTCGTGCTCGACGACGGGCCGTGCGCCGTCGGCATCGAATCGACGGTCGTCGACCTCAGCGGGGAGACGCCCGCGCTGCTGCGTCCGGGCGGGCTGCCGGCGGAGGAAATCGAGGCCCTGACCGGCCCGTTGGCGAGACCCGGCGATCCCGATACGCCCCGCTCGCCCGGCCAGATCGCGAGCCACTACGCGCCCGCCCTGCCGCTCAGGATCGGTTCCGGAGCCCCGGAGTCCGGCGAGGCGCTGCTCTCCTTCGGCCCCGACGCCCCCTCCGGCGCGGCGGTCGAGCGCAACCTGAGTCCTTCCGGCGATCCGGTCGAGGCCGCGGCGAACCTGTTCGCCGCCCTGCACGATCTCGACCGGTCCGGCTGCACCGGAATCGTCGCGATGCCGGTGCCTGAGACCGGGGTGGGCCGCGCGATCATGGACCGGTTGTGCCGTGCCGCCGCGCCCCGGCCGCTTGTCGATCCGCCGGACCGGAACTAGCCCGGATTTCTCACCGCTGTCATGGTCTGCGCGGCGCTGTCCGGCCGACAGGGCAGGAGAGCCGCGCCGCGCGATGCGGGGACATCGGGCAAGCGGCTCGAC
>JAJDVM010000147.1 GCA_022826125.1 Defluviicoccus sp.
GATGCGGGAAAACCGCACGTCCGGTTTGACGAGCGGGGACTGGAAACGCGGTCATGGGAGCCGGACTGAGGCCCGGAGCGAAAGCGACGGAACAGCCACCGGACCCTACAACTGGCGCGCCAGTCCTCGACTCTACTGTGAGACGATTGGACGACACGACGGGAAGAGCCTTTGTTGGAAGCCCTCCTTCTTTGTCTTTGGCAAGCGCAGCGCGCAGCGAGCGGCAGCGAGCGCAGGCGAGAGGGATACCCGCCCGAAGGGACGAGACCGCGCAGCGGGCTCGGCAGGGTAGCCCGGCCGCGAAGCGGCTCGCCCAAAGTCTTCCTTGAAGGCCGCAAGACAATCCACGAGGGCATGGCATGGTCGAGGGGGCAGTCATCACGGCCACAACGGATGTGTGTCGACGAGACGCTGCGCCTCGGCGCGGATGCGCGAGCGGTCGTGCACCTTGAAGGGGCCGCGATGGTCCTCTGAAAGATGGATCACGTAGTAGTGCGCGCCCGCATTCAGGATGTCGTCCTGCCGGTAGACCTCGCCGACGACGGTGCCGTTCTGGTAGATGCGGGATTCCTCGGACGTGAGGCGCCGGAAGGTAAGATCGGTGCGATAGCGTCCCATCTGCATGCTCCCTTCGTGCCTGGCGGGCGGGTTCTCTCTCTCCTCTCCCGCCCTGTTCACACCGACTCCCGCTCCCCTCTTTCTCCCGCGGAGCGGAAGAGGGGCGCGACGCGCGCGCGTAGCGCAGCGGAGCCGAGCGCGAGCAGGTCGTCGTTGAAGTCCGCGCCCTCGGGAACGAGGACATGGGCGGCGACGCGCGCGGATGCGCAGCGCCGGGCGAGGCGTTCCGCCGCGCGCTCGCCTTCCGGGTCGTTGTCGCGTGCGATGACGAGCCGGGCTGTGCCGGCAGGAGGCGCGAACGCGCCGAGGCTGCCGGCAGACAGCGCGGCGGCGGCGACGGTGTCCGGCATCGCGGTGACCAGCGACAGCACCGTCTCGATCCCCTCGCCGACCAGCAGCGTGCCGGGCGCCGGCGCGCCGAAGCGCACGGCTAGTCCGTGGACGCGGCCGAGCGCCTTGCGCGGCCGCGCCACGGGCGCCTTGGCCGGGCGCGCCGGATCGAGCCAGGTCCGGTGGACGCCGGTAACGGACCCGTGACCGGGGTGTTCCCCCGCGGCGCCGGTGACGGCGGCGACCAGCGCCGGCAGGCGGCGTATGCCGGCGCCGTCACGGTAGAAGAGCGCGGGGTGGAAGCGCAGCGCCGGGAACCGGCAGCGCGCGAGACCGCGTGCGTGGAGGTAGGCCTCGGCATGGGTGCCGTCGATGGCGCGGCAGCGCCGCCACAGGCGGCGCGCCGCTTCGGTCGCGTCGTAGGCGTCGTCGGCGGCCGGGGCCGACGCAGCCGGCAGCGCAAGGAACGCTCGCGCCTCGTCGAGCGCGGCGCGCAGCGTCGGGGCGCCGGTGCGGTAACGGATGATGTCGAGCAGGTCGCCGTGCTCCCCCGTGGCCGCGTCGGTGAACTTCCCGGGCGTGCCGGGCGGCGCCAGGCGGACGAAGAGCGAGCGGCCCTTGGCGCCGCGAATGTCGCCGGCGGTCCAGTAGCGGCCGTGCTTGCGGCCGTGGGGGAGGTAGCGCCGGCAGACCTCCTCGGCGCGCGCGCCGAGGGCGGCGGCGACGGCGGTGGCGTTCATGGCGCGCCTCCGGCGCGCGTGACGGCACCGGCGAAGCCGGGACGACGGACGGGATCGGAGAGCATGGGGGACCTCCCTCGGGGCTCGCGATGGACGCCCGGGTCCCGGCCCCTCTCCGGCTCCTGCCGGCGCCGGGACGGCGGACGATGCGCGATGCGCGAGCCTTGCGTCCGGCCGGGGGCGGCTCTGAACGGGCTGCAAAAGGGGCCACGCCGCAGCGCGGCCCCGAGGTGGAGGGAGGAGAGCGATGAAGAGGAGAGACTAGAAGGGGAGGCCGGGCGCAGCCGGAAGAGTTGGCGTGCTCTTATACGAGGGCAGGTCGGGATGGCTCGCGATGCGCTCTGCGATCGCCTCCGTGACAAGACTGCGATCGCGCACGAAGAAGAGGCCGAGCGGATCGTCGTTGAGAAGGATCGCGTAGCGGACGCCGAGAGGGCGGCGATCCTTCAAGAGAAGGCCGACATGGCGGCCGTTGAGATGGATTTGCGCGTCCCCGTTCGACCCGATGGGGGCGTAGGTGATGGTCTCATCCATGGTTCGTCCTCCGCCTGGAGTGGTGCCGGTGAGGGGAACCCTCTCTGGGTCTGCCCTCGCCTCGCGCGCGAAGCGCATCCCTCTGACTCGGGTCTGGTAGAGGAGTAGCTGTCTGGGAGGAAGCAAAATGATAGGGGCCACGCCGAAACGTGGCCCCGAGGGAGAGGGAGGAGGGAGTGGAGGCTAGGACTTGTGGATCGTGCGACTGACGAAGGTCCTGCCCGGACGGAAGCCCTTCATCGCGTCAACGAGACCGCGGGCGCGGCGGACGATCTTGAGGGAATCGCCGACCCTGGTCCATGTGGCGTAGGTCGTCTTCATGGTTCGTGCTCCTCTGCGGGTGACGGGAGTGGGGGGCGATCTCGTCTCGATCTCCCCTGGGATCACGCGCGAAGCGCACCCCTCTGACTCTCTGTCGGGACGGCGAGGCCCAGGGAAGGAGCGAAGAGAAGGGCCAGTCCCGCGCGGGAGGAACGCGGAACCGGCCCAGGTCAGCGGGAGGGAGGGGCCCGCCGAAGCGATGTTGGGAGCGGAAAATTTAAAAAGTCGAAATCGGAGGAAGTGAAAGCCCGCAGGGGGTTAACCCTGCGGGCTTTACAGTTCCAGCGATGGGCCTAGAAGGGGATACCGGAGCCGTCGTCCGTGTCGGACGGGGCCGCATCGGCGGTGGCCGTCGGCTCACCGTTGGCGGGCGGGGCGCCGTTGCCGTTGGTGCCGGCGGGCTTGTCAAGAAACTGGATCCGCGAGCCGGGGACCAGCAGGACCTCGGTCGAGAACCGGTCGGAGTCCTCGCCGTCCTTGCGCCAGCGCCGGGTCTGGAGCTTGCCCGAGACGTAGACCAGGCGGCCCTTCTTCGCGTGCTTCTGCAGCATGTCGATCAGCCCGTCCTGGAAGGTGACGCCGCGGTGCCACTGCGTCTGATCGACGCGCTCGCCGGTCTGCTTGTTGATGTAGCTCTCGTCGGTGGCGATGCTCAGGTTGGCCACGCGGCCCCCCGAGGCGAGGTGGTTGACGGTGACGTCATCGCCGAGGCGGCCGATCAGCATCACCTTGTTCTCTCCGAAAGCCATGATTCGTCTCCTGTTCATCCTGGTTGATGACGATGGGTTGGCGAACGGGTCGGGAACCCCTCTCGGTCCCCTTCCCGTTCACCCCTCCAAAGCTCCTCTCAACCTCTCCTCCGCCGTCCGCCCCGATGGCTGCCGGGTGGCCGACGACCTTGCCTTCGGCACGGACGAATACTGCGGTGGAAATCACGAACGCATCGTCCTGAAGGTCGCAGAGTGTCGCGTCGCGGCCCGGTGCGCGTTGGCGTCGGGGTCGATTCCGTGCATCCAGGCGCTCCCGGCGGGTGGCCGGGAGCCCTGCCTGGGGTACGGACGAAACGGCGGCGGAAGTCACGACCGGAGCGTCCTGAAGGTCGCGGAGAGACGCGTCGCGTCGCGGCTGGCGTTGGCGGCGGGATCGATTCCGTGCATCCAGGCGCTCCTGGCGGGTCCTCGCAGGACGAGTGCGGAGCGGCGCGGCAGCAGGGCCACCTCGTCGGACGCCAGCCCGTCGCGGACGTAGGGGCGGGCCGAACGGGGCCGGAAGTTCATGGTCCAGGCGTCGGCGAGCGAGAGCGACACGACGACATCGCCGAAGGAGGCGTGGTCGGCGTGCATGCCGATGCCCTGGCCGGGCCGGTACTCGTTGACGATGCACTGCTCGGGCATGGCCCCGTCGAAGAAGGGGCTGAGGCGCTCGCCGATCACGCTGGCCCAGCGCGGGAAGGGTGCGGCAGGGTCGTGCCGGCCAGTGCCGCGCTGCCGGTAATCGTAGCGGAAGCCGTAGTGCTGAACGCGGCGGCTGAGGTCGGTCATCCAGGGCGCCTGGGAGATGCGCAGCAGGATGCGCTCTTCCTCGGCCTCGGTGACGATGTCGGGCGCCAGCGTGGCGCCGTGGTCGAAGATGCTCGTGGTGTTGCGGGTCATGGGCTCTCTCTCCTCCCGTAAGCGGACGCCCGCACCTGCGCACGGCTCCGCCTCCGTCGCCGGCTCGAGGACGATGACCGTGCCCGGCAGGTCCGCGAGACAGGCGGTGATGAGAGGTCGCACCGCGCGCCAGTCGAGACCGCCCAGGCCGCACCCGAGCGGCGGGATGGCGACGGAGCGGATGCGATGGCCGGCGAGGGTTGCGGCGAGGCCGCGCAGCCCGGCCTCGATGTCGCCGATCGCGCTGCGGTCGCGCCAGTGACGCTTGGTGGGGAAGTGGGCGATCCACCGGGGTGTGGCGCGGCCGGCGTCGAACAGGAAGATTCGGCCCGGCCGCAGCCGGCGCTCGGCGCAGGCGCGGCGGTAGGCGAGGAAGGCGTCGGGGTGGCGGCGCCTGAACTGGAGGGCGAGGCCCGCGCCTGCGACGCCGACGCAGTTGACGGGATTGACGATGGCCTCGGCAGGCTCGGCGAAGAGGTCGCCGTGGGTGAAACGGATCATGGCATGCTCCCGTCTTCCAGGCGGAGGGGGGCCGTTCAGGCGCGACCGGTGCCGGGGAATGCTGCGGCGCGGATCTCCTCCAGCCGCTCGCACACGGCACGCGGGTGGATGGCGCCCAGGTTCAGCACGGGAATGCGGCGGTCGTGGGCGATTCGGATGCCCATCCCGGTTCCGCCGGCGATCCGGCCCTGGGAGGTCCACGCTACGACGGCGTCGACGGGCGTGTCGGCGTCCTCGCCAAGCAGGATCGCCACGTTGCGCGCGTGCAATCGCTGGGCGGCCGGCGAGCAGCGGTGCCACGCGGGATGCAGATCGGCGGCGATGGCAAGACAGCTGCGCATGCGCTCGGGCGAGAGAGTGCGGCAATCGGGTCCCCGGTAGTCGCGATATCCGGGCCACGGCAGGAACACGGTGCGACGCTCGGCAGGGGCACCGGCCGCGAATGCCGAGTCGGCGCCCGCCGCCCCGCCGCTATGCAGATGCCACCCCCTGCGCGCGAGCCAGGCGGCCATGCGGGTCATGGTCTCGAGAATGGGCCGCGGCGTGGCGCGCGATCCGATGCCTGCATAGACGATCTGCGTCATGGTCTTCTCCCCCCTGAGATGCTCGCCCGAACCAGGCCTCTCTCCGCCTCTCCTGCCGGATCTTGGGTCTCACGGCGGCGCCGATCGGGGCGGCCGCGGCCAGCCTTCTCTGGCTGCCGGCCGGATTCCACCTCGGTCAGGCGCTGGCCGGGAGCACCGGGTTGGCGGCGGATGCCGACGTGTGGCCGAGCATGGCGGCGCTCGCGGCGGGAGGCGTGCCGCTGGCGCTTGCGTGCCGGCTGCTGTGGCGGCGGGGCCGCGCCCGGGCGGCCTGCACGGCGTTCGCCGTGCTGGGACCGGTGGCGGTGGCGGGAACGATGGCGCTGGAGGGATTCGGGCCCTTCGCCGTGGCGACTGTCGCGGCGGCGGCGAGCCTGCCGGCGTGGCTGCTGTGCGCGGGCCGCCGCCGGCAGCGCCGGATGGACGAGTAGAGCCTGGACGGACTAGGGCCTACTCGCAGACCACCCCGTCGCCGTCCCCGTCCCGCATGAAGGGATAGGCGGGATGGCTTCGCGGCACGGGCGCGATGCCGTGGCGCCGGGCCTCCTTGCAGGTAATCCGGCCGTTCCGATTGTCGTCGTAGAGGCGCAGGGCATCCGAGGACGCGGCGGGCGCATCGCGCGGCGTCGCGGCGGGGCCGCCCGGCGCAGTGACGATCATCGCGGTGGAGGCGCAAGCCGCGAGGACCCGCTCGAGCGCGGCGGCCTCGCGGCGGTCGACGCTGAGCGCGTATTTCCGCTTCACGGCGACGACGCGCGCTGCGAACCAGCACTTGTTCATCGGCGGCTGCCATGCGGCGGCGTCAAAAGCGCACTTGCCACCGGCACCACAGCGGTTCACCTCCGGCGCGGCGAGGGTGAGGTTGAGGAGGTCGGACGCGAAGCGGCGCCGTTCGGCGGGGCCGGCGGCGCAGAGTCCGCTGTCGTGGGCCTCCGAGACGGCGACGATGTGCTCGATGTCGGTGTCGCGCATGCTCCGGTAGTGCCGGCCCGTGTAGGGACCGTAGATTCTGCCGCCCATGGACGCGACGATCTCGCGTTCGACGGAACGCGGATAGGGGTAGTCGCCCCGGTCGTAAGGCGCGCAGCGGTGCTCGGGCTGGATCGTGAGGCCGTTCCAGGTTTCGGCTCCCACCGCCGGGGCGTGGAGGGCGAGGCTGGCGGCGACGACGGCAGCGGCGAGCGCGATGGTTGCCGTGCGGGGCCGGGGGCGGTGAGTATGCATCGGTGCCATGACGGTGCGTTTCCCTGGATGAGCGGCGCGAATGATCGGGGCGCCGGCGGGCTGGTCGAGAGCGCGGATCGTCTGAACGTCGATTCGACGGGGTGGTATCACCACTTCAGCGAAGAGGCCGGCAGAGGGGGCTATGCCAGGATTTGCACGCTGCCGGATCTGCTGGACGAGGACGGGCGGATCGGCAATGAGCTCGAGAAATGGACGGCGTGTGCCCTGTCGAAGACGGTTGGTTTGTGGAAGGCGCTCTTCCCGTGAGAACGGTATCTCCAGACGCGGGTGCGGGGTAGCGGCGTACTGGATCGAGAGGAACGGGGTAGGTCGGTGCTGGAGGCTTCTGCGATTCGTAGGGGCAATGGTCAGAACACGTTGAGCAGCGTCTTCGAACCTTTTGGTGTCATTCGAAGTCGGTGCGGCGAAGCCCGGATTGTCGGATTATGGACATCAGCGTTCCGGTGCGAAGCTCCCGGTGGTCGGGCACAGGGACCGTGGTCGTTCGGCCCTCGTACATTCTCTGCATCACGATGTGGCTGCCGCGCCTTCTGACCTCGGAGAAGCCGTGAGATTCGAGAACGCGGCAGACCTCGCGGCCAGAGAGGAGCGGCAGCTTAGCCAACGGCAACCTCAACGTGGGTGACATAGAACTCGCTTCGCATCCGGCGCTCGACTTCCTCGGCGGGCGCGGTCTCGAAGAACAGGGTCAGCGCTTCTTCGAGGTTGCTGCGTGCCTGGGCCACGCTGTTTCCCTGGCTGGCAATATCCATTTCGGGACAGAGCGCGACATAGCCATCGCCGTCGCGTTCGACAATCGCGGTCAACCGTCTGTTCATGGCGGGTCTCCTCACCCTCGCGGTCAGCCAGCCTGGGTAGACGGAATGTGGCATCATTGTCGGCCGCCGACAATGAGGCCCGATGGCGCTCAGGCCGAGATGCCGCTTGATCGGGTTGGCCGGGCAGTGGAGCCGACGAGCCTCCAGCTCTTGCGTCAATGAAGCGGGGCATCGCCCCGGCCCGCTGCCATGGAGCGGGCGACCAGCCTGCTCCACGCCTCCCGGTCGAGTCCGAGGCGGCGGTTGAGCCGGTCGCACAGCCGCTCCGCATCGGCGAGCGAGAGCGCAACGAGCGCAGTGGGGATGTAGCCGCCCATGCCCTCGAAGACGATGCGGATCTGCTGGGGCTGGTCGGGGAGGTCGTATTCGGGCGCGAACGCGAAGACCGGCTCCTCGGGAAGCTCATGCGTGGCCATGGAAGGTGTCCTTGTTGCGGTGGGGCGGAGCCGCCCGCGTGAAGGGCGGCGGCAACGTGAGGCGGCGGGCGGATCGGCGCCGCGGGCAGGATGGTCAGGACGCCTCCGGCTGCGCGATGGGCCAGCGGTCTGTGACGCGCTCCAGCGTGGCGCGGTCGGGCGCGAACAGGCGGGTGCGCCACGAGACGATCTCGGCGACACACCCCATGCGCTTGAGCGCGTCGGTATCGCCGTCCGCGGGGCCCTCGATCTCGATACGGTTGGCCCCCATGAGGCGGCGCCGTGCGAGCTTCCAGCCGTTGGCAAGCGGGAAGGACGCGCCGCGCACCATGATCTCGTCGTAGACCTCGGCGGCGGTGAGGTGGAGGCCCCAGTCGAGACCGAGGGCGGCGCGGAACTCGCCGAGCTCGGCGGGGCCGAGCACGCGGCCGATCAGGTGCTCGCCGTCGTCGCAGACGAGGCGGCGGACCCGCATGCTCTCGTCGGGCAGCCGGTCCCAGATCGGCAGCAGCAGGCCGGCGACCAGCCAGAAGCGGGAGTCGCGGTGCGACGGCAGGCCCGCGATCTCGGTGTCCCAGACCATACGCCAGCGATCCTCGTCGGCGGCGCGCCACTGCGAGGCTTCCAGCGCCGCTCTGGCAATGGTCTCGCGGGCGGCGGGACGCACCAGGCGCACGCGCTCCTGCACGTCGCCGTCGTCGAGCGTGCGCGAGGGCGCGTCCATGACGAGCGCCGCCCGCTTCGACTGATCGTTGACGATCTGCAGCGGCGGGTGCTTGGAGGTGGCCGCGTGGAGCTCGATCGCCGCGTCGGCACCGAGCGGCTCCAGCCGGTCCTTGCGCGCGATCTCGACGATCTCGGTCTCGGCGCCGGAGCCTTCGTGGGTGAACACGGACTCGCGCGAGGCGACGGAGAGCGAGTCGGCAACGATGGTCTCGACGCCGCGCTCGAAGGTGCCCGCCTCGATGGCGATCTCGATGTTGGCCTCGTTGCGGGTCTCCAGCGCACCGAAGAGCTGGTTCTGCTCGGCGATGGGAAGGGCCAGCAGGCGGTTGAGGAACTGCGGCATGGGCGGCAGGTCCTCCTTAAGGTTGCCCTCGTGGACGAGCTTGAGCCCGGTGGCCTCTTCGAAGTCCTTGATGGACCAGCCCTTGATGTGACCCCGCCAGAGCGCGAGGTAGAACTGGCGCAGCGCGGACTTGGCGTAGAGGCTCTCGAGGTTGTCGCTGGCCCTGAACAGCGCGGTGTCGTCGCCCCCCATGGCGGTCTGCGAATCGCGCTGGCCCCGCGTGATCGCGCCCAAACTGTCGAGACGCCGCGCGATGGTGGCGATGAACCTGCGCTCCCCCTTCACGTCGGTGGCGACGGGACGGAATAGCGGCGCCGACGCCTGGTGCGTCCTGTGGGTCCGGCCCAGCCCCTGGATCGCCTGGTCGGCCCGCCAGCCCGGCTCCAGCAGGTAGTGGATACGCCGCTCGGTGTTGGGGCAGCCGAGATCGGCGTGGTAGCTGCGCCCGATCCCGCCCGCCATCGAGAAGACGAGGATGCGCTTCTCCCCGTCCATGAAGGCGGCGGTCTCGGCGAGGTTGGCGGAACCAGGCCGGCTGCGCAGCGCCAGGCGCTCCCCCTTCGCGTCCTCGATCCTGAGCACGCGGCGCGAACGTCCGGTGATCTCGGCCACGGCGTCGTGCCCGAAACGATGAACGATCTGGTCGAGCGCCGACTGCACCGGCGGCAGCGCGCCGAGCTTCTGGATCAGGGCGTCGCGCTTCGCCAGGGCCTCCTGACACAGCACCGGGTTATTGTCGGCGTCGAAGACGGGCCGCGACATGAGGTTGCCGTCGTCGTCCTCGAAGGGCTCTTGCAGCTGCACCGGGAAGGCGTGCTCGAGGAAGTCGAGCACGTACTCGCGGGGCGTCAGGTCGATGGAGAGGTCGTCCCACTCGGAAGCCGGGATCTCGGCGATGCGGCGCTCCATCAGCGCCTCGCCGGTGGAGACCAGCTGCACCACCGCCGACCGCCCCGCTTCCAGGTCCGCCTCGATGGCGCGGATCAGCGAGGGGCACTTCATGCTGGTCAAGAGGTGGCCGAAGAAGCGCTGCTTGGCGCCCTCGAAGGCGCTGAGAGCGGCGGACTTCGCGTTCTTGTTGAGGGTGGACTCCCCGTCGACGATGCCGGTGGCCTTCAGGGCCTCCTGGATGTTCTGGTGGATGATCTTGAAGGCGCCGGCATAGGAGTCGTAGATGCGCCGCTGCTCCGGCGTCAGCGGGTGCTCCAGGATGTCCACCTCGACCCCGTCGTAGGAGAGAGCGCGGGCCTGGTAGAGACCCAAAGCCTTGAGATCGCGCGCCACGACTTCCATGGCCGCGACTCCGCCCGCCTCCATGGCGGCGACGAAGGCCGTGCGGGTCTCGAACGGGGTCTCGCCGGAGGCCCAGAGCCCGAGGCGCCGCGCGTAGGCGAGGCCGGGGACGGTGGTGGCCCCGGTGGCGGAGACGTAGAGGATGCGGGCGTCGGGCAGCGCGTTCTGAAGCCGCAAGCCCGCGCGCCCCTGCTGCGAGGGCCTGACCTCGCCGCGCGAGCCCTTGGACCCGGCGGCATTCGCCATGGCATGCGCTTCGTCGAAGACGATGACGCCCTGATAGGCATGCCGCTCCTCCTCGTCCTCGCCATCCGCGAGCCAACCCACGATCTGGTCGAGGCGGGAGGGCTTACCCTGCCGCTCCGGCGAGCGCAGCGTGGCGTAGGTGGCGAACAGGATTCCCTCTGCATGGGGGATGTCGGCCCCTTGGCGCACCTTGCCCAGCGGAATGACGTCCTCGTCGCGTCCGCCGACGGCACACCAGTCGCGGCGCGCGTCCTCCAAGAGCTTGTCGGACTGGGAGAGCCAGAGCGCGCGCTTCCGCCCCCTGAGCCACTGGTCGAGGACGATGGCGGCGACCTGCCGTCCCTTGCCGCAGCCGGTGCCGTCGCCCAGCATCCAGCCTCGCCGGAAGCGGACCGGATCGGAGAGCGGCTCCTCAGCGTCGACGGTCTTGCCGTCGTCGTCCGGCTCCGGCGCGGCATCGTTGTCGTCATCGCCTTCGGCGTCGACGCGCCGCACCGTCTCCCAGCCGGCGCCGATGCGGTACTCGGCGGCGAGGTGGCGCTCGTGCGCCTGGCCGGCGAGGATCGCGCTCTCGAGTTGGGCGTCGGAGAGCAAGCCCTCGGCCACCACCTTCACCGGCAGCATTGGACGGTATGACGGCATGGGGTGCGGCACAGCCGCCATGGCGCCGGACTGCACCAGCGGCGTCGGGTGCTCGACCGCGCCCGGCATATGGATGCTCGATGCCCGCCACCGTGCGTAGGGGCCGGAGGGTTGGGCGCCCTTGGCGGGACCACCGCCGGCAGGCACCGCCTCGTAGGCGAGCTCGGCGACCGGGCCCCAGTCGTGTGGCTCCGGCGGATGGGCCGTGGTCCCGGTGCGCCTGACCCGCGCGGGCCGGGACCGTCTCGACGGTGCTGGCGCCTGGCCGAATAGATCCGCGCCCGGCACGGGCTCGATGGGGCGCCGCGCCGGCACGGTCGAGGTGACGACGTTGAGCAGGTGGCTGGCGTCGCGCACCGGATGGCCGGCATAGACCTGCGTGGGCTTCTCGCCTCCCCTGTCGAGGATGGTGAGGCGGGTGTCGAAGGTGGTGCCGCGCCTGGCGTAGGCGCGGCCGTCGATGGGCGCGGTGAAGACGGCATGGGCCGGCGGGTCGAGGGAGGCGAAGGCGTCTTGCCACGCCGCATCGCCGGGCACGCAGTGCGCCGACGAGATGGCGACCAGGCGCCCGCCCGGCGGCAGCATCGAGAAAGCCGAGCGGATGTGATGCAGATCCACGTGATGGCGGATGCGCTCGACGCCGGGGCTCGCCGAGAAGGGCGGGTTCATCAGCACCACGGTGGGGCGCAGCTCGGGCAGGCGGTCCCTGATCGACTCCGCGTTGTGGCGGGTGACGGTGCTGCCCGGAAACAGATCGGCGAGGAGGCCCGCGCGGACGGCGGCGATCTCGTTGAGGTGCAGCGCACCGGCGACTCCGTTGCCGAGCGCAAGCTGCGCCATGACGGCCAGCATGCCGGTGCCCGCCGACGGTTCGAGCACGACGTCGCCGGGCCGGATCATGGCGCCTTGCAGCGCCGCGTAGGCCAGAGGCAGCGGCGTCGAGAACTGCTGATACTTGAGTTGCTGCTCGGAGCGCCGCGTCTGCGAGGGTTCGAGCGCCGCGAGCGTCTCCAGCATGCGCAGCATGGTGGCAGGTCCGCCCGGACCGGCACCGGCCTCGCGCCGCATGGCACGGCCGTAGCGCTGGAGGAACAGCACAAGCGCGGCCTCGGCCGCCTCGTAGGAATCCTTCCAGAGCCAGGCACCGTCCGCGTCGGAGGCGCCGAAGGCGGAGGTCATGGCCTCCCGCAGGGTGCGGGCGTCCAGCGCCCGGCCGGCTTCGAGGACGGGCAGCAGGGTGCGGGCGGCGGCCAGCAGCGCGGCGGGAGTCGACCGGGATTGCGAGGCCGAGGGTTGGCCGATTGCAGTAGCGGGGAGTGCGGCGGAGGGCGGATGATCGGGGTTAGTCGGCGCCGAGTAGACGTCGAGCATGAGCGGGCTCCGGGCATAGGGATGGGAAGATGGCCCGGGTGGGCGTCGCCAGGACTCGCGACAGCCGACAGGGCCTACCCGGAAACCGCGACCCGACCTAAAAAGGACGCGCGGCGATGAACTGATGGATTAGCGTGACGGTGGTGCTCACGCGTTCGGGAACGCGGGGGCGCGACGGGATAGGAAGCGCCGAATGAGGTGGACGGAGAGACAGGCGGGCGTGGGGTGCGCGGAATCAGGGCCTGGAAACGGCACCATGTTGCCACTGCCGCCCGTCGACTTGGTGCGGATCCTGAAGAAGGCGTGGAACGCTTCGGCGAATGCGCGCTTGGTTGTCAGCTGTAGTTCGAATTCGGTATCGGAACTGAAATCGACAAAGGTGAAGCTGGTGAATGGCGTCTCGAATCCGAAGCTTCACTCTTAGGCGGCCGAGGACCTTGTTGCCCTCGTAGCAACCCGCAACAGGCCCTCCCCCCGGTTGGCGTGTCGAGACTTCGACGATGGACAGGTTGTCGGTGGCGCGCAGAAGCGGGGCGACAGCTAGGCCAGTCTGCTCAAATGGATCGCCAACTCATGCGTATTTCGCAATTCGCTCAAATGCGGCCTCGAACCGATCTAGTGACGTGTTCACAGCGGCTGAAGTGTCCTCAAGAAGTTCGGGGTGAGTCAAGAGGTGCAGGGCCGGATCATAGTGGCCGAATACTGGATACTTGTCCGGCAATAGCCGGAAGTATGCCTCTGCTCTTTTCACATTCCGATGCGTCTTTCTGTCGGCTGAAGTCAGCTTCTGGGTGCTTGATTTGTGATTATCTTGCAAGCCATAAGTTTCATTAAGTAATGTGGCAAAGAACGCTGGTGTAAAGAAGTCCTCGATGTCCGCTTCGGGTTGACTCGCTATATCTGTCGCCAGAATAATTCTCTCTTTTTCAAGCAATTCTGACCTATGCAGCAAATCCAGCTTTCTCCTCTGCCCGCGGTCGAAGTCAGTTAACACAACTATGTTGAGCTTGTTGGCGTAGAACAAACGTACGAAGGGCAACACTTTGTCAATGCCACCCGATGGGCATATTGCCCATTTTGGATCGAGATGCGTTCGGCCTAGCGTTTGCAATCTCTTGGATGCGGCCTGTAGATAAAGGATGTCTGCGGGTCCTTCCACTAGCAAGGTGTTCGGAGCGATTAGCAGCCCCTGTGTAACCTCGAAGCCCATTGCGCCGAAGACAGGAAAATTGGTCTGCGGGTCCGTGGTAAGCACATCTGCACGTATTCTAGTGCCCTCGGATCGTAGCCGTCCGCGATCATCGCGGTGCATGACATCCTCAACCGTGCGCACGCTGGCTAAATTATCAGCAGGCACCATGAAAGGAGAATGAGTCGTATAGATGAGTTGGTGCTTAGGCTCCAATTGCTCCCTGAAGTATCGGAGCAGATCCTTTTGGGCTGTGCCGTGAAGTGTCAGCCCTGGCTCATCCAGTAAAATGATAACATTACCCTGACTCTTCCTTATTTGGGCAAACTTAACCAAGAACGAAAAGAACCAGATGAATCCAGCTGAACGCTCGGAGAATGGAACCGTAACACGGTGAAGATTGTTCTTGACGCGCGCACGAGCGACCGTTCCTTGGTTAAATGGCGGGTCGTCATTTGGTTTTCCTTCGTCGAGTCTAACTTCGATTGACAGTTGGTCATTCTGGGTCCAGTATTCGAAGATCTGATCCGTAATACGGTTTGCGGCTGCCTCGCACTTCGCGTTCATTTCCTCGAAGCGTGTTGCTGCGACCAGGTCATCTAGGGACGTTCCTGCGTACTCCAGAAAATCAAGAAAAACTTGATCTCCCTCACTGATTTGACTCTGCGATTTGTCTTGGCTTATCTTATTGATCGATATTTCACCTGCCATCCTATCATAGTGCGAAAAATATAAGAAGTGAGGAAGTCGGGCTGCTAGGATATCTATCGCCCGATTCGTAGCACTGGAATTGCGGTGTTTATTGATGGCTGCAAGCATATCAGATTGCGATTCGGTGCGTTGAGGAAGTTTCTCTAGCACCTTGGCAGCTCTCGCCGTGGTGTAAATGTCAGCAACCGGGGTCGCTTCCTCTTCTGACAAAGCAAAGCGCGTGGCCAACTGTTGTAAGATATGCGATTCGCAGATGGGAACGGTCCAAATAATGGAGTCACTCTCGTATCTCTTCGTAATTTTCACTTCGTCGCCATGTATTGCCTCCGCACCGAATTCTTCAATGAGGGCATGCTTATCGTCGTCATCCATCTTCCAGGTTGTCTCTACAACCTGCGCTTCCATTTCTTCATGCCGTTGCTTATAGTCCGCAAGGTGACGGCGAGGGTAATCCTCAGTCTTGTTATACGTCTTGTATTTTGTATCAATCGATCGGAGACCTTCCAACGCCTTGAGAAATGCGGTCTTTCCCGCTTCGTTTTTGCCGACTAGACAGGTTGTAGTTCCAATCTCTACCGGATTGGAGTCCTCGATACAGCGAAAGTGGGTGACGCGAGCGCGGATTAGGTTCATGGCTGCATCCACTGGGTGAGTGACACTCGCAATCGTATAGCACAGGGTTGTTGAGGAGGCAGCAAGCGGGGGAGGCCCTGACTATGGATGGCGGCAAGCACGTCCTATCAGAGAAGACCCCTTTCCCTGAAGTTGAAGACGGCGCCCGGCGCCACGACGATGTGGTCGTGGAGGTCGACGTCGATCGTCTTGAGGGCGTCACGGAGGCGGGCGGTCATCTCGACGTCCGCCCTGGACGGGGAAGGGTCTCCTGACGGATGCGCCCACCTCCGATGGGCGCGGTGAACACCGCACGGGCCGGCGGGTCGGGAGGCGAAGGCGTCTTCCCACGCGGCATCGCCGGGGACGCAGTGCGCTGAGGAGATCGCCGCCAAGCGCCCGCCGGGCGGCAGCGTCGAACAGGCGGAGCAGATGTGATGCAGGCCCAGATGATGGCGGATGCGCTCGACTCCGGGGCTCGCCGAGAAGGACGGGTTCATCAGCACCACGGTGGGACGCAACTTCGGCAGCCGGTCCCGGATCAGGTCAGAGCGATGGGTTCGACGCAACGCGGGTCGTCGTTGGTCGGCCGGTTGACCAGCGTGCTCACCGGATGGGCGGTCATGTCGTCCGCCGGGTAGGGCGCGAGCGGCACGTCCTCCCCCGCGAGCCACGGGCCGTAAGCATCGCCCGGAAGAATCACCGGCATGCGGCCGTGCACCGGCGCCACGGTCTCGTTGGCGGCGGTGGTGAGGATGGTGCAGGTCTCGACGGCGTCGCCCTGACTGCGCTCGGCGAGGGAGCCCGTAAGCGCCGCACCCTGCGGCACCGTCCAGCGCTCCCACAGGCCGGCGAAGGCGAAGGGCGCGCCGTCCCTGAGGCCGAACAGCCAGGGCTGGCGGGTCTTGCCTTCGCGCCGCCACTCATAGAACCCGTCCGCCGGGATCAGGCAGCGGCGCGCGCGGAAGGCCGACCGGAACGACGGCTTCTCCGCGGCGGTCTCGGACCGGGCGTTGATGAGCTTGTGGCCGATCGCCTGGTCCTTCGCCCAGGCCGGAATCAACCCCCAGCGCAGCATCGCGAGCGTGCGCCCGTCATCGTTGGCGCGCGCGACCGCGACGTCCTGGCTCGGCGCGACGTTGTAGCGGGGCCGCAGGTTGAGCGGCGTGCCGATGAGGCCCATCCGCTCGTGCAACTCGCGCCATGTCATGCGTTGGGTGAACCGGCCGCACATGTCCGTGAACCTACCCGCAGCGGCGGCGGGCTGTCATGTTGTTCTGGTAATGTTCCTGTAGTGTTCGCCGCATGGACGAGAAGTACGACATCCCGGTCGAGCGGAGCGACCTGCTGTTCACCGTCGAGATGGCGTTGCGCAAGGCGGAGAGCGTGTGGCCGAGGAAGTACGTGCCGGGCGACCACGACCGTCTAAAGCCGGCAGCCAGAGCTGTGGTGGAACATCTGGAGCTCTGCCGCATGCGCTGCTACCGGCGGGCTCCGGCGCCCCATCACAGTATCCCGGACCCCTTCAAGACGCCGCGGCGGAGCGGCGGCAATGACGGGTCGGACGGCGCGCCGGGCGGATGACGGGGTGCTTCAGAGCAGGCCTTTTTCCTTGAAGCTGAACGCGTCGCCCGGCGCGACGACGATATGGTCGTGGAGGTCGACGTCGATGGTCTTGAGGGCGTCGCGGAGGCGGTTGGTCATCTCGACGTCCGCCCTCGACGGACTGGGGTCGCCACTGGGGTGTTGATGTAAGACCACCAGGGCGGTGGCGCCCACCTCCAGCGCGCGAACGCAGACCTGGCGGGGATAGACCGGGGTGTGGTTGGCCGTGCCGGTCTGGTGAACCTCGTCGCAGATGAGGGCGTTCTTGGTGTTCAGGAACAACAAGTGGAAGACCTCGACGTCGCGGTGCGCCGCCAGCGACCGGCAGTACTCGACGACCTTCTCGTAGGTCGCGAGCTGGGGATGGATGCTCTCCGGAAGCGCGGCCCTGGCCATGGCGATGCCCAGCGCCTCGGCGGTCTTGACGGCGGTGATGCCGGCCTCTCCCAGCGCGGTGACGGCGCGCAGCGTGTCGGGCCGGGCGGCGAGGACCCGGGCGGGCGAGCCGAAGGTGTCGAGCAGGACGGTTGCGAGCTGCGAGGCTTCGGCGGGGGAGTGGGATCCGGCCAGCAGGAGCTGGAGAAGCTCCTGGTCGTCGACCGCCTCGCGCCCGGCACGGAGAAGGCGCGCTCGGAGGTCGTCGTGAGCGGTGCCGGAGGGATGCCGCGCTGCCGGCGCGGGGAACGGCGCCGCGTCGCGCATCCCGGGAGCGGGCGCACCGGAGTGGGTCATCGCCTGGCCCTCCCGAGTTTGGCCACCAGACCATCGACCGTGTCGGGATCGGCGCCGCATGCCTCGCCCCAGCCGCGCAGGTTGCGCTCGAATTCCTCCAGTGCGCCCAGATGGGCGTTGAACAGAGGATCGTGGGTCGTGGCTGCCAGCACGGAGTTGCCGGAGACGGCGATGCCGGTGATCGCCGGATCGGTGATCGGTTCCAGGGCCAGCAGCCAGCACAGGAAGGCGGCGAACATCGGCGAGAGGTTGTCGCCCCGGCGCGGGTCCATGGGGTGCATGGCCGGGGACACTCGTGCCGGGGGCGGTGCGGGAGGCAGGTCGGGGATCGTGAGGGCGGCGCTGGAATGAGGCATGGCACGGCTCCATGAAGCGGAATGGAAACGCCCCGCCGCGGGAGGAGAAACCGCGGCGGGGCGCCGAAGGAGAGCGGGAGGCGGCGCCGGAGTCCTCCAGGTTCCACGCCGCTCACCCGACCGGAGCCGGCCTCCACTCCTGGCGGCGCCGGAGAGACTGGGGGAAGGCGCGCTCAGTCGTCTTCGGGGAACATGATGGTGATCGCGGCCCGACCCTCGTCACCGGCGCCGATCGCCACGATGGGGAAGTGCTTGCGGGGCGGCCTGTTGCTGTCGCGGAGGTCCTTGCGGATGTCGCGCACCAGCACGCACATGGTCACGCGGTCGGTGTTGGAGGCGCGGCGCGCGTAGTGGTGCGCCATCCAGAGGACGTCCCACAGGCGCCCGCGCTCGTCCTGGAAGCCGCGGTAGCCCTCGGGGAGGGCGATCAGGCGGGTCCAGACGGTGCGAGTGACGGCGACAGGAATGGTGAAGCCCGCCTCGCGCGCGGTGTCGGAGACGTCGACGAGGATGCCGTCCTCGATCGCTTGGGCGCGGGAATAGGTGGAGATGACGGGACCGAATGCGGCGGCGTTGCCGGGTTCATTGGGCATTGTCGATTCCCTCCCAACCCTGGACGCGGACTATTGCCTTGCCGCCGGCGACCTCGACGTCAGGGGCGCGGTCGGGGCGGGGCCGGACGGTGACCACCGGCTTGTTGCAGGGCGGCGGCGGAGGATCGGAGACTTCAGTGGTGACGGTGGCGGCAGGGTCCACGAAGCGTATGCGGACCGTGCCGCCCGTCACCTCCACGCCGCCGGGCGGGCGTGGGCCGGTGAGAGTGACGACCGGCGGCTCGCCCTTCTCCGTGAACCTGGCCGGGATGGGCAAGGACTTGTCGCCGTTCCACGGATCCTCGTCGGGGCCCATGCAGCATGCGTCCACAAACGTGGAACTGCAGTGGTCCACCGACTTCCAGTTGGGGTCCTGGTTGGCGAGCACGATGGCCTTCTCCAGCGCCTCCTCGAGGGTCTCGGCTTCGACCGAGACCCTGTTAGCGAAGTAACCCGCGTAGGCGGCTTGAATCGTGAACCAGGTCATGCCGCCACCCCCTCCGGCGCCGGGGTCTCGGGCCCTAACTCCACCGCGACCTTGCCGCCGCTGACTTTGATGGAGACCTCGCGGTCGCGCGGCATCACCCAGAAGATCTCGCGCCAGACGGCTTCTGCGATGGTGTGCTTGCGCGCTTCGTCCTCGCTGGCCAGCAGCTTGATCGCCATGTGGGTCGCGTCCTCGCGGAAGCGGCGGCGCTGGGTGTCGTAGCTGTCCGCGTCCGGATCGTCGGAGACGGAGAAATACGCCGCCTGCAGAAGCTGGCAGAGTGCCGGGGGCTGAAGGTCGCTGTCCCTGGTGACGAGCGGATACGCGTCCTCGACCCAGGTGAGAGGACGCGGGCTTTCAGCGGGGATCGGGGTCTGATCCGCTCGGATTAGTCGATGTTTTGTGGAGGGTGCCCCCCGGCGAACTTGCAAGAATTTCGCCGGGGGGCTTTGTCTCGGTGACAGTCCAAATCTCCAGAG
>JAJDVM010000306.1 GCA_022826125.1 Defluviicoccus sp.
CGTCAACAAGATGAAGGGGATGGGCCAGATCGTCTCCTGGTCGGTGCGCGACGAATCGCTCCATACGGAATCGATCATCCACCTGTTCCGCACCTTCGTCGACGAGAACCCGGAGATCTGGACCGAGGAGTTCCAGCGCGAACTCTACAAGATCTGCAACACCGTGGTCGATCACGAGGACGCCTTCATCGACCTCGCCTTCGAGCTCGGCGGCGTCGAGGGGCTGACCGGGGCGGAGGTCAAGCAGTACATCCGCTATATCGCCAACCGCCGCCTGTCCCAGCTCGGGCTGCAGCCGATCTACCGCATTGAGCGCAACCCGCTGCCCTGGATGGACGAAATGCTCAACGGCATGGAGCACACCAACTTCTTCGAGAACCGGGCGACCGAGTATTCGAAAGCTGCGACCCAGGGCAGCTGGGACGAGGTCTGGGACGATTGAACCCAACCCGATGATTCTACCCCAGCCCGGCCAGACCCACGGCAAATTCGTTCTGATTTTCCTGATCAACTGTGTACTCCCGATCATTGGCCGGCGCTCAATCCTTGCATCGCGTCACGCCTCAGCCCTAACGTATTCCCCGCCGCTTTAGGATCATGCACGCCGGTTGACCGAACCATGCCTATCCGGTTAGCGCAGACACCCACCAAATGTAGGGTCTGAGTGAGCAGTATGGATCGCGAGCCATGGACGTTCTCGACCGCCCTCTCAGCAATTTCCTCGGTTCCTGCCCCAGTTTCAGCAACTGTTTCCTGATGACGCGACCTGATTCCGGCGAGTGGGAGCACCCCACATCTGGTGGGTGTCTGCGCTAACCGGATAGGCATGGACCGAACATTGCTAGAGAACGCTCCGCGCCGACGCGGTCGACACGGAGCGCGTTCCGCCCATCCACGAAGGAGCGAGGGATCCATGAGAACACTCCTCGCGGCGCTTGCCGCGGCCGCCATTCTCGCGGCGGGTCAGGCCCATGGCGGCGCATTGGCTCCGGCGCCTCGGATCGTCGCCGAGTACGACCGCGGCTTCATCGAGCGCTCGGGCGCCCAGACTTTCGGCGAGATGCTGGATACCGGCATCATCCGCTACTTCTTCACCGGCGGGCGCGACGTGCTGGTCATGGTGAACGGCCGGCCCTACGCGACGACCGCGCACGATCTGGATTCGCTCCCGCTGTCGGCGGTGGAGCGCATCGAGGTGCTGCGGGGCGAGAGCCTGGGGACGCTGGGCGGCCACGCGGCGGTGCGCGGTGCGTTCAACTTGGTGCTGAGGAAGGGTCTGGACGGCTTCGACGTGCGCACCGTCGCGCGGATGCCGAGCCGCGACGGGGGCGATGCGCGCCAGGGCGGCGTGGTCTGGGGCGGCGCGGTTGGCGCCGGTCACCTGAGCGTTGGCGTCGACATCCTCGACCGCGAGGAGATCGTCGGCAGCACCCGCGAGCACAGCCGTTCGGAATGGACGGAGGGCGGGAGCTTCGCCGAGGCGAAGAACGTGAGCATCGGCGGTAACACGGTCTACGTCTTCGACAGGAGCGCGGACGCGCTGAGATCGGTGCCGCTCGGCGCGTGCGATCCGGCGCACGGCTACACCGGCCCGCTGAGCAACCCGTCCGGGATCGACACGGGCGACAAAGGGTGCGGGTTCGCCTACGGCGATTTCTGGTGGGACAGCGCGAGCCATGACCGGAAGACCGCGATCCTGAGCCTCGACCACCCGCTCGGGGAGAACGCCAGGCTCCACATGGACGCAAACATTACGCAGGGACATTGGGCGTTCCGCTACGCGCCGTCCGTCGATGTCTTCTCCATCGCCCCGGGCGAGGGGCTGCTGGACGCGATCAACGCAACGGCGCGGGAGACCGACCCGGCGTTCGAGGCGACGGGAGAGGACGTCTTCTCGGTCGGGCACCGCTTTATCGGCCACGGCAACCGGGACTGGAAGACGGACACCGAGGAGTACGATGTCTCGGCAAGCGTGGAGGGCCGGATCGCCGAAGGCCTCGGCTACGACGCGGAGATCGGCGCCTGGAAGCTCGACGGCTCGGTGCGGGGCGATACCTTCGTCGACGCCGAGATCATCCGGCGGGAGATCGAGGCGGGTCGGTACGACCTGACCGATCCCCTGTCGACGAACCCGGACCACCTGAGGGCGATCGAGCGCAGCAGCCTGCGCGAGGAGAACGACTTCGGCGGGAGGCATCTGGGCCTGCGTCTCGCGCTCGAGGGAACGGGTCCGGGCATCGGCGGACGCAACTCGGCATGGACGGCGGGGGTGGAACTCGCCGACGTGGAGGCCCACCGCCTACTGGCGTTCCGGGCGGGGGACGGCCGGACCCGCGACGTGAACGGGGTGCTCGGGACGGGCGGGACCAGCTACGCGGGCGAGCGCAATACGGTGGGAGCCTTCGCGGAGGTGTCGGTGCCCATCACCGGCAGCGTGGACGTGAGAGCGGCGGCGCGGGCTGACGAGTACGACGATGTCGGCGGTCTGCGCGCGTGGCGCCTCGGGGCGGAGTACCGCCCGACCGGCATCGTGACGCTGCGCGGCTCGTGGAGCGCGGGCGACGAGGCACCCTCAATGCATCACCTGCACAGCACTGCGGCGCAGGACCACCCCTATGTGCGTTGCGTCCCGGAGAGCGGGCCGCCGCCACGCAATTGCGACACGTCGAACTACCGGCAGGTGACGCGCCAAACCAGCGGCAATCCCGATCTCGAACCGTCGCGGTCGGAGAGGCATTCCATCGGCGCGGAGGCCCGCGGGGGGCCGTTCTACCTGGTCGCCGACTGGTACTGGCTCACGACCTCGGACCTGCCGGGGCGGCACGACGCCGACTGGGCGATGCTGAACCATCCGGAGTGCCCGCCGGGCGGCGGCGCCGGCTGCATCGAGCGCGCGGCCGGCGACATCACCATCCACGACCGTTTCGCGAACATCGTCGAGGTCGACATCTCGGGGCTCAACACCCGGTTCGGCGGGCGCGCGGAGACCGGCTGGGGCTTCGTCGCGATGCGCGGGTTCTGGCGCCATGTGGCGAGCAGCGAGGAGCGCATCGCGGGCGAGGGGCGGCCCTACCCGCTGCCGCGCAACGCGGTGCGCATCGTGAGCTCGACCGGGCGCGGCAACCTCGCCGCCGTCTGGGCGGTGAACTACCGCGACGAGATCGAGAACCGGCGGGGCGACGGACGGTTCAAGTCGTGGACCGGGCACGACGCGACGCTCGACTGGAAAGCGCCGCTGGGGCTCGACCGGGCGCGGGTGACCGCGGGCGTCTACAACCTCACCGATGCGAAGCTCTCCACCAACACCGCGAACCCCGCCGCGACCGACGGGCCGCGCGCGGCCGGCTGGGGCCGCACCTTCTTCCTCACCCTTAACATGCGGTTCTGAGATGCCTGCCCAAGGGGATACGCGGAGTGCGTCGGTCGACCGGGTGTCGGTGTCCATGACGCTGAGAGGGCGCGGTTTTTCAGCGGGGCATGCTCACAAAGAGGTAAAGAGCTTCGGGCCCGGGGAATGACGGCGACCTGCTTATTTTAGGGCGATATGGTAGTTGACAAACCCCGACCTTGACAGGCCGCCCTCGCCCGGTCAGGCTACCCCCTGATGCACTTTGAGCCGAACCTGCCAGAGTCCGGCCCGAAGCTCCCCACAAGGTTTCGAGGCCGATGGGAAGGGCGCTGGAGCCAAGCTAGATCGCCTCTGGCGCACCGTCAATCGGCCTCCGACGGAACGGAGGCCGGCATGATCCCCAAGACAGCCATGAAGACGATCTCAGGCGCGCTCGCTGTTTGCGGGCTGATGCTGGTATCGGGGTGCTATAGCAGCGCTTTGGATGCTGCCTCCCACATAGCGCTCGAAGCTGCCAACCGAGCGCCCGGACCCGGAAGTTCTGGCAGCGTCAGACCTGCTAGCCGCAAGCAGGCGTCGATCGATGCCTATACGATCGAGCAATGTGTCGTGATGCTCAGCGCTAATCCGCCGGGCGCCCTCTCCGGGAGCAATGACTTTGGGGGCTCCCCTGCTGTTTTGCGCAACAGATGCTCTAATGCGACGTTTGTTATGCGCATTTGCTACAACGGGATTCGAACGCTGTTATTGGATGAGGAGACCCATGACAGGGTTTGGAATACAGAGGGGTCACAATTGGCCTGCCGTGCACAGAAGTATGAAATCGTCCCTCGTAGGACAACACGCATTCATTTGGCTCAAGAAGAAAGGCAAGCCCTACGGGATAATTGGAACCGCGCGTTCAAGAACTGAACAAGGGAGGACATGAAGAAGATGATCGTGGCGGCCTTGGCCCTAAGCCTCGTGCCCGGCGGGGTCGCCGTCGCCCAAGAACGGCCACTTGTCAATCCGAACATAGAGAGACGTTTGCAAGAGTTGGTCAACGAGAAGTTCGCGAACGCCATTCTGATGACGGAGAAGGAATGCGAGTCGCTCGGGCCAGGATGGCGAGCTTATAGACAGATTGCCGGCCGTTTTCCTCTCGCGGCCGGCGTAGGCAGAGACGACCGCAACGAGCGTAAGAAGTTCGATCCGGGCGACGACGGGGGTGAATATCAGCATGTTCTATCGGTGCCGGAAATGCCGAAGCATAAGCATGGATATGTTGATCATCGCTATGGCGGGAGGCCCCACAAGGTAGACCATGGCGACGACAGAGCTCATGAGCTTCAGAAGCTCCCAAGGGAAACGGACGTGAGAGGTGGCGGCGAACCTCATAACAACATGCCGCCGTATCTGGTTCTGCGCTTCTGCCATAAACCGTAGCCGGAACATCGCCATGCCCGACATGAGAGTCGACGCGCTCGACATAGCCCGAGATCTTAAATTGGCCGGCGTCAAGCGCTCCCAGGCCGACGCGATCGCCGTTGTGGTCAACCGTGTCTCCGAACGCGGAGCGACCAAGGTGGGACACCTCGAATCCTCGCTCGCCGCTGTACGCGCGGAACTCGCCTTTGTCCGACTCGTGGGCCGCTGGGTGATGGGTGCCATCCTGAGCGTTGTTGGCATCCTCGTCGGCAAAGCCTTCGACGTGCCAGTGATCAGCACGCTGTTTTGAGGCACCCTCCCGTTCTCTCTGTCAGTCGTCTCCGAGGCTCATCTCGAACTGATCGTTCCGCACGGGGAATGCCCGCTTGAGGCTTCGCTGGGATCGTCCTGATCGTCCTTCTTCGGCGCGATCCGCTTCAGCGTCTCGTTGAACCGGCTCTCGTCCTCGTCGCATTCCAGCTCGCGGGCCGTCTCGATGAAGCGGTCACGCTGGGGCTTGGCTTTCGCGTCGTTTAGATTTTCACGGGCCATATTCGCCTCCCCTTGACCTGATAGATGAACGGCGCCGTCTCGTTCTCCGCGATCTGGACGATACGGGGAAACGCGCTCACGAGACTGTAGACCTTGGACCACGTGGGATCGCTTCCACCGTATAGGTAGAAGCATCGTATGGAATGAGCCCTGATCGCGGCAATCTCCGGCCCCCTCTAGTGTCCTGATCGAGAAGTTTATTAGAGTATGTTCATCGGTTGTATTGGAGGGCTGATCGGTGAGCAGAGCGGCGGTGGCGATTGTCTTGTCGGCGGCGGAGCGGCGTGAGCTTGAGGGCCTGGCGCGGCGCCGGAAGA
>JAJDVM010000010.1 GCA_022826125.1 Defluviicoccus sp.
GCGCGGCACCGAGGTCAGGATGTTGGCGAGCACCCGGTGGCCCTTCGGGTAGCCCGGCACCTCGTCGAACATCACCGCCGGGTTGGTCATCCTGCGCATCGCGATGTCGACGATGCCGCCGATCTCCTCCTCGCGGTCGGCACCGGTGACGGTCTCCAGCTGACCCGCCTCCTCAAGCTCGTCGATCCAGTCCCTCAGATCCTTGTTCGCCACGCGCAATTCTCCCCTGTCCCGGATTCAACGCGGCCATCATAGCGCCGCGCCCGGACCACCAAAAAGATTGTCGACTATTCGGCCGCCACCCGCACCGGTTGGGCGGTGTTGCCGGGAACCAGATCCTGCCATCGCTCGCCTTCGGTCAGGACGGTCTCCGCACGCGCATGGACCGTCGAATAGTCGGTTATCGCGAGACCCAGCGGATCCCCGCCGGCCTCGTTGAGGCGCACCGATTCCAGCAGCCGCTTGCGCAGGCGGATGACCGCGCCGTCCGACGGCACCAGGTATTCCTTGCTGCGGTCGACGATGGGACCCATCGAGACCGCGATCACCGCGTCCTCCTGCTCGATGCCGGCGAAGCCGGAGAAGTTCCGGTCCATGTGCCGCCGGTCCTGGCCGAGACGGTCGTCCCAGCTTACGCGGAAGTTGCAGTCGACATCGTTCCAGAAACGCTCGTCGGCGAGCCCCATCGTGTCGACAATTTCCTGGCGGTCGAGCGGCCCCGGCGCGTCGAACACGAGATAGGTCGCCGTGAGGTCGTCCCGCATGGGGATTTCGAAGACGTAGAAGTCGAAGGCATTGGCCGGGATGATCCGGCCGGTCGGGAACATCACCGGGGTGATCCGGACGTTCCATCGCTTCCGGCCATCCTCCGCAGGCGCGGCCTTGCGGAAGGCGGCGTAGTGGTAGCCGTAATCGGTGTCCTCCATGCGCAGCTCGACATTGGCGTCGAAGATGCTGTCCCCGACATACATCGAGGATTTCTCGGACATGCTCCCGGTCGTCTCACCGACCTTCGCGCCGTCGTTCTCGTTCTCGGTGTCGCCCCCGACGAAGGACCCGGTCTTCCAGCCGGGGTTCATCATGTTCATGTGCAGCACGCCGACATGGGAGGAGTCGGTGCCGCCCTCGTAGAGCTGCAGGTAGTTGGCCGCGGTGTTGATGCGCAGGATCACGCGGTTCTCTTCCGGGCTGTCGAAGAAGCGGTAGCGCTGGAACGGCGGCCGCTTTTCCGCGGGCCCGATATAGGTCCAGACGAAACCGCCGTCCTCGATCGCGGGCCATGCGGGCTGGCGCACCTTGATGCGCATCCCGGGGCCGCAGTTGGGGGATTCCAGGACCGTGCCGTCGACCGCGAACTTCCAGCCGTGCAGCAGGCAGCGAATGCCGCCGTCCTCCACCCGGCCGAGAGCCAGCGAAGCGCGTCGGTGCACACAGAACTCGTCGATCACGCCGACCCTGCCCTCGCTGTCGCGGAACACGACGAAGTTCTCGCCGAGAAGCTGGGTGCGGAGAGGGTCGCAATCCGGGCCCGGCAATTGCCGCGACGCCGCGATCGGCAGCCAGTAGCGACGCATGGTGCGGCCCATCGGGGTATCCGGGCCGACGCGCGTCAGAATTTCGTTCTCTTCCCGGCTCAACATGGTCCTGCTCCTCCGCCGAACGAGCGCCTATGCGGATCATTGCCCGATTGCCGCGCGGCGCAAGTCGGCTTCGCCGCTCCCCCGATCAGGCGTTCCCGACCCGGAAGGCGCCGTCGTGGCGCACGGCGACAGAGCGCAGCGCGTCCAGGTTCTCGCAGCCGAGCTGGCCGAGCGTCGCGCGGAGGTCCTCGACGAACAGGTCGATCAGATGCCCGGGCCCCTGCGCGCCGAGAGCGCCGAGGCTCCACAGGAACGCCTTGCCGGCGAACGCCGCGTCGGCGCCGAGCGCGATGGCGCGGGCCACGTCGACGCCCGACCGCACGCCGCTGTCGAGGACGATCGTCGCCCGGCCTCCGACCCGCTCCGCGATCCCGGGAAGCAGGTCGATCGAGGGCGGCAGCGCGTCGATCTGCCGCCCGCCGTGGTTGGAGACGAAGATCCCGTCGATGCCGAGCGAGACCGCGCGCTCGGCGTCGTCCGGGTGGAGGACGGCCTTCAGCACCATCGGCTTCTTCCACCTGTCGCGGTAGCGCGCGATTTCGTCCCAGCTGAACGCGCCGCCGAATTCCCGCTCGACGAAGGAAGCGGTCTCGGCGAAGGTCGGACGGGCGCCGATATAGGGCGCGAACGAGACGAAGCGGGGGACGCCGTTCCGCAAGAGCGAGCGGAACCAGCGCGGCGACGACAGCGCCTCGCAGCGCAGCCGGGCGGTCATGCGGAAGGGATTCGATATGCCGCTCTTCACCTCGCGCGGCCGGGTCGTGCGAATCGGCGTGTCGACGGTCAGCACCAGCACGTGCGCGCCCGCGTCGGCGGCGCGGCGCACCAGGTCGAAGCCGATCTCGTGATCGTCGCGTGCGAAGCGGTAGAGCTGGAACCACAGCACGTCGGGGGCGATTTCCGCCGCCCGCTCGACGTCGATGCCCGACATCACGCCGAGCGTATAGGGGATGCGCGCCGCCTGGGCGGCCTTCGCCATGTAGGTCTCCGCGCCCGGGAACACGGTGCCCGGCCCGCCGATCGGCGCGATGCCGAGGGGCGCCGCGTAGGCGCGGCCGAACAGTTTCGTGTCGGCGGCGGGCGGCTCGATCACGCGGGCGTAGCGCGGCACCAGCTGCACGTCGTCCAGCGCCGCCCAGTTCCGCGCGATGCCGGTATCCGCGCCCGCGCCCCCGTCCATGTACTCGAACGCGAACCGCGGCAGCACGCGGCGCGCCCGCCGCCTGAGATCGTGCGCGGTGGGATAGCGGCGTTTCAGCGCGAGCCTCGCGGCGCTCCTGGCATCGTCGGTCATCGCCTCTACCTCCCCGCGGCGCGCTGCCGGATCCGGCGTGGCCAGCATAGCGCCGCGCTCCGGGCGCGAGAAACGGCGCCGGAGCGTTGGCCACGCGTTTTCGGCGATGATATGGTTCAGCCATACGCAATGCCGTCGAGCGCCCGGAGATGAAGACGACGCTCAATCTGAACGATCGGGTCCTGCACCTCGCCAAACGGCGCGCGGCGCGGGACGGGATCACGCTCACGAAGTTTGTCGAGGACGCGCTGCGCGCGCGGCTGGCGGAATCGCGCAAAGCGAAGCGGGGATACCGGCTGAGGCTGGAGACCGTGACCGGGCACGCGCCGCCCAATGTCGACATCGCCGACCGGGACGCGCTCTATGACGTGATCGACCGCGCGTGATCGCGGTCGACACCAACATCCTGATCTACGCCCACCGCGGCGAAACCGAGCTGCACGAAGCGGCCGTTTCGCGTCTCGTCGCGCTGGCCGAAGGGGCGGAGAAATGGGCGCTTCCGGTCTTCTGCGTGACCGAATTCCTTCGGGTCGTCACGCATCCGCGCGTGTTCAATCCGGCGTCGGGGGTCGACCGGGCCACCAGGTTTATCGAGAGCATCGCCGCCGCCCCGAGCTGCGACGTCGTACGGCCGGGTCCGGAA
This sequence comes from Defluviicoccus sp., assembly GCA_022826125.1. Lineage (GTDB taxonomy): Bacteria > Pseudomonadota > Alphaproteobacteria > MPNO01 > MPNO01 > MPNO01. Next base: position 3,578 of record JAJDVM010000010.1, read on the forward strand.
TTCCTCGAAATCCTGGTCGATACCGCACGGCGGGCGAAATCGCGCGGCAACCTGATGTTCGATGCCCAGATCGCCGCCTTGTGCCGAGAGCACGGCATCGACACGGTGCTTACCAACGACCGGGACTTCGAGCGGTTCGAACCGTTGCGGGTGCGCCGCCTCGAATAGCGGCGGTTCGGGCGACGGCAGGAGAAGAAGCATGACCCAGGACCACACGGCGCCGCCGGGCGGGGCGCAGACGCACGGCGCGTTCCGGCTCGGGGACGAGTTCGGCGACGAGACCGTCCATGCCGACCTCAGGGGCCAGCGGAGCTATCACGACTTCCTCGAGCTCGACAAAATCCTCGACGCGCAGCCCACCATCACCGGCGAGCACGACGAGGCGCTGTTCTTCATCCTGCACCAGGTCAAGGAGCTGTGGATGAAGCTGATGCTGCACGAGCTGGACGCCGCCTTCCTGCATATCCGGAACGACGACCTCCGCCCGGCCTTCAAGATCTTCGCCCGGGTCAAGCGCATCCAGGAGAACCTGATCCAGGCCTGGCACATCCTGACCACCATGACCCCGGCCGATTACCTGAAGTTCCGCGACGGGCTCGGCCGGTCCTCGGGGTTCCAGTCCTACCAGTACCGCTCGATCGAGTTCGTCTTCGGCAACAAGCAGCCCGAGACGCTGGCCCCGTTCGAGCACCGGCCGGACATCGTCCGGCGCCTCACGGAACGCCTCGAACGGCCGAGCCTCTACGACGAGATCGTCATGCTGCTCGCCCGGCGCGGCTACGCCATAGACGACGCGGTGCTGGACCGCGACTGGTCCCGGAGGCGCGAGCCCAACGACTCCGTCATCGCCGCCTGGCAGGACATCTACCGCGCCAGCGGCGAGCAGTGGGGGCTCTACGAACTCGCCGAACACCTGATCGACATCGACGATCTGTTCCAGACCTGGCGGTTCCGCCACCGCAACGCCGTCGAACGGGTGATCGGCCACAAGATCGGCACCGGCGGCACCAGCGGCGTGGGCTACCTGACAAGAGCGACGGCGATCCGGCTGTTTCCCGAGCTGTGGGCGGTGCGGACGGGGTTGTAGGGGGGGGCGGGCGCGATCCGGTCATTTCCCAACCGGTTGGGTTATGCTATATTGAGATGTGCCGACCGTGCTCCGTTTCGATGGCCTGCGCGTGGTCATCTACCCGAACGACCATCGACCCGCGCATGTCCACGTGATCGGGGCCGGCAAGGAAGCGAGCTTCGTTCTGCGCTGTCCGCACGGGCCGCCGGAACTTCGTGTCAATCACCGTTTCGGACTGCGAGAGGTGAACCGCATCGGCGAGAGACTGGCGCAAGCCTTGCCGATGCTGTGCGAGGAATGGAGGGCCATCCATGGCCATCACTGAAACCCAGTTCGAACGCGCAAGAGAGCGGGCACGGGAAGAGCGCGAAGCCGGCCATGCCCTGTCCGCTCGCTATGACCGGCGAAGGCGCCGGGTGGTCGTGCAATTGAGCACCGGCATCGAACTGACGTTTCCCGCGGCGCTTGCGGAAGGACTGGCCGACGCCCCGCCCGACGATCTTGCGGAAATCGAGGTCAGCCCGTCCGGGTTGGGTCTGCACTGGCCGCGGCTCGACGCCGATCTCTACGTCCCGGCCCTGCTTCGGGGCGTCCTCGGCTCCAGGAGCTGGATGGCCGCGCAAATGGGCGCGGCCGGCGGCAAGTCCCGCTCGCCCGCCAAGACCGCGGCAGCACGAGAAAACGGCCGCAAGGGAGGCAGGCCGCGTCGGACGGCGAGGATATGACGCAGGGGCCGTTGGCGAGAACGGCCGTCACGCCACATTCTTCCAAGACACGGCTCAACCCGAAAAGCCCGCCCGGCCGTATACGCACAACATGATGTCCTCAGCGCAAGGATTCTTGCGCATAGGATCCCATACTTGCGTATAGACCCCTTTATGTTGCGCGTAGAGCCCAGAAACCGTCGGAGGGGCACCGGTCGCTTGGCCAATCCGAGCCTTTTCGAATGGTTCATCGGGCGGCGGAGCATGTCGGGGAACCGGACCGCGAGCGCTTTCGCGAAGTCGTCGAGCGGGAACTGCTGGGCCTTCACGAAGGCTACTTCGCGCGTTACCGCGTCAGGCCATCCGAATTCACGAGGTGGCAGGCGGTTTGGCGTGGGTAGGCGCCGTCGGCGAGGCTCTTGCGCGCAACGCCGGCCTTGCGCCTACCGCTATTGCTGGATATATATCCGGCAATAGGTGGAGGATGGTCTTGAGCGACTCATCGCAGAAACGCGCCACGGCAAGATACCGTCGCCGTCTGGCCGAGCGGGGTATGGCCCGCTTCGAGGTTCTGGGACGCGACTCCGACCGCCACCTCATCCGCTCCCTGGCCCGCCGCCTCGCCGAGGATGGACCGGAAGCGGATCGCCTAAGAACCGTCGTGAGTGGTGGCGTTGCCGGCGGGATACCCAAGAAGGGCGGGATTCTCGATGCCTTGCGGCGTTCTCCGTTGGTCGGCGAGGACATCGTGCCTCCCCGCCCCTTCGAGCCCGGCCGTAAGGTGGACCTGTGAGCGGGTACCTCCTTGACACCAACATCATCAGCAACGTCACGAAACCCAGGCCGTCCGAATCGCTTCTGCGGTGGATGGCCGAACAGATCGACGAAGACCTGTTCATCTCCTCATTCACCCTCGCGGAGGTCCGTCGCGGCATACTGGAATTGCCAGCTAGCCGGAAGCGCGATGACTTGGAAAGGTGGTTCGCCGGTCCGGAAGGCCCGCCGGCGCTGTTCGTCAGCCGTATCCTGCCCTTCGACGAGAAAGCCGCTCACGCCTGGGCGCGGCTCATGGCGGAAGGCAAGACGACTGGACGACCCCGCAACGCGCTGGACTCGATCATCGCGGCTACTGCGGAAGCGAACGGATGCGTCGTGGTAACGGATAACGAAAAGGATTTCGTCGGGGTGGAGACGTTCAATCCCATAGCTCGTGGTAGCGGATGAACAAACATACCGGGAAGGACATAGCGCTCCCGAAGAGGAAAGCACGATTGCCCTACGACGGCTACCGACGACTCCCGCATGAGAAATCAGCGGTATTAGGTTTTGAGGTTATTTCAGGCCTTAGGTTTTCGGGCTATGACGAACGAATGACCCCGGCTATTCGCCATATAGCGCCCTTGCGCCTCCACAATTTGTGAGATTCCGCTGTCAAGGTTGTCCCAGTTGGTGTGTTGTTTTCGATAGAGAGCAATTTGCATCTTAACTAGCGCACTGAAAAGGTTCGCCTGATGGCGTTCCCTCACCCCCGCCCCCCAAACCACCCCTGATCCCCCAGCACCACCGACGTCTCGATCTGCCGCTCGGGCACGGTCCAGTAGCGCCTGAGCAGCCCCGCCTTCTCGTCCTCGCCGACCAGCTTGAAGCCGCGCGCCTCATAGAACCGGATCGCCCAAGTCGCGGCGGCCCAGGTGCCGATCAGGATGGGGCGGTCGACGTCGCGGCAGAGGGCTTCGAGGAGCGCCGTTCCGATTCCCTCTCCCTGGCGGTTGGGGCGGACATAGGCGTGGCGGATCAGGATCACGTCCCGGACCGGCTGGACCCCCATCACGCCCTGGAGCCCGTCGCCGTCCTCCCAGCCGCTGAAGGCGATGCCGGCCGCGATCTCGGCGGCGAGCTCGCTTTCCGGCATGTAGGGCTCCTTCCAGCGGTCGGGCGGGATGATGCCGCGATAGGCGTCCGCCGCCGCGTTGATGACGGCGAGGATGGCCGGCCGGTCGGCGTCGGCGAGCGCGCGGATCATTACCCGTCGAGGAAGTCCGCGACGAGGCCGGCCACCGCGTCGGGCTTCTCGGCGAAGGCGCTGTGCCCGGCGCCTTGCACGATCTCCGGCCGGGCGTCGCCGAACCCTTCCGCGTAGACCTCGCCGTGGCGGCGCGGCACCAGCCGGTCATCCGCGCCCTGGATCACCAGCGCCGGCGACCGATAGCGCGGCAGGCGTCCCGCGAGGCGGCGGTCGTGCAGATAGGGCGGGCTGAAGCCGATGCGGGAGGCGAAGCGGAACAGCTTGTAGCGCAGCACCTCCCGGTCGATGTCGCCGCGCAGGTCGGGGAACATGTCGCGCGCGATCTCCGACTCGCCGTCGCCGAACAGCAGCGCGCGGAGCCCGGCAAACGAGACCCCGTCGGCGGGGTGGGTCTCCCAGAACACATCGGCGATCGGCGCGCCGGGGACGAACAGCCCGGTCGGTCCGATCAGCGCGAGCCGCTCGACCCGCTCGGGGTGGCGCACCGCGATCTCGGCCGCGATCCAGCCGCCGATGCACGACCCGGCGAGCCTGAGCGTCCCGATCCCGAGCGCGTCGAACAGCTCCAGATAGTGGAAAACGAGGTCGTCGACCGTCTCGAGCGCCTCGTCCTCGGAGCTCTCCGCGCAGCCGGGATGGGCCGGCGCGATGACCGCGAAGCGCTCGGCCAACGCCTGGTGGAACGGCAGCCAGCCGAACGACGCGCCGTGGATGTCGGCGATCCCGTGCAGGTAGACGACGGCGGGACCCTCCCCCGCCTCCGCGACCTCGACCGTGCGCCCCCTCGGCAGGGCAACCGTGCGTCCGCTCATTCGGCGGCGCTCGCGGCCGGCCGGTCGGCGAGCATCGGGTACTTGCGGGCGAACAGATCGGCCGAGCGCTCGCGCAGCGCCGGCGCCACCTCCTCGGCGAACAGCCGCGCGCTCTTCCTGGCGAGCGCGTCCTTCATGTTGCCGAAATGGAACTGGATCAGCAGGTTCCCGACCTCGGCCTGCTCGATCAGGTCCCACAGCTTCTCGCGCACCGTGGCCGGGCTGCCCACCACGATGGACGCCTTGGATTCGAGCTCCTCCCAGTCCTCGGCGTCGCCCAGCATCGGCGCGCCGGCGGTCGAGTTCTCCAGATAGGCCCGCCACGACCGGACCGACTGCGACGGCACGCCGGGGCCGAAGGTGAGCGTCCGCCCGGTCCGTCGGAGATGGCCCTTGAGGCAGTATTTGAGGAAGTACCAGACCCCCTCCTCCGCCTCCTCCTTCGCCTGCTCGTCGGTCTCCGCGACATAGACCGACAGCAGAACGCCCATCCGGAACGGGTTGTAGGCATCGCCGTTGCGCTTGAGGATCTCGGCGAAGCGCTCGCGCGCCTGGCGGGTCGCCGCGCCGTGGGTGCGCGAGGACAGGAAATAGTCGAAGCCTCGCTTCGCCACATGGTCCATCGTCTCGGCGCTGAGGCTGCCCGGGATCCACACCTTCGGGTGCGGCGTCTGGCGCGGCTTCGGCCAGATATTGACGTAGCGCAGCGGATAGGACGGCCCCTCGTGCTCGAACGGCCCGTCCTCGGTCCAGGTGCGCAGGATCAGGTCGACCGATTCCCAGAAGCGCTGGCGCGATTGCGGCGAGGGGATGTTGTAGTTGTAGGCCTCCGGCCCGCCGCCGACCGCGAAGCCGGCGATCAGCCGCCCACCCGAGATCGAATCGATCATCGCGTACTCCTCGGCGACGCGGAGCGGGTTGAGGTGGAGCGGCAGCAGGTTGCCGAGCACGACCAGCTTCGCCCGCTCGGTGCGCTGGGTGAGCGCAGCGGCGATGATGTTGGGGGACGGCATCAGCCCGTAGATGTTCTGGTGATGCTCGTTCAGCACCAGCCCGTCATATCCGAGCTCCGCCGCCTCGACCGACTGGTCGATATATTCCTGGTAGAGCCCGTCGGTCTTCTCGCGGTCCCAAAGGCTGTTGGGCACCGTCACCCAGCCGGTGTCGTAGCGCTCGTCGAAATCGGGCGGCAGATACGGGTAGGCCATGAAGTGCCAGTGGAACAGCTGCACCGGGTGCATCGGCGGACTCCTTCGGGAACGGGCGGCGCAAGTGTCGCCCGTCGCCCCGCCCGCCGCAAGCTGGCGTCCTTCGGTACGCGGCTTCGCCGCTACTCAGGATGAGGAGGGGTTGTCGGCCGCCCGAACCGAACCCTCATCCTGAGTAGCCCCCGCAGGGGGCGTATCGAAGGGCGGGCTATTCGAGGGCCCGTGGCCGGACGAAACAGGTGAGGCGGCCGGCCCCGGGACCGATCGCCGACCAGCTCGCGGCGTCGAACGCGATCCCCGCCAGCGCCGCCGTGGGGTAGCCGGCGGCGAGGAGGCGCAGGAGGTCGTCGGGCCCCTCTCCCGCCAGCGCATCGGCGAGCACGTGGAAGCCCGGGTTATGCCCGATCATCATGGCGGCGGCGTGCCGGTCGGGCAGCGCTTTCGCGAGCCCGAGCAGACCGGCGGGCGAGGCGTGGTAGAGATCCTCGGTCGTCTCGGTCTCCGGGGCGCTCTCCAGGACCTCGGACACCAGCGCCCAGGTCTCGACCGCCCTCCGCGCGGCGGAGCAGAGGACGAAATCCGGCGCGCACCCGTTCGCGTTCATCCATTGCGCCACCGCCGGCGCGGCGCGGCGGCCGCGCGGCGCGAGCGGCCGGTCGAAGTCGTCGAGCCCCGGATCGCCCCAGTCCGACTTCGCGTGCCGCAGGAGATAGAGCGTCCGCATGGCGAAGAGGATAGGCCGGCGGGGAAAGGAATGTCAGGTCCCGTCTTTCCCTTGACGGTCGCGGCGAAAGCGTGAACGCTCCGGCGGTACGGGGACGAACGATGGACGACGCGCGACTCCAGACGACGGCGGAGGAGGAACGGCCGCGGGCGCCGGCCTCGCCGCTCGCCGGCAGCCCGGAGCGCTTCATCAACCGGGAGCTCTCCTGGCTGGCCTTCAACGAGCGCGTGCTGGAGGAGGCGTCCAATACCGCGCATCCGCTGCTCGAGCGGCTGCGCTTCGTCTCGATCTCGGCGGCCAATCTCGACGAGTTCTACATGGTGCGCGTCGCCGGGCTGAAGAGCCAGATCCAGGCCGGGGTGACCGCGCGCAGCGCCGACGGGCTGACCCCCGGCGAACAGCTGCACGCGGTCAACGAGCGCGCCCGTACCCTGATGCGCGAACAGCAGCGCTGCTGGCGCGAGCTGCGCGAGGCGATGCGCGGCGAGGGGATCGAGGTGCTGGAGCCCGAGGCGCTGACGGACGACGAGCGCGCCTGGCTCACCGCCTGGTTCGTCCGGGAGATCTTCCCCGCGCTCACCCCGGTCGCGATCGATCCGGCGCACCCGTTCCCCTTCATCCCCAATCTCGGCTTCTCGCTGGTGCTGTCGATGAAGCGGAAGGGCGAGGAGACGTCGGCCGGGCTGGTCGCGCTGCCGGCCACGATCGACCGGTTCGTCCGGCTGGAGAGCCGCAAGTCCGCCTTCGTCGCGCTCGAACAGGTGGTCCGCGTCCATCTCGACCTCCTGTTCCCCGGCTTCGAGTTGCAGGACGTGGGCGTGTTCCGGGTCATCCGCGACAGCGACATCGAGATCGAGGAAGAGGCGGAAGACCTGGTGCGCCAGTCGGAGGAGCTGCTGCGCCGGCGCCGCCGGGGCTCGGTGATCCGTCTCAAGATCAACGCCGACGTGCCGGCGGCGCTCCGCGCCTTCGTGGTCGAGAGCCTCGGCGTCGACGAGGAGGACGTGTTCGACGTCGACGGGCTGCTCGGCCTCGCCGAGACCTCGCAGCTTATCCTGCGCGATCGGCCGGACCTCGTGTTCGAGCCCTACACGCCGCGCTTCCCAGAGCGCATCCTCGACCATGACGGCGACTGCTTCGCCGCGATCCGCCAGAAGGACATCATCGTCCACCACCCCTATGAGAGCTTCGACGTGGTGGTGAGCTTCCTGCGCCAGGCGGCGGAAGACCCCAACGTGGTCGCGATCAAGCAGACGCTCTACCGCACCGGCGAGGATTCGCCGATCGTCGATGCGCTGCGCGAGGCCGCCGAGCGCGGCAAGTCGGTCACCGCGCTGATCGAGCTCAAGGCGCGGTTCGACGAGGAGCGCAACATCCGCTGGGCGCGCGACCTGGAGCGCGCCGGCGCCCAGGTGGTGTTCGGCTTCGTCCAGCTCAAGACCCACGCCAAGGTCTCGCTCGTCGTCCGGCGGGAACAGAACGGGCTCCAGACCTACGCTCATTTCGGCACCGGCAACTACCACCCGGTCAACGCGCGCATTTACACCGACCTGTCGCACTTCACCTGCGACGCGACGTTCTGCCGCGACGCGGCGAAGCTGTTCAACTACATGACCGGGACCGGCGTGCCGGAGGGGATGGAGCGGATCTCGGTCTCGCCGACCGACATGCGCGCGACCCTGGTCCGCCTGATCGACGGGGAGATCGAGAACGCGCGCGCCGGCCGGCCGGCCTGGATCCTCGCCAAGATGAACTCGCTGGTCGACCCGGAGATCGTCGACTGCCTCTACCGCGCCTCGCAGGAAGGCGTCGGCATCGATCTGATCGTGCGCGGCGTCTGCTGCCTGCGGCCGGGCGTGCCGGGCCTGTCCGACAACATCCGCGTCAAGAGCATCATCGGCCGCTTCCTGGAGCACAGCCGGATCGTCTGCTTCGGCGCGGCGCACCCGCGCGGCTCGTCGAAGGCGAAGGTCTATATCTCGTCGGCCGACTGGATGCCGCGCAACCTCGACCGCCGGGTGGAGACCCTGATCCCGATCCTCAACCGGACCGTCCACCGCCAGGTGCTCGACCGGATCATGGGTGCCAACCTGATGGACGAGGCGCAGAGCTGGACGCTCGACGCGGACGGCACCTACCGACGCGCCGAGGCGGGCGAACACGCCTTCAGCGCCCACCAGTACTTCATGACCAACCCGAGCCTGTCGGGCCGGGGAAGCGCGCTCGAAAACGAAGACACCGGCGCCCCCGCCTGAGGCGTATCCCGGGATCCCGGCCGAAAGCGTTCATGCCAGCAACGAAACCGATCGAGGCGCTGGACCCGCGGCCCGGCTTTGCCCCGGCCGACCCCCCGGTGGCGGTCGTCGATATCGGGTCGAACACCGTGCGGCTCGTCGTCTATGACGGCTATCGCCGGGCGCCGGTGCCGATGTTCAACGAGAGCGCCGCCTGCGGGCTCGGCGGCGAGCTGGCCACGACCGGGGAGATCGGCGCCGACGCGGCGGAGCGGGCGCTGCGGGCGATCGCCCGGTTCGGCCGGCTGGCGCGCGGGATGGGCGTCGTCGAACCCTCCTTCATCGCCACCGCCGCGGTGCGCGAGGCGGCCAACGGAACGGATTTCCTGCGCGAGGTCGCGCGCCGCTGCGGCGAAAGCGTGGAGGTGCTCAGCGGCGAGGACGAGGCGCGGCTGTCGGCGCTCGGCGTGGTGTCGGGCATGCCGAGGGCGGACGGCATCGTGGGCGACCTCGGCGGCGGCAGCCTGGAGCTGGTCGACATCCGGCGCGGCAGGATCGTCAACCAGGCGACGCTGCCGCTCGGGATCCTGCGCTACGGCGACCGCCGCGGGCCGCACCGCAAGGCGATGCTGGGCGAAATCCGGTCCGAGCTCGCCTCGATCCGCTGGCTCAAGGGCGGCGAAGGCCGGACGTTCTACCCCGTCGGCGGGGCGTGGCGCGCGGTCGCCCGGCTCCACATGGCGCGCGCCGACCACCCGCTCCACATCATCGACGGCTACCGGGTGCCGGCCCGCGACATGCGGAACCTCGCCGACCTGGTGGGCCGGTTGAGCCCGCGCTCGCTGGAGCAGATCGCCGGCGTCTCGCGCCGGCGGCGGGACAGCCTCCCCGTCGCCTGCGACATGATGGGCGCCGTCCTGCGCGCGGCCGGCTCGAAGACGGTCGCGTTCTCCGCGCAGGGTTTGCGCGAGGGCTATCTCTATGCCGGCCTCGACGCGAAGCGGCGGCGCGACGATCCGGTGCTGGTCGCCGCCATGGCGCTGGCCGCGCGCGAGACCCGGTTCGGTCCGATCGGCGAGGCGCTGTTCGACTGGATCGACCCGCTGTTCCAGGGGCGCCGCAAGGGCCGCAGGCGGCTCCGCCTGATCGCCTGCCACCTCGCCGATATCGGCTGGCGCGAGCATCCCGACTACCGCGCGGTGCAGACGATGAACCGCATCCAGCGCTTCCCCTTCATGGGGTTGAAACACGACGAGCGCGCGTTCCTCGGCTACGCCGCCTTCGTGCGCTATGGCGGCGACGCGGGCGCGCCCGAGGCCCAGCCGCTGCACCGGCTGATGTCGGAGCGCCTCCGCCACCGCGCCGAGGTCATCGGCGAGGCGGTGCGGCTCGCCTTCCGGGTCTCGGGCGGGGCGCCGGGCGTGCTCGGCCGCTCGGCGCTGATCGTCGACAAGGACCTTCTGTCGCTCCGCCTGCCGGACAACGGCTCCTCGCCCTTCGACGACTCGGTCGCCCGCCAGTTCGAGACGCTCGCGGCGACCGCCGGCATGCGCGCCGGGCGGATCGCGGGGTAGAGAGACCCGCGCCGCCCACGAGCCGTCCCTCGATACGGCGCTGACGCGCCTACTCGGGATGAGGGGCGCTCTTTTGATTTCTCTTCACCCTGAGTAGCGGCGCAGCCGCGTATCGAAGGGCGGCCGACCCGGACTCGCGCTAACCCGACTTCCGCAACTGAGCGGGCATTTCAACTAATTTGACGGGTTTCCGGCCGGAGAAATGGCGGATTTCCGGGCTTTGCGTCTCCGGATCCGCGTGTAGTGCCGACCTACCCCCTTGATCGGGATGCGGGCGCGG
>JAJDVM010000346.1 GCA_022826125.1 Defluviicoccus sp.
GTCCCGTCGATCGGATCGATTATCCAGACGGGCCCCGGCCGGTTGAGCGCATCCAGCGTCTCCGGCGCGGCTTCGGATGCCTCCTCCGCGACGATACCGGAGCCCGGCAGGATATCGGCCAGGCCGTCCGACAGTGCCGCCTCGGCTCTCTCGTCCGCCACCGTGACGACGGCGCCCGAGCGCTTCTCCCACGATTCGCGCGCGCCGAGAGTGCGGAAGCGCGGCAGGATCTCGGCCTCCGCGACGCTCCGCATCAATCCGGTAACGGCGTCTATGTCGACATTCATGGGGACACTCGGGAGGTTCCGGGGCAGCCGGAGGGATAGTGCGACCGGGACGGGATGGCAATCCGATAAAGAAGGGCCGCCCCGAGGGCGGCCCTTCCCAGTTCCAAGCCCGGCCGATACGCGCGGCCGGCATGAAACGGCAGCTACATCATGCCGCCCATGTCGCCCATGCCGCCCGGCGGCATTGCCGGGGCGGCCTTGTCCTCGGGCTTCTCCGCCACCATCGCCTCGGTGGTGATCAGCAGCCCGGCGACCGAAGCCGCACCCTGGACGGTCGCCCGCACCACCTTGGTCGGGTCGATGATGCCGGCCTTGACCAGGTCGGTGTACTCGCAGGCGGCCGCATCGAAGCCGAAATTGGCGGCCTTCGATTCCAGCAGCTTCCCGGCCACGACCGAGCCCTCGAAACCGGCGTTCTCGGCGATCTGCCGGAGCGGTGCCTGCAGGGCGCGGCGTACGATCTCGACGCCTGCCTGCTGGTCCGGATTGTCGAGCTTGATCTTGGCGAGACCCTGCGAAGCGTGCAGAAGCGCGGTGCCGCCGCCGGCGACGATGCCTTCCTCGACCGCGGCGCGGGTCGAGTTCATCGCATCCTCGACGCGGTCGCGCTTCTCCTTCACCTCGACCTCGGTCGCCCCGCCGACGCGGATTACCGCGACGCCGCCGGCGAGCTTGGCGAGCCGTTCCTGCAGCTTCTCGCGGTCGTAGTCGGACGAGGTCTCGTCGATCTGCGCCCGGATCTGGCCGCAGCGCCCGGAGATGTCGCCCTTCTTGCCGGCACCCTCGACGATGGTGGTCTCGTCCTTGGTGATCGCGACCTTCTTGGCGCTGCCCAGCATGTCGAGGCTGACATTCTCGAGCTTGATCCCGAGATCCTCGGAGACCACCTGGCCGCCGGTGAGGATCGCGATGTCCTCGAGCATCGCCTTGCGGCGATCGCCGAAGCCGGGGGCCTTGACGGCCGCCACCTTGAGGCCGCCGCGCAGGCGGTTGACGACCAGCGTGGCCAGAGCCTCGCCTTCGACATCCTCGGCGATGATCAGCAGCGGACGCCCCGACTGCACGATCGACTCGAGCAGCGGAAGCATCGACTGGAGACCGGAGAGCTTCTTCTCGTGCAGCAGGATGAAGGGGCTCTCCAGGTCGGCCAGCATCTTCTCGGCGTTGGTGATGAAGTAGGGCGAGATGTAGCCGCGATCGAACTGCATGCCCTCGACCACGTCGAGCTCGGTCGCGAGGCTCTTCGCCTCCTCGACCGTGATCACGCCTTCCTGGCCGACCTTCTGCATCGCATCGGCGATCATGTTGCCGATCTCGCGCTCGCCGTTGGCCGAAACGGTGCCGACCTGGGCGATCTCCTCTTCGGTCTTCACCTTCTTCGAACGCCTCTGGACGCTGCTGACGACCTCTTCCACCGCGACGTCGATGCCGCGCTTGAGGTCCATCGGGTTCATGCCCGCGGCCACGGACTTGAGACCCTCGCGCACGATCGCCTGGGCCAGAATGGTCGCGGTCGTGGTGCCGTCGCCAGCGTCGTCATTGGTCTTCGACGCGACCTCGCGCACCATCTGCGCGCCCATGTTCTCGAACTTGTCCTCAAGCTCGATCTCCTTGGCGACGGTCACGCCGTCCTTGGAGATGCGGGGTGCGCCGAACGCCTTGTCGAGGACGACGTTGCGGCCCTTCGGGCCGAGCGTCACCTTCACGGCATCGGCGAGAACATCGATGCCCCGGAGCATCCGCGTCCGCGCATCGGTGTCGAATTTTACTTCCTTGACTGCCATGATTCGCTCCGCTTACTCGATGATGCCCATGATGTCGGACTCCTTCATGATGAGGAGGTCCTTGCCATCGATTTTGACTTCCGTTCCGGACCACTTTCCGTAAAGGATGCGGTCGCCCGACTTGACGTCGAGCGCGGTGATCTTGCCGTCCTCGGAGCGCGCTCCGCTCCCGACGGCCACGATCATTCCCTCCATCGGCTTTTCCTTGGCCGTGTCGGGAATGATGATGCCGCCGGCCGTTTTCTCCTCGGCATCCAGCGGCTCAACCAGCACGCGATCGTGCAGTGGCCTGAGTTTCATCTATTACCTCCTGACTGGTCGAATATGCCGGCGCCGCGGTTCCGCGAACCGCGCATTCCGGATGAACGGAGAGGAGCGCCAACGGTGTTAGCACTCCCCCCTGCTGAGTGCTAACAACCTAGGGATTCGTCGGGCCGCTGTCAACGGTGTCGAACGATTTAGCCGACCGGGCGAAAAATCAGCCGTTTTCCCGGCGCAAACGCTCCAGGCGTCCGAGGTGGGCGGGATCGAGCCCGACCCGGATATGAGCGCGGAGCCCGTCGTCCTTCCGGCTGAGCACCTCGCCGTGGCGGTAGAGCCAGGCAAGCCGAGCGCCGTCGGCGAGGTCGACCTCCAGGTCGACGATCTTTCGCCGGGATCCGAATGCCGAATCGAGCCGGTGGATCAGCTCTTCGATCCCCTCCCCGGTAAGCGCCGAAATCCCGATCCCGTCGTTGCGCCCGTCCGCCCGTCCCGACAGAAGGGTCCGCTCTTCGGGCGCGATCTTGTCGATCTTGTTGTGCACCTCGACAAGAATTCCGTCTTCGGTATCGATGCCGAGTTGCGAGAGCACGTCGTCGACGTCGCGGCATTGCGCATCGCTGTCCGGGTGGGCGGCATCGCGGACATGCACGATCAGGTCGGCGTCCCGCACCTCCTCCAGCGTCGCCCGGAAGGCCGCGATCAGCATCGTCGGCAGTTGCGATACGAACCCAACGGTATCGGACAGGATCACCCGTCTTCCCGACGGCAGATCGAGGCCCCGCATGGTCGGATCGAGCGTGGCGAACAGGAGATCCTCCGCGGCGACTCGCGAATCCGTGAGGCGGTTGAACAGCGTCGACTTGCCGGCGTTGGTGTAGCCCACCAGAGCGGCCACCGGGTACGGCACCCGGCGCCGCGCGGCCCGATGCAGCCCCCTCGTCCGCTTCACCGTATCGAGCTCGCGGCGGAGTCGCACGATCCGCTCGTCGATCTGACGTCGGTCCGCCTCGATCTGGGTTTCCCCGGGGCCGCCCACGAAGCCCCGGCCGCCGCGCTGGCGCTCAAGATGGGTCCAGCTTCTCACCAGGCGGCTCCGCTGATAGGTCAGGTGCGCGAGCTCCACCTGGAGAACGCCTTCCCGGGTGCTCGCCCGCGCGCCGAAGATTTCGAGGATCAGCCCGGTGCGATCGATGACCTTGCGGTGCCAGGCGCGTTCGAGATTGCGCTGCTGAACCGGGGTCAGCGTGGCATCCACGCATACGAGATCGATCTCCAGCGCATCGACCGTCTCGGCGAGAGCGTCCACGATCCCGGCGCCGAAATAGGTCGACGGGCGATGCCGGGACAATGCGATCCTGCCGGCATGCACGACATCCAGCCCGATCGCTCCGGCAAGTCCCACCGCCTCTTCGAGCCTGGAATCGGGACTTCGCAAATCGCCGCCGGGGCTCTTCACGTAAGGATGGACGACGGCGGCGCGCCCGGTTGCTGCCACGCCGTTCTTCCCGTTCGGCCTATTCCGCGGCGTGTTCGGCCTCGCGCTTCTCGTCATAGAGCTGTACCGGCGCGACCGGCATCACCGTCGAAATGGCGTGCTTGTAGACAAGCTGGGAGTGGCCGTCCCGACGCAGCAGAACGCAGAAATTGTCGAACCAGGTGACTATGCCCTGAAGTTTGACGCCGTTGACCAGAAAGACCGTGACCGGCGTCTTGTTCTTCCTGATGTGGTTGAGGAACGTATCCTGGAGGTTTTGAGGTTTTTCCGATGACATTTTGGGTCCCGCTCTCTTCGAGTCTTGACTTCGAACCGTTGACGGTGCGGCGCGCCGTGCGCACCCCACCAACACACACAAGCGCGGGATGATTACCGCAAAACCCGCGGCGAGAAAATAACCGCGTTCACAGGCTTTCGATGTGTCGGTGAAGGTCGGAGCAGCGGACGAAATGCGCTTCGGGCGGGAACCCGGCGAATTCCGCGTCTCGAGGCGGCGTTTCCCGCACCAGTATTCCCGTGCAGCCGGCCCGGTGCGCACATTCGAGGTCGATCGCGGTGTCTCCCACGAACCAGACATCGGCGCCGCGCTCCACGCCGCTGCCCGACAGCGCGAGATCGACGGGCTCGGTCGCGGGCTTGTCGCGCGCCGCATCGGTCGCTCCCACCAGACGGAAGAAATGGCGGACCCAGCCGAGATGGGCCGCCTCGCGCCGCAGGTTCCGGCCCATCTTGTTGCTGACGACGCTGAGGCAGACCCCTCTGTCGACGAGCAGGGCGATCAGCGCCTCCGCCCCGTCGCAGACGGTCAGCCGCTCCAGGTGGATCGCGTCGAAACGCCGGTAGAAGATCTTCCGCGCCTCCTCCCAGCGCGTGCCGAACATCGCCGGAAAGGCCTCGCGCAACGAACGCCGGACGCGCTCGCGGGTCTCCTCCGGCGACCACGGCTCATGCCCCATCGCCCGGAGCGTCGTGTTCATCGAGTCGTGGATTACCGGCCACGTATCGACCAGCGTGTTGTCCCAGTCGAAGATCACCGCGCGGGGGAGGCGGTCGAGCGCGTTCATCCCGCGGGCTCAGAAATAGTCGGGGCGCACCGAGAACAACCGCTCGACATGCTTGATCGCGGTTCTCGCGACGAACATCACGATCCGGTCCCGGGTCCGCATCACGGTGGAAGCGCGCGGGATCACCACCTTGCCGTCCCGCACGATGGCGCCGATGAGAACGTCCGAGGGCAAACCCGCGTCGCGGATCGCATGGCCGGCGAGATCGGATGATTCGTGAAGCTCGGCTTCCATGATCTCGCCGATCCCCTGAGGCAGCGCGTGCACGGCGCGAATGCGGCCGCGCCGGACATGCTGGAGGACGGTCGAAACCGTAATCGCGTGGGGATTCACCACGACATCCACCCCGAGCGTGCTGATCAGCGGGGCGTAGTTCATGTTGTTGATCAGGGTGACCGCCCGCCCCGCGCCGTGCCGTTTGGCGAGAAGCGACGCGAGGACGTTGGTTTCGTCGTCGTTGGTGACGGCGACGATCGCCTCCGCGGTGGGCACGTTCGCTTCGTTCAGGATTTCCGGGTCCAGCGCATCGCCGTTCAGGACCGTCAGCCCGCCAAGCCCTACGGCGACGTGTTCGGCCCGGGCCTTGTCCGCCTCGATGATCTTGGCCTTGACCGACGGGTGCTCCTCGCGAATCAGGCCGGCGAGGAAACGGCCGACATGCCCGGCGCCCGCGATCACCATGCGTCTGATCTCGGGTTCCTCGTGTCCGAACACCGCCATCGCGCGGGCAACGTGGTCGTTGTCGGCGATGAAATAGACCTCGTCCCCGGCCAGCATCTGGTCGTCGGCCGTCGGCACCAGTGTGGCGTCCCCGCGGTTGATGCCCACGACGACGATGTTGAGGTCGGGAAAGATACCGGTGAGCTGGCGCAAGGGGGTGTTGATCACCGGGCAGTCGTCGCCACACCGCACCGCGATCGCCCGCACCATGCCGTCGGCGAGCGAGATCGAATCGATCGCGCCGGGCACGAAGAGGCGGCGCAGAATCGCGCGGGCGACCTCCAGCTCGGGCGAGATTATGACGTCGATCGGCATGTGGTCGCGGCTGAACAGGTCGGCCCAGATCTGGTGCAGGTAGGACTGCGCGCGAATGCGGGCGATCTTGGTCGGGACGTTGAACAGCGAGTGCGCCACCTGGCAGGCCACCATGTTGACCTCGTCGGCCTGCGTGACCGCGATAATCATGTCGGAATCGCCGGCGGCCGCTCGCTCCAGCACGTCGGGATGGGAGGCGAAGCCGGCCAGCGTTCGGACGTCGAGCGAGTTCCCCACCTGGCGAGAAAGGTCCTCCGACTGGTCGATCACCGTGACGTCGTTGCCTTCGGAGGCCAGTTGGCGCGCGATGTGGTAGCCGACCTGACCGGCGCCGCAAACGATCACCTTCATCGAACTCGGTTCCGACCTTCCTGGAAAGGGTTGGGCTTGAGGACTCTCGGGCGCCGGACTACAGGGCCCTGTTTCCCGGCGCTACGCCCAGCGTCTTCAGCTTGCGATGGAGGGCAGAACGCTCCATGCCGACGAACTGGGCGGTGCGCGATACGTTGCCCCCGAAACGGTCCACCTGGGCGATCAGATATTCCCGCTCGAACCGTTCCCGCGCCTCGCGAAGCGGCAGCCCCATCACCTCGGCGCCGTTTTCCCAGCGCAGCGGGTCGGGTGTACCGGCGACGATATCCGGCGGCAGCATGTCGGACCGCACGGGGTCCGATGCGGTTCCCGGCGCCATGATCAATATCCATTCGGCCACGTTCCGGAGCTGGCGCACGTTGCCCGGCCAGTCATAGGCTTGCAGGGCGGCGAGAGCGTCCTCCGCAAGGTCGCGGCACGGCATGCCGCTGGCAGCCGCCGCGCGCTCCGCGAAGTGCCGAAACAGGAGCGGTATGTCGTCGCGGCGGGACGACAGGGGGGGAACCTCGATCGGCACCACGTTGAGCCGGTAGTATAGATCCTGGCGAAACCGGCCCGCCGCCATCTCGTTCGCAAGGTTTCCGTTCGCGGTCGCGATCACCCTTACATCGACGCTGATCCTGGTTCCGCCGCCGGTGCGAACGAACGATTGTTCCTGCAGGACGCGGACGATCTTGCCCTGGGTCTCCAGCGGCATGTCCGCGACCCCGTCGAGGAGGAGCGTTCCGCCATGGGCTTGCTCGAAGGTCCCGAGATGGGGCGCGCCACCGTTCCGGGCTTCCGAACCGAAGAGCTCGCTCTCCATGCGCTCGGGCGCCATGGTCGCGCAATTGAGCACGATGAACGGACCCTCGCTACGGCGCGAACGGGTGTGCAGGGCGCGGGCCGCGATCTCCTTGCCCGCGCCGGACGGGCCGGTAATCAGGACCCGGCTTCCCGTCGGGCCGACGCGGTCGATCACGGTTCGGAGCTGACATATAGACTGCGAGCTTCCGATCATCTGCCAATCGGCGCCGGCACGCTCCCGCAGTTCCGCGTTCTCTCTCTCCAGCCGCGCAGTGTCCACCGCGCGCTTGGCGGTCAGCACCAGCCGGTCAGCCTTGAAGGGCTTCTCGACGAACTCGTATGCGCCGAGCTTGATCGCCTTTACCGCGGTTTCGATCGTCCCGTGGCCGCTGATCATCACCACGGGAATTTCCGGAAACCGGTCCTTCAGGATCTTGAGGAGCTCCATGCCGTCGCGATCCTTGTCGCGCAGCCAGATGTCGAGAATCACCAGATGAGGGCGGCGCTCCTCTATCGACTCCAGCGCCGAGACGCTGTCGGCCGCGGCCCTGCAACGGTAGCCCTCGTCCTCAAGCGTGTCGGCGATGGTTCGACGGATGTCCGCCTCGTCGTCGACGATGAGGATTTCAACCTGCACCGCTCGGTCCCCCAGGCAGTTCGTGGCCGGCCGGACGCATCACACTGCCACCCTGCCCTTCCTTTGGGAAGACCAGACGGGCGCAGGCTCCGTCGCCGGGCGCCGCGTCGAGCGTCACGTCGCCGTTATGGTCTTCCATGATTTTCTTGACGATCGCGAGCCCGAGACCGGTGCCCTTCTCGCGCGTCGTTACATAGGGTTCGGTGAGCCGTTCCCGAGCCTCGTCGGGAAGTCCGCGCCCGTTGTCCTCCACCGACACGACGACGGTATCCGCGCGTTCCCCGACCGTAACCTCGATCCGACCCTGCCCGGCCTCTCGCCCACGACCCCGGATCGCTTCGACGGCGTTCTTCAGCAGATTCGAGAGCGCGCGCGCCACCAGCCCGTCATCGCATTTGACGACCAGCGGCTCGGCCGGCAGGTTCGCCTCGAACGCTATCTCGGGATGCGCCTCCCTGTAGAGCGCCAGTTCGATACGGCACAGCTCGCCGATATCGTTCGCCGCGAAGACGGCACCCGGCATACGCGCGAAATCGGAGAACTCGTCGACCATTCTCCCGATGTTTCCGACATGGCGGATGATGGTTTCGGTGTAGTCGTCGAAGGATTTCGGGTCGCTCTCGATCTCGTCGAGGTATTTCCGGCGCAGCCGCTCGGCAGACAGCTGGATCGGCGTCAGCGGGTTCTTGATCTCATGGGCGATCCGGCGTGCGACATCGGACCATGCGGCCTTCCGCTGGGCGGCGAGCAGCTCGGTGATGTCGTTGAAAGTGACCACGAAGCCGACGATAGCGTCGTCCTTCAGATCGGCGGTAACGCGGACGAACAGGGTTCTGGCAGCTTCGTTGCGCTTCAGTTCGATCTCGGACTCCGCCATTCCATCCGGGCGGACCCTCGCTTTCTCGAGCAGCGCGCTCATGCCCGGCACCAGCAGCGCAAGGGATTCGCCCAGGCGCCCGTCGAGATCCTGCGACAGCAAATCGCAAGCGAGTCTGTTGGCGACGTTGATGCGGCCGGAACGGTCGAGCCCCACGACGCCGGCCGAGACGCCGGACAGCACGGTCTCGATGAAATGGCGCCTCGCGTCGAGTTGTCGATTGGCTTCGAGAAGCTCGTCCCGCTGAGTTTCGAGCTGGTCGGTCATGCGGTTGAAGGCGTTGGTCAACGAGCCGATTTCGTCCCGGTCCCCGCTTTCGTCGACCCTGGTCGACAGGTCGCCGCCCCGTACGCGTTCCGCCGCCGCCGCGAGAGCCGTCACGGGCCCCGCCAGTCGGGTCGCGAAGGTAAGGCCGGCCCATGTCGCCGCCATCAGGAGAAGCAAGGCCACGAGCACGAACATCATCGCGAATGTGATTTCGAACGTATGTCGCTGGCCTTCGAGCGATTGGTACTCGGCGACCGCCTTCCTGGTCCGGGCGATGTGGTCCAGGACCTTGGGTTCGACGAAGCGGCTGATATACAGGAATGCGTTGATCGCGCTGTCGAGCTTGACGATCGCGCGCATCCGGTCTTCCGTTCCGCTCGCCAGAACCACCAGCTCGCCGCGCCGCACCTTGTCCATCGCCGAGAGCGGAATGGGCGCGAGGTCAAGCACGAAGCTCAGGCTCCAGCGGGCGATCACCCGTCCCGTTCCGTCCAGGACGTAGGCCTCGCTCAGATTTCGCAGCAGGCCCTGCGCCGCCATCATTTCGTTGAACTTGGCGGGTTCGGCCCACAGCCTTGGCGCGGCCCGGTTGACGTCCCGCGCGATCGCCAGGATGTCGCCCCGGATCACCTTCTGGTGCTCGCGCAAATAGGATTCCGCCACGATCGAGGCCTCGTCCAGCGCGGTCTGAACGCGGTCGCTGAACCAGGCCTGGACGCCCAGGCTGAAAAAGACCGCCGAGAAGACGGAGACGATGATCGCCGGGGCAAGCGCGATCAGGCTGAACCAGAGCACGAGCCGGCTGTGCAGTTTCGAGCCGGGAGAACCCCGCCTGCGCGCGATCCATATGCGCGCCACGCGGCCGGCGACGATCGCTCCGAGCGCGAGGAACAGCACCAGATCGACGTTGAGCAGGATGAGCAGCGCCCGGGGATCGGCGAAAATCGGGAGCGAGCCCGTGAGGGCGGCGTAAGTGACCAGCGCGGAACCGAGCGAAGCCACGGCCAGAATTACCGCCACCCGTCGCCCGAGCCGGTACCGTCCCGCCCATTCGAAGAGACGCGCGGCCCCGGGCGCATCCAGCGCCGCCGATTTATTCGCCATCTCGCGTCGAACCGGTTAACAGCTCCTGCCGGGCGCCTCTTTCCCGGCGGGCCGCATCATCTTATGCCCCGCACGATGTCGATGTCGAGGTCGCGGATTTTCTTCCTCAACGTGTTGCGGTTGAGCCCGAGAAGGGTTGCCGCCTTGACCTGGTTGCCGCGCGTTGCGCCGAGCGCGTGGGTGATCAGGGATCTTTCGACCTCGCGCAGAACCCGGCCGTGCAGCCCGGGTCCGGGAAGCCCCGGGGCATGAGCCTCGAAATAGCGCGCGAGATGCGCTCCGACCGCGCGGGACAGATTGTCCCGGTCGCCCCTCGATCTCGTTTCCACGCCGTCGAGGGCATGCCCGATCGTGTCCAGCAGCCCGTCCCCGTCGTCCGGCAACGGGGCGTAGCGGGTCGGGATCGGGAACCGCACGGGCTCCTCTCCCCCCAGAACGACGATCGGTAATCCCGGCCGGTTCTGCTGCACCGCATCGGCGATCCGGCGACCCGAGGTCGACAGCATGTCCGCGTCGACCACGGCGATGTCGCCGTATCCCGAGCCGAGCACGTGAAGCAGCGCGTCCGCCGTCGGGGCGAACAGGAGCGCGTATCCCGCCTCCTCCAGCACACGCCGGGTTCGATCGTCCGAGCTGGCCAATACCACCGTCGCGGCGTTCATGTCGCCATGGCGATGTTGGCCGCCATCCCGAAAAAATCCTCGATCTCGGAACGTACTTCGTGCGGCTCGGATATCGAGTTGACGGCGGCACGAAACGCCGCGCCCCCGCGATAGGATCTGGCGTACCAGGCGAGATGCTTGCGCGCCATGCGGACGCCGGTTACCGGTCCGTAGTGCTCGATCATCGCGTCGAAATGGTCGAGCACGATGGCGCCGCGCCGTGCCGGAGGCGGATCGGGCAAGCGCAGCCCGGAACAGAGCCAGGCGATCGTCTGCTTCGGGAACCATGGCCTGCCGCAGGCGCCGCGGCCGATCATCACCCCATCGGCGCTGGAGGCTGTAAGCGCCGCCCGTGCGTCCTCGAGGGTGACGATATCTCCGTTGACGATTACCGGGACCGAGACGCTAGCCTTCACCCTGGACACGAACCGCCAGTCAGCGCTTCCCGTATACAGTTGAGTCCTCGTCCGGCCGTGGACCGTGATCATCCGGATTCCGCAATCCTCGGCGATGGCGGCGAGCTTCGGCGCGTTGAGATTTTCGTCATCCCATCCGGTCCGCATCTTGAGGGTTACCGGGAGGTTGACGGCGGCCACCACCGCACGAAGAATTCGCGCGGCATGAACCTCGTCCCGCATCAAGGCCGAGCCGCACATCTTCTTGACGACCTTCTTCATCGGGCAGCCCATGTTGATGTCGATGACGGCGGCCCCGCGATCCGCGGCGATGCGGGCGGCCTCGGCCATGACCGCGGGATCGTAGCCCACCAGCTGGACCGCCATCGGAAACTCCTCGACGCAGTCGGTCGCGATCTTGAGGGATCCCTTGACCTGCCGAACCATCGCGTCGCTCGCGATCATCTCCGAAAACACCATTCCGGCTCCCCAGCTCTTGACCAGGCGGCGGAACGGCAGGTCGCTGACCCCCGACATCGGCGCCAGAAATACCGGATCGGCGATCTCGACCGGACCGATTTGGATCGGAGCGAAGGTGGACATGGAGCCTCGAGCGGCGAAGACAGTAAGCACTATATCACCCCCGCGATCGATGAACATCGCGACCCGCGAAGGCGTCCTTGGCAATCGATTCCGGGGCGATTAGGGTCTCCGCGCAACCGCACGGGTACGATATGTCGGGCTGCGTCGCCCTTATCCTCGCCGGCGGGCGCGGCACGCGCCTTGGCGCGGCACTTCCCAAGCAATATCTGCCGCTCGGCGAGGGCGTCGTCTTGCGCCATGCCGTATGCAGTTTCGTCGATCATCCGGGCATCGACCACGTTCGGGTGGTGATCGGTGTGCAAGACCGGGTGCGCTGCGACGCGGCCCTCCGGGGCCTCGACCTGCTGGCGCCGGTGACGGGCGGGGACAGCCGCCAGGAATCGGCGCGCCTCGGTCTGGAGAGCCTGGTCTCCATCGCCCCGGAAAGGGTGCTGATCCATGACGCGGCCCGCCCGTTCGCCGACGCCGCCACCATCGACCGCACGCTCGGGGCGCTGGACACCCACCCGGCCGTGCTGCCAGCGGTACCCCTCAGCGACACGCTGAAAAGGGGACGGTCGGACGGCGGAGAGCCGACGGTCGGCGAGACCGTGGAACGCACCGGGCTGTGGCGCGCGCAGACGCCGCAGGGGTTTCGTTTCGCGGAAATTCTGGAGGCCCATCGCGCCGCCGCCGGCCTGGCGTTGACCGACGACGCGGCCGTCGCCGAACATGCCGGGCTCGATGTCGCGCTGGTTTCCGGTAACGAGGAGAACGTCAAGATCACCACCGAAGAGGATCTCGAGCGCGCACGGCGCCGGCTCGCGGACGGGCGGTTCGAACTCCGGACCGGCACCGGGTTCGACGTCCACAAGTTCGGCGACGGAAACGCCGTCACCCTGTGCGGCGTGGAAATTCCCCATGAACGGGCTCTGGCGGGGCACTCGGACGCGGACGTCGGAATGCATGCGATTACCGACGCCCTCCTGGGCGCGATCGCGGAGGGCGATATCGGCATCCATTTCCCGCCGTCGGACCCGCGCTGGCGCGGCGAGCCTTCGAGGACCTTCCTGTGCCATGCGGCCGATCTCGTACGCGAGCGCGGGGGCTCGATCGTCAATCTCGACCTGACCCTGATCTGCGAACGGCCCAGGATCGCGCCCCATCGCGAGTCGATGATCCGCTCCATCGCCGGAGTGCTCGGGATCGAGCCCGGCCGGGTCAGCGTCAAGGCGACCACGACCGAAGGCCTGGGCTTCACCGGGCGCGGCGAAGGGATTGCCGCGCAGGCGGTCGCGACCGTCCGCCTCCCCGTTTGAAGGCCGCATGCTGCGTCCCGCGATCAGGCATGCGCCCTACTCTCCCCCGTGGCGCGACGTGCCCACCTTCGTCGCGACCGTCGGCGGGACCGGGTTGCTGCCCAGCGCGCCCGGAACCTGGGGATCGCTCGCGGCGCTTCCGTTGGCCTGGCTGATCCTCGACGGGCTCGGGCCGCTGGCCTTGTGCGTTGCCGCGATCCTCGTGTTTCTGCTCGGCTCGTGGGTATCCGTCCTCGTGCTGAGGCGTACCCGGGACGATGATCCCGGGCCCATCGTCATCGACGAGGTGGCCGGCCAGCTCACGGCCCTGATCCCCGCGACGACGGAATTGTGGCAGTTCGCGCTCGGCTTTGTGCTGTTCCGTATCGCCGATATCGTCAAGCCTTGGCCCGTTTCGTGGGCCGATCGCGACATCGAGGGCGGGCTCGGTGTCATGACGGATGACATCCTGGCCGGCCTGTACGCGTTGGCGGGGCTGTTGGTTGCCCGGGAGGTGCTGGCTTGAACGACGAAATCCTTCGCGCGTCCGAAGCGTTGCTCCAACGTTGCCGGTCCGCGGGTCTGACGGTGGCGACGGTGGAATCATGCACCGGCGGGCTTCTGGCGGGTGCGCTCACCGCGATTGCCGGCTCCTCCGACGTCGTCGAGCGCGGCCTGGTGACCTACACCAACGAGGCCAAGACCGAGCTCGCCTCCGTCCCCGCCCGGCTGATCGATACCCATGGCGCGGTCAGCGAGCCGGTCGCCCGCGCGATGGCGGAGGGCGGGCTCGCCCACAGTGGCGCCGACATCGCCGTCGGAATCACCGGGGTCGCGGGACCGGGCGGCGGAACGGAGGCCAAGCCGGTCGGCCGCGTCCATATTGCCGCCGCGCGCCGGGGAGGAAAGACCGTCCACCGGCGCTACACCTTTTCAGGCGACCGGACGACGGTCCGCGACGCATCCGTGCTGGCTGCGATGGGCCTTGTCGGACGTCTCGCGGGGTGACGCGCCGGCGGGTCATCGGTGTCGATTTCTCGGGTGCGCGGCAAGCGGGCGATCACATCTGGATCGCGTTCGGGACGCAAATCCGGGGCTGCCTGACGCTTGAAAGCTGCTTTCCGGCACGGCAGCTGCCAAACGGCGCGCGCGACCGCGCTTCCGCGCTGGCGGCGCTGAGGGCGTTCCTGAAGAGCGAAAGGCGTGCCGCCGCGGGTCTCGATTTTCCGTTCAGCCTCCCGAAGCCGCTGATCCCGGAGACGCGTTGGGAGGCTTTCCTCCGCGCCTTTCCGGGGCGGTATCCCGACGCCGGATCGCTTCGGGAGACTTGCCGCGGCGCCGCGAAAGGACGCGAACTCAAGCGGCGCACCGATGTGGCGGCGCGGGTGCCGTTTTCCGCCTACAATCTCCGGCTGTACCGCCAGACCCATGCCGGGATCGCGGAGGTTCTGTGGCCGCTTGTCGAGTCCGATACGGCCAGGGTCGTCCCGATGCAGGCGCCGACGCCCGGCAAGGTCCTGCTCGCCGAGGCCTGCCCCGCTTCCCTCCTCAAGCGTCTCGACCTCTATTTGCCCTACAAGGGCCGGCAGGAGGCATTTCGGGACAGGCGTCTGACCCTGCTAAAGGAATTTGAAAACAATAGTCTATTGACCAAACCGGACAATTCGCTTTCAGAACGAATCGTCGAGGATCGGGGCGGCGACGCGTTGGACGCGGTGCTCGCCGCGGTTGCCGCGGCGAACTTGCCTCGACTGCGCCGGGCCACGCGCGATCCCGTCGAGCGGATCGAGGGCCGGATCTATTTCTGAACCGAGGGCGAGACCATCTCGCGGAGGCCCTTTCCGGCACGGCTTCCCGGTCCGTAGAGGGTGTCCGCCCGTTTCACGAAAGCTCTTACGCTCCGGCGGACCGCCTCGTTGAAAATCGGCCCCATGATCCTGCGTAGCAGCAGGGACCGGAACTCGAAGTCGATCGAGAAATCGATCAGGCAGCCCCCCTCCTTCGGACTGAACTTCCAGCAGCTGTTCAGATAGCGGAAGGGCCCGTCCAGATAGACGATGTCGATGCGCTCGAACGGATCGAGCGTCACCCGGGACCGGAAGCTTTCGCTGATCGTCTTGAACCCGATCCGGAGGTCGGCATGGATCACGTTGTCTTCGCGCTTGTAGATCCTGCAAGCGGTGCACCAGGGGAGGAAGGACGGGTAGCTCTCGACATCGGCCACGAGTCCGAAAATCTGGGCAGGTTCGTAGGCGGTGTAACGGATTTCCGCGTGTCTCGGCATGGCGTCAGCCCGACGCCTCTGCCTGCCGTAACCGACGCGCCGCCCTCAGCGCCTCGAAGTCCCGGTCGGCGTGATAGGAAGAGCGTGTCAGCGGCGTCGCGGAGACCATCAGGAATCCCCTGCCCTTGGCCGTGGCGGCAAGCCCTTCGAACTCTTCCGGAGTCCAGAAACGCTCGATCGGGTGATGCTTGGGCGTGGGCTGGAGATACTGGCCGACGGTAAGAAAATCCACGTCCGCCGAGCGCAAGTCGTCCATCACCTGCTGAACCTCTTCCCGGCTCTCGCCGAGTCCCACCATCAGCCCCGACTTGGTGAACATCGCGGGATCGAGCTGCTTCACCCGGTCGAGGAGCCTCAGGGAATGGAAGTACCGCGCCCCGGGCCGCACCGTTGGGTAGAGCCTCGGCACGGTTTCGAGATTGTGGTTGTAGACGTCCGGGCGCGCTTCGACGACCTCTTCGACGGCCCCATCCTTTCTCAGGAAGTCGGGCGTCAGGACCTCGATGGTGGTATCCGGGTTGAGCCGTCGGATAGCGCCGATCACGCGCGCGAAATGCCCGGCGCCCCCGTCGTCGAGGTCGTCGCGGTCGACGGAAGTAATGACGACGTGCCGCAAGCCCAGCCTCGCGACCGCTTCGGCGACCCGGCCCGGCTCGCGCGGGTCGACGCGGTCGGGGATTCCGGTGGCGACGTTGCAGAACGCGCAAGCCCGCGTGCAGACGCTCCCCAGGATCATCATCGTCGCGTGCCGCTGCGCCCAGCATTCGCCGATGTTGGGGCAGGCCGCTTCTTCGCAGACCGTTGCCAGTCCGAGGTCGCGCACCACCTTGCGGGTCTCGCCGTAGGCCGGGGAGACCGGCGCCTTTACCCGGATCCAGGGCGGCTTGCGGGGGATCGGGCTGTCCTTCCGTCCGATCTTCTCCGGATGGCGGACTGCGACGGTCTGGCTGGTGCTGGTCATCGCAAGGGCAATCGTTCCCGACCCGCTCGACCTAGAAATGAAGTGCCCGCCCGTAGGCGTCAAGCACCGACTCGTGCATCGTTTCGGACAGGGTCGGGTGCGGGAAAACCGTCTCCATGAGCTCTGCCTCGGTGGTTTCCAGCGTCCTGGCTATGGCGAATCCCTGGATCAGCTCCGTCACCTCCGCTCCGATCATGTGTGCACCAAGCAACGCGCCGGTCGAAGCATCGAATATCGTCTTGATCATCCCTTCGTCGTCGCCGAGCGCGATCGCCTTGCCGTTGGCGAGGTAGGGAAACCGTCCGACCCTGACGTCGTGGCCCGCCTCTTTCGCCGCGGCTTCGGTGAGGCCTACGCTCGCGATCTGCGGCCGGCAGTAGGTGCATCCCGGGATCGCCGAGACGTCAAGCGGACGGGTCTCCATCCCCGCGATGCGCTCGACGCAGATCACCCCCTCGTGGCTCGCCTTGTGCGCCAGCCATGGCGGGCCCACCAAATCCCCGATCGCGTAGATACCGGTCTCTCCCGTCTCGTTCCGGGAATTCACCACGACATGGCCGCGGTCTACCTCCACGGCGGTCCCCTCAAGCCCGATATCTTCCACGTTGCCCACGATCCCTACGGCGAGGATGGCCCTGTCCACCTCGATCCGGTGCGACTCCCCGCCCGCCTCGATCGTTGCCGTCACTCCGGCGCCGTTGGGATCCAAGGCGGAAACCGTGGCATCGGTCTGTATTTCTATTCCCTGTTTTTCAAAGGTTTTTTGAGCCATTGAGGAGATTTCTTCATCTTCTACGGGAAGAATGCGATCGAGAACTTCGACGACCGTTACCTCCGCCCCCAGGTCGCGGTAGAAGCTTGCGAACTCGATGCCGATAGCGCCCGAGCCGATTACCAGCAGGGACGACGGCATCTCGGGCGGCACCATGGCTTCCCGGTAGGTCCAGATGCGTTCGCCGTCCGGCTCGAGCCCCGGCAGGGTCCGGGCGCGCGCGCCCGTCGCGAGAACGATGTGCGGCGCCTCGATCTCCTCGACCGGGGTGCCGTTGCGTTCGACCGATAGCTTTCCCGGTCCCTCCAGCCTGCCGTGCCCCTCGACGACGGCGACCTCGTTCTTCCCCAGCAGGTGGCTGACCCCGGCGCTGAGGCGTCCGGCCACGTCGCGCGAGCGCTTGACGATCTTTTCGAGATCGAAAGCCACCGACTCCGCGGCGAAGCCGAAGGAGTCGAGGTTGCCGAGCAGATGGTTGATCTCGGAGGTTCTCAGCAACGCCTTGGTGGGAATGCAGCCCCAGTTGAGGCAAATTCCGCCCAGATGTTCTCGCTCCACGACGCAGGCCTTCATGCCGAGCTGAGCCGCGCGAATCGCCGCGACGTAACCGCCCGGTCCGCCGCCGAGAACGGCGATGTCAAATGAATGGCGGGCCACGCTTGCCTCCCCGTCTAGGCCAACATCGCCGGCGGGTATTCGATATTCCGCTTGATCGCGCCCAGCAATTCGGCCCCGATCGCTCCGTCCACCACGCGGTGGTCGACCGAAAGCGTGCAGGACATGACGGTCGCGGGAACGATCTCGCCGTCGCGGACGACCGGGTGCGGTTCCGCCGCGCCGACGGCGAGAATGCAGGCCTGCGGGGGGTTGATCACCGCATCAAAGCTCTTGACGCCGTACATCCCGAGATTGGAGATCGAAAAACTCCCGCCCTGATACTCTTCGGGGAGCAGCTTGCCCTCGCGCGCACGCCCGGCGAGCTCCTTCATCTCGGCGGCGATCCCGATGAGGCCCTTCGCATCCGCGTTCCTGACGATGGGCGTGACCAGACCGCCCGGAATCGCCACCGCCACGGAGATGTCGACGGCGCCGTGCTGCGTCATCGTCCCCTCGCCCGCCCATGAAACGTTCGCCGCCGGAACCTCCCGGAGCGCAAGCGCGCAGGCGCGGATCACGATGTCGTTGACGGAAACCCGCGCGCCCTCGATCCGGTCGTTGATCTCGCGCCGGACCTTGAGCAGCTCGTCGACCTCGCAATCGGCCGTGAGATAGAAGTGCGGAACCGTGGTCTTCGATTCCGTCATGCGGTCCGCGATAACCCGCCGCATGGTGGACAGCCTGACCGTCTGGTCTTCTGCCGAGGGCGCCGCGGCAGGCGCTGGTGGCGGCACACGGACGGGGGCGGGGGACGGGGTTGCCGAGCCGCCCGCCAGCACGGCCTCGATATCGGCCTTGACGATGCGCCCCTTCGGCCCGCTGCCCTGGATGGCTGCGAGGTCGAGCCCTGCCTGTGACGCCATGCGCCGGGCAAGCGGGCTCGCGGCGATTCTCTCTCCTCGGCCGGTTTGGGCGGGGGGCCTTTCGGCAACACCCCCTGGGGCCGGTGGCGTTTCCCGTGCCGGCTCGGCCACGGGCTCGGGCTTCTCCGCCGGTGCCGGTGCCTCCTCGATGGATCCGGCGTCCTCGCCCTCGGCGAGAAGGACGCCGATTACCGCATTGACCGCAACGCCCTCCGAGCCCTCGGGCACGACGATCCTGCCCAGCACGCCCTCGTCGACCGCCTCGACCTCCATCGTCGCCTTGTCGGTTTCGATCTCGGCGATCACCTCCCCCGCCTCGACAGGGTCGCCTTCGCTCTTGAGCCACTTGGCGAGGTTTCCCTCGGTCATGGTCGGCGACAGTGCCGGCATCAGGATGTTGATGGGCATCGAACGTTATTCCTCGGGAATGGTCGGCGTGCTCAGCTCTTGTACAGCACGTCCTTGGCGGCGCGCACCACGTCCTCGATCTGGGGAAGCGCGAGGCGCTCGAGGTTCGCGGCGTATGGGAGGGGCACATCGGCCGCGGTCACACGAACGACCGGCGCGTCGAGCCAGTCGAAGGCCTGCTCCATCATGACGGCGGCGAGTTCGGCGCCGATGCCGGCGAACGGCCACCCCTCCTCCACCGAAACCAGGCGGCCGGTCTTTCTGACCGATTCCACCAGCGTTCGGGTGTCGAGGGGCCGGACCGTCCTGAGGTCGATCACCTCGGCGTCCACCCCCTCCCCCGCCAGCAATTCGGCCGCTTCGAGCGCATGTCCGACGGCGATCGACAGCGCCGCGATCGTCACGTCTGAACCCGCGCGGCAGATGCGGGCCTCGCCGATCGGAACCGTGTAATCGCTGCCGGTCGGGACGTCGAACGAAGCGCCGTAGAGAATCTCGTTCTCGAGGAATACGACCGGATTGGGATCGCGTATCGCGGATTTGAGCAGCCCCTTGGCATCGGCCGCGCTGTAGGGCGCGATCACCTTCAACCCCGGTACGTGGGCGAACCAGCTGGTGAAGTTCTGGGAATGCTGGGCGGCGACCCGGGCGGCGGCGCCGTTCGGTCCCCGGAACACCATGGGGGCGGAAATCTGGCCGCCCGACATGTAGAGGCTCTTGGCCGCCGAGTTGATGAGTTGATCCATCGCCTGCATGGCGAAGTTGAAGGTCATGAATTCGACGATCGGCCGCAGCCCGGCGAATGCCGCGCCCACGCCCAGACCGGTAAAGCCGTGCTCCGTGATGGGGGTATCCACCACCCGCCGCGGTCCGAACTCCTCCAGCAGCCCCTGGCTGACTTTGTAGGCGCCCTGGTACTCCGCGACCTCCTCCCCCATGAGGAACACGGTCTCGTCGCGGCGCATCTCCTCCGCCATCGCGTCGCGCAGCGCTTCGCGCACGGTCAGGCGGACGGTCTCGCCGGTCTCCGCGGGCCGTTCCGGCGCCGCGGCCGCGGCGGCGGGAACCGCGGGTGCGGGGCCATGACCGTTCGAGGCGGGCGCGGAAGCGGAGCCGAGGGCCGACGAATCCTCGCCGTCGACCAACAGCACTCCGATGATCGAGTTGACGGCCACGCCTTCGGCGCCCTCGGGCACGACGATCCGGCCCAGCACACCCTCGTCGACCGCCTCGACCTCCATCGTCGCCTTGTCGGTCTCGATCTCCGCGATGACGTCGCCCGAACTCACCGGATCGCCTTCGTTCTTGCGCCACTTGGCGAGGTTGCCCTCGGTCATCGTGGGCGAAAGCGCCGGCATGAGAATGTTGATGGGCATGTCGGGCTATTTCAACCGCGCCGTTATCAGGCCTCGATCAGCACGTCGGTCAGCAATTCGCCCGGATCGGGCTCCGGGCTGTTCTGCGCAAACTCCGCGGCATCGGCGACGACCGTCCTGATGTCCCGGTCGATCTCCTTGAGCGAGTCCTCGTCCGCCGCCCCGATGGCGATCAACTGGGTCCGGAGATTCTGGATCGGGTCGTGTTCCGCCCGCATCTCGGCGACTTCCTCCTTGCTGCGGTACTTGGCGGGATCGGACATCGAGTGACCCCGGTACCGATAGGTCAATGCCTCCAGCACGTAAGGCCCCTCTCCGGCCCGGCAGTGCTCCATCGCGGTCCTGCCCGCGTCTCTGACCGCGACCACGTCCATGCCGTCGGTCTGCGCCGAGGGCATCCCGAACGGTTCCGCGACCCGATGAAGTTCCGGCAGGGCGGAGGCGCGTTCGACAGAGGTGCCCATGCCGTAGCGATTGTTCTCGATCACGAAGACGATCGGAAGCGACCACAGCGCGGCCAGGTTGAGCGCTTCGTGCACCTGCCCCTGGTTCAGCGCCCCGTCTCCCATATAGGCGGCGGTGACGCCCCCGTCGCCCCGGTATTTCTGGGCAAACGCGATACCCGTACCGATCGGAACCTGGGCGCCGACGATTCCGTGTCCGCCGAAAAAATTTTTGTCGCGGCTGAACATGTGCATCGAGCCGCCCTTGCCCTTGGAATAGCCGCTTCGCCGGCCGGTAAGCTCGGCCATCACCCCTTTCGGATCCATGCCGCAGGCCAGCATGTGACCGTGGTCCCGGTAACTCGTGATGAGCGCATCTGTCGGGCCGGCCGAAGCCTGCATGCCGACGACCACGGCCTCCTGCCCGATATAGAGGTGGCAAAACCCGCCGATCAGCCCCATGCCGTAGAGTTGGCCCGCCCGCTCCTCGAAGCGGCGGATCAGAAGCATTTCACGGTAATAGGCAAGGAGTTCGCCGGGATCGGCGTCGGGCGGCGCCTGGCCGCCGTTCACGGCTTTGGCGGGCTTTTCCCCTGCCGCCTGCGCCGCGCTCTGACCGGTTGCGGATTTCTTCGGCCTCGCGGCCATCAGCGATATTCCCTTGCGTTTCCGAGCGATCGCACAGCGATTCGGATCGAGCGGCTACCGCCGATCCAAGGATACTAATCGACCCCGACGCGGCGCAACAAACGGATGCGTAAGTTTGTGTCGTTTTGGCGGGGGTTTGCGCAACGAACATGCGCGGGGCAACGGCTGGCGCTGCAGTGGGATTACTGTCCGAGCGAGGTCAGCGGCGGATCGTCGGAGGTCCGCCGACCACCGAAAAACGGCGTCTCGTCCCGGTATCCGAAATCACGACGTCGCCGGAGGCGATGAGACCCGTGACGATACGCGCCCGTTCGTCGAGATAGTCGGCGTCGAGACGCTCGTCCCGGAGCGCTTCCACGTACCGGTCGAGATGCTCGCGCTCCGCTGTGACACTGGCGAGCGTTTGCTCCGCACGCACGATTTCCTGGTCGAGCTGGATGATTCGCAACACGCCGCGTTCGCCTTCGAAAGCGCTGAAGGCGAAATAAGCGGTCAGGGCCACCCCCAGAACCGGGCCGGCCACGTTCCTTATCGCTCGACGCTTTTCCAAGCTTACGGCCATGACTTCACCCAATCACGAGAAGATTCAATGAGTCAAGCCACAAATTTCAAGTGACAAGGCAGAGGCAGGATGCATCGCCCCGATAGACTTCAGGCTTTGCGGCCCGTGGACAGGGAGGCCGAGCCGGCATAGCGCGCCGCCGAATCCAGCTCTTCCTCGATGCGAATCAGCTGGTTGTACTTCGCCGTTCTGTCGGACCGCGAGAGTGAACCGGTCTTGATCTGGCCGCAATTCGTGGCTACCGCCAGATCCGCGATCGTCGTGTCTTCCGTCTCGCCCGAACGGTGCGACATCACCGCCGCGTAGGAGGCCTTGTGAGCGATTTCGACCGCCCGCAGGGTCTCGGTGAGCGTGCCGATCTGGTTCACCTTGACGAGGATCGCGTTGCCGACCCCGGCCTCGATGCCGCGTTCCAGAATTGCCGCATTGGTGACGAACAAATCGTCGCCCACCAGTTGAATCCGGTCTCCGACCGCCCGGGTGAGCCTCGCCCAACCGTCCCAGTCGTCCTCTGCCATCCCGTCTTCCAGCGAGACGATCGGATAGCGGCCGCATAGGTCTTCGTAGTAGGCGACCATTTCGTCGGACGTGAGCGACAGCTCTTCTCCGGCGAGCTCGTAGCGACCGTCGCGGTAGAACTCGCTGGCGGCGGCATCGAGCGCGATCGTCACCTGATCTCCCGGCGCGTAACCCGCATCCGAAACCGACTTGAGAACGAAGTCGAGTGCTTCTGCTGTGCTCGGCAGGTCGGGCGCGAAACCGCCCTCGTCTCCCACGTTCACGCTGAGACCCGCCGCCGAAAGCCGACGCTGCAGAGCGCGGAATATCTCGGCACCGCAGCGTACCGCTTCCCCGATCGAGCCGGCGCCGACCGGCATGACCATGAATTCCTGGAGGTCGATGGGGTTGTCCGCGTGCGCGCCGCCGTTGACGATGTTCATCATCGGTGTGGGCATCGTTCGCGCGGAGACGCCGCCGAGATAGCGGTATAGCGGAAATCCGGATTCTTCCGCCGCCGCCTTCGCTACCGCGAGACTGACGCCGAGAATCGCGTTGGCTCCCAGGCGGCTCTTGTTCTCCGTGCCGTCGAGCTCGATCATCGTGCCGTCCACGGACGCCTGATCGTCGGCGTCCAGCCCTGTGAGCGCCTCCGCGATCTCGCCGTTGACCGCTCCCACGGCCTTCAGCACGCCCTTGCCGTCGTAGCGCCCGGGATCCCCGTCGCGCAACTCCACCGCTTCGCGGCTGCCCGTCGAGGCGCCGGAAGGGACCGCTGCGCGGCCCTCGGCGCCGGTCTCCAGCAATACATCGACCTCGACCGTGGGGTTGCCGCGGGAATCGAGGATTTCCCGGGCGTGGAGGTCGACGATCGCTGACATGGGCGTAATCCTTGAGGCGCGGACTCTAGAGCACGATCGGCGGCAGACTCTTGGCGAGCCGATCGACGGCGACGAGCTGTTCCAGAAGCGGCTCTAGCGCATCGAGCGGAACCATCGCCGGGCCGTCGCTCGGCGCGCTGTCCGGGTCGGGGTGGGTTTCCATGAAGACGGCCGCGACGCCCACCGCCACGGCCGCGCGTGCGAGCACCGGAACGAACTCCCGCTGACCGCCGCTCGCACCTCCGAGCCCGCCGGGCTGCTGCACCGAATGGGTCGCGTCGAACACCACCGGGCAGCCGGTCTCCGCGAGCTGAGGCAAGGCGCGCATGTCGTTGACCAGCGTGTTGTAACCGAAGCTCGCGCCGCGTTCGCAAAGCATCACGTCGCTATTGCCGGACGCGCGGGCTTTCTCCACCACGTTGACGATATCCCACGGCGCCAGGAACTGGCCCTTCTTGATGTTGAGCGGCCGGCCTGTTTCCGCGGCCGCGACGACGAGGTCGGTCTGACGGCACAGGAAAGCGGGTATTTGCAGGACGTCGACGCGCTCCGCCGTGGGCGCGCACTGCTCCGGCAAATGAACGTCGGTCAGGACGGGACAGCCCAACCCGTCGCGCACCTCCGCCAGGATGGCGAGCCCCTGCTCCATCCCGATTCCGCGCTTCGATGCGAGCGATGTCCGGTTGGCCTTGTCGAAGGACGATTTGTAGATCAGGGGCACCCCGACGCGGCCGGAGATGTCGACGAGGCGTTCGGCGCATTCGAAAGCGTGGTCGCGGCTCTCGATCTGGCACGGTCCGGAGATCAGCGTAAACGGCGCGTCGTTGGCGACCTCGGCGGTGCCTATGCGAATCCTGTGCGGTTCGGCCATCCGCTACACCAGGCGCGAACGCTCGATCGCGGCGCGAACGAAGGAATCGAAAACCGGATGGGGATCGAAAGGCTTCGACTTGAGCTCCGGATGGAACTGGACGCCGAGATACCAGGGGTGCGACGGTATTTCGACGATTTCGGGCAGCATCCCGTCCGGCGACAGGCCGGAAAACACCAGCCCTGCGTCTTCCAGCCGGGAACGGTAGTTGATGTTGACTTCGTAGCGGTGCCGGTGCCGCTCGCTGATGGCCGTCCCCCGGTAGATTTGTGCGGCGAGCGAGGATGCCTCTATCGCGCAATCGTAGGCGCCGAGTCGCATCGTGCCGCCCAGATCGTCCCCCACGCCGCGCTGCTCCACCCGGTCTCCCTTGATCCACTCGTGCAGCAGTCCGACCACGGGTTCGCGCGCGGGTCCGAATTCGGTGGATCCGGCGCCGCCGATGCCCGCCAGATTGCGCGCGGCCTCGATCACCGCCATCTGCATGCCGAAGCAGATCCCGAGATAGGGGACGTTGTGCTCGCGCGCGAAGCGGGCCGCGGCGATCTTTCCCTCCGCTCCCCGCTCGCCGAAACCGCCCGGGACGAGGATTCCCTCGACGCCGGAAAGGTGGTGAACCGCGTCCTCGGATTCGAAGATTTCCGAGTCGATCCATTCGAGGCGGACCTTGATCCGGTTGGCGATGCCGCCATGCTCCAGGGCCTCGGCGAGCGATTTGTAGGAATCGAGGACGGTGGTGTACTTGCCGACCACCGCGATGGTGACCTCTCCTTCCGGATTCCTGATCCGCTCGACGATTTCCACCCAGCGCGTGAGGTCGGGTTCCGGCCGGTCCGCGATGCCGAAATGGCGGCAGACCTGAACGTCGAATCCGCGCTCGTGGTATGAGATCGGGACCTCGTAAATTGTGTCCATGTCTGGCGCGGCGATCGCGTTCTCGACCGGCACGTTGCAGAACAGCGCGATCTTCTTGCGGTCTTCCAGCGGCACGTCCTGCTCGCATCGGCAGAGTATGAGGTCGGGCTGGATGCCGACGCTCTGCAGCTCCTTCACGGAGTGCTGGGTCGGTTTGGTCTTCAATTCCCTCGCGGACTGAAGATAGGGAACGAGGGTCAGGTGAACGTTCATGGCCCGCTCGCGCCCGAGCTCGTTCGCCTTCTGGCGAATCGCCTCGAGAAACGGCAGGCTTTCGATGTCGCCCACCGTGCCGCCGATCTCGCAAAGAATGAAGTCCGCATCCCCCGCGTCGGCGGAGATGAACGCCTTGATCGCGTCGGTCACGTGCGGGATCACCTGGATCGTCGCGCCCAGATAGTCGCCGCGGCGTTCCCGTTCGATGACGTCCTGGTAGATACGGCCCGTCGTGACATTGTCGCTCTGGCTGGCCGGCACGCCGGTAAATCGTTCGTAGTGGCCGAGGTCGAGGTCGGTCTCGGCCCCGTCGTCGGTCA
Source organism: Defluviicoccus sp. (assembly GCA_022826125.1). Classification (GTDB taxonomy): domain Bacteria; phylum Pseudomonadota; class Alphaproteobacteria; order MPNO01; family MPNO01; genus MPNO01. Next base: position 25,585 of record JAJDVM010000346.1, read on the forward strand.
CGTAGACCTCGCCATGCTGGGTCGGGCTCATCGTGCCGGGGTCGACGTTGAGATAGGGGTCGAGCTTGCGGAGCCGTACCTTGTAGCCGCGCGCCTGCAGAAGCGCGCCAAGCGCGGCGGAGGCGAGTCCTTTGCCGAGGGAAGAGACAACGCCGCCGGTGATGAAGATGTAGCGAGTCATCGGCCCTCGTTTACTGTCACGCGTCGCGCTTCGTGGCTCCACGCGGTCGTGCCGGTTCGACGGTCCGCGCGGCCTGACTCCCTAATTGGCCAGGGGAACGCTCGGTGCGCGGGGTTCGGCCGGCTGCGCGGGAGCCTGCGGCACCGGACGGTCGAGAACCGAGCGCGGCTCCTGGGTCGCGCCCGAGAGAATCGCGAGCACGATGCTCGTCGCCATGAAGCAGGCGGCCAGAACCGCGGTCACCCGGGTCAGCAGACTCGCCGAGCCCCGGGTGGTCATCAGCCCGCCCATCGTGCCCCCGCCGATGCCCAGCCCGCCCCCTTCGGAGCGCTGCACCAGAACCACGCCGACGAGGGCGATGGCGATGAAGAGGTGAACAACCAGAACGATTGCGATCATGTCGCGCGTGCCTTCATGCGTTCAGCGCCGGCAAAGATGTAGCGCCATTGGGTCCGAATTGCTACGGACATGATTGACATATGGACCAGAAATCCCCGGCGTCGAGGCTTGCCCCGCCCACCAGGGCGCCGTTTACGTCCGGCACCGAGAGTATGGCAGCGGCGTTTTCCGGTTTGACCGACCCGCCGTAGAGGATGGGGACACGATCGCCGTCTTCCAGGCGGCCGAGGAGCCGCGCGCGGACGCAGGCATGGATTTCGCCGATCTCCGCTCCGGTGGGCGTCCGCCCGGTGCCAATCGCCCATACCGGCTCATACGCGATCACCGTGTTGCCCGCGTTCGCTCCTCCCGGTAGAGAGGCTTCGACTTGGGCACCGACGACGTCGACCGCCCGCCCCGCATCCCGTTCTCCGAGCGTCTCGCCGACGCAGACGATGGCAGTGAGCCCCGCCGCTATCGCCGCCTGCCCCTTGGCCTTGACCGTCGCGCTGTCTTCGCCGTGGTCGGCGCGCCGTTCCGAGTGTCCCACGATGACGTAGGCGCAGCCCAGATCGACGAGCATCGCGGCGGAAACGTCTCCGGTATGGGCGCCGGACGTGGCGGTGTGGCAGTCCTGCCCGCCGAGTTGGATTCCGGAAACCGCCTCCGTCTCCATGGCGGCAAGAGCGAGATGGGGTGCCGGCGGGCAGACCACGATGTCGCACGGCGCGGGGCCCGAGTCGCGAAGAGAAGCGCGGAGTGCCGTCAGCAGATCGCGCGTCGTTGCGCGCGAGCCGTTCATCTTCCAGTTCCCCGCGATCAGCGGGCGAAGTGACTCGGTCATGACCGATATTTGCGGTAATCCGGACGGGCGGGGGTTCTAGCACAGCCCGCCCGGGAGCACCAGAAAAGAGGAATGTGCGCTGTGGCGTTTTTCGGGTTCAAGGTCGAGGTGCTGCGTGGCGAGAGAGTGTGTATCCCGGCGCATCCGGGCGTTTGGGGCGAGCAGCGCCGATGATTTTCACGCGGGAGTAGAATGGCGCGGGTGCA
>JAJDVM010000230.1 GCA_022826125.1 Defluviicoccus sp.
GTCGCCTCGCCGCCGACGGTATCGACCACGACCCCGGCCCCCTGCCCGCCCGTCGCCGCCATCACGCGGTCGACGAAATCGTCCGCCCCGGAGGGGATGACGATGTCGGCGCCCTCCTCCCGGGCGACCGCCTCTTTCGCCCCGCCGGAGGCGACGGCGATCGCCCGCGCGCCGAGAGCCTTCGCGACCTGGATGGAGGCTATCCCCATGCCGCCGGTCGCGGCGAAGATCAGGACGCTGTCCCCTTCGCCGACCGAGGCGGTCTCGGTGAGCGCGACCACGGCGGTGGTGTAGACCACCGGAAGCGCCGCCCCCGCGGCGAAACCGATGGAGTCGGGCAGGCGGATCGCCATATCGTCGCGGACGACGGCCCTCTCCGCGAAGCCGCCGAAGATCGTCTTGGAAGCGATCCTCTCTCCCGGGCGGACCGCCGCGCCCGGCCCGGCCTCCTCGACGACGCCCGCGACCTCCTGGCCCGGCGTGAAGGGACGTTCCGGCCGGACCTGGTAGCGGTCCCCGATCATCAGCAGGTCGGAGAAGTTGACCGCCGCGGCCTCGACCCGGACCAGCAGCTCGCCCGGCCCGGGGGCCGGCGGATCGATCTCGGCGAGCGCGAGGCCGTCGATGCCGGGGACGTCCCCCGACCGCCAGGCCTTCACCTCAGGCCGCGTCCGCGCGGGCGGCGGCGAGCTCGGCCAGGTGCTCGTTCCGCCGCTCGGCCACGCGGCCGCGGATCGCCGCCCCGAACCGGTTCATCGGCCCGATCATCTCGGGGGTGAGCCTGCCGCTGAGCTGGGCGCGGAAGGACGGCCGCTCCTTCAGCCGTTCCCACCAGGCGGCGACGCCGGGCCGCTCCCCGGTCCAGACGTCGCGCAGGGTGAGGTAATCGAGCCGCGCCATGTAGGGGGCGAGCACGATGTCGGCGATGGTGAAGGCATCGCCCATAACCCAGCTGCGGCCGTGGGCGAGGGTCTTTTCCAGCTTCTCGAACGCGGATTCGTAGGCCGCGATGGCGTTGTAGACATAGGGCGACTCGACGCCGTGCTCGTAGACCGAGCGGTCGCGGTCGCTGCGCGCCGGATCGCCGATATTGCGCCAGCGCTTCGCGCGCTGCTCGTCGGTCATTCCCCGCATGCGCTCGCGGAACATGGCGGAGAAGCTGATCGCGGTGATGCCGGCATGCAGCCCCTCGTCCACGGTCTTGGACCACACCCGCATCGCCGACAGCTCGACCGGCGCGGAGGGGCGCAGCGGAGGGTCGGGAAACACGTCGTCGAGATATTCGCAGATCAGCGTCGATTCGATCACCGGCGTGCCGTCATGGACCAGCGTCGGCACCACGCCCTTGGGGTTGAAGGCGAGGTATTTGGGGTCGTACTGCTCGAGCTTGAACAAATCGACCTCGCGCTCGGTCCAGTCGAGACCCTTCTCGGCGAGCGTCATGCGCACCTTCTGGGCGCAGACCGAGTTGTTGAAATCGTAGAGTTCGAGCATCCGTTCCCCCCGCATGGCGGTTGCCCGCCGCGCCGCGCTATGATCGCCCGATCATAGCGAACCGGAGCAACGCGAGGGGGAAACAATGCCGCTTTCGGATCCCAAATACGTCGATGTCGACGGCATCGGGACGCGCTATTTCGAGAAGGGCGAGGGCGAGCCGATGGTGCTCGTCCATGGCGGTCACATGGGCACCTTCGCCGCCGACCTCGCCGACGACTGGGACACCAACTTCGACGCGCTGTCGGAGCACTACCGGGTCTACGCGCTCGACAAGCTCGGCATGGGGTTCACCGACAACCCGAAGACCGACGACGGCTACACCATCCAGGCGCAGACCGACCACGTGTCGCGCTTCATGGAGACGCTCGGCATCGGGCCCGCCCATCTCTGCGGACATTCGCGCGGCGGCTACCTGGTGACCCGGCTCGCGCTCCAGCACCCCGAGCAGTGCCGCTCCTGCATCATCGTGGATTCCGGCACGCTGTCGCCCGGCGCGGGGCGCAACGAGATCGTCCACGCCGACCCGCCGCTGCCGCTACGCTCGCGCGAATGCCACCGCTGGGTGTTCGAGCGCTACTCCTACAGCCCGGCCTGCGTGACCGAGGGCTGGCTCGACGTGGCGGTCGAGGCGGCGCACACGCCGAAATACGAGGAGGCGGTGCGCAAGATGTCGGACGAGGGGCTGCTGGCGACGAAGTTCCTGCCCGACCTCCAGCGCGACCTCGAGGAGACCCATCGCTGGCTGCTCGACCGGGGATTGCAGCGCCCGACGCTGATGCTCTGGGGCTACAACGACCCGACCGCGCCGCTGTCGCAGGGCATGGCGCTGATGGAGTTCCTGACCGCGAAGGAGCGCCGGACCTACCTCCACATCTTCAACGAATCCGGGCATTTCTGCTATCGCGAGCACCCGGAAGCCTTCAACGCGGCGGTCCGCGCCTTCACCGAGAGCTGCGTGACCCGCTGAACCCCACGCCTTATCCAAGGAGGAACAAGTGATCGACCTTTACGCCGCGGCCACCTCGAACGGCATCCGCGTCAAGATCATGCTGGAGGAGTGCAACCTCGCCTACACCCTCAACTTCGTCGACATCTTCGCCGGCGCGCACCGCGAGCCCGACTTCCTCGCGATCAACCCGCAGGGGCTGACCCCGGCGATCGTCGACCGCGACGGGCCGGACGGCAATTCGCTCACCATGGCGCAGTCGGGCGCGATCCTCGCCTATCTCGCCGACAAGACGGGCCGGTTCGGAATATCCGCGGCGGAGAACCAGCCTCTGTTCCGCGAGCGCTACGTCAATATCCTCTCCGACATGGGCCCGACCCTGTCGACGATCTTCGCCATCGTGCGCTCGGAAAACCCGCACGAGCCGACCCAAAAGATGTTCGAGGCGCGTTTCAGCGACTTCCTGAGGGTCTGGGACGATGCGCTCGGCACGCGCGCCAATTGCGGCGGCGAGGCGGTCAGCATCGCCGACTTCGCGATGTTCGGTACGCTGGTCCGCTGCAAACAGGTGACGCCGCATCTGATGCAGGGCTACACCAATCTCGACCGCTGGTACGCGGAGATGGAGGCCCGCCCCGCCGTCCAGCGCGGCCTCGATTTCGGCCAGGACTGACCCGGGAGGGGTCCCTCGATACGGCGCTTACGCGCCTGCTCGGGACGAGGGCTCTATCGAGGGACGCGCTAGCCGAGATGGGTGCCGGCGCTGATCGGGACGATTTCGCCGGTCACCAGTTCCGCGCCGGTCACCAGCCAGACGATGGCGTCGGCCACGTCCTCGGCAACGATCTTGCGCTTGAGCGGCGCGGAGGCGACGAAGCCGGACAGGACCTTCTCGTAACGCTCGTCGCCCAGCCCCGACCGGTTCCACCTGGTGTCGGTGAGCGTCGGCGCGACGCAATTCACCCGGATCTCGGGCGCCAGCACCCGCGCGAGGCAGAGCGTCAGCGTGTTCACCGCGCCCTTCGACGCGGTATAGGCGATCGAGCTTCCGGCGCCGATGGCGGCAGCGAAGGAGGAGACGTTGACGATCGCGCCGCCACCCGCCCGCTTCATCGCGGGCACGACGGCGCGCGCCATCTGGAACGCGCCGGTCACGTTCACGGCGTATGACGAGGCGAAGTCGTCCGCCGTCAGCCCTTCCAGGTCGAAAGGGTCGTGGAACCGGGTGGTGCCCGCGTTGTTGACCAGCCCGTCGATGCGGCCCCAGCGCGCCTCGACCGCCTCGGTCACGCGGCGGCACTCGTCATCCTCCGAGACGTCGCCCCGGATCGCGAAGGCCTCGACTCCGGCGCCTTCGCAGGCGGCCACGGTGTCCGCCGCGCCGGCTTCGTTGACGCGGTAGTTGACGGCGATCCTGCAACCCTTTTCGGCGAGCTGCAGAGCGGCCGCCGCGCCGATGCCGGACGATCCGCCGGTGATGAGTACGACCGCGCCCTTCTCCATCCCCGCCTCCTCTCCTCTGTCAGCCGCCGAACGCGGTCGATCCGTCGGGCGTCGGCACGCGATAAAGGTTGAGCGTCATCGCGAGCAGGGTGTAGTAGCCGCAAACCGCGATCAAGTCGGTGAGCGCCTCCTGTCCAAGCAGCGCCCGGACGCGCTCGTAAAGCGCATCGTCGACATCGCGCGTCTCGTGCAGCGCGACCGAGAAGCGGTAGACCGCTTCCTCCGCCTCGTCCGCGAAGGACGGCTCGGCGCCGGTCCGTATCGCCTCGACGATCCCGTCGGCCACCCCCTCGTCCCGGGCGATGGGAGCGTGCGCGTACCATTCGAACTCGGCCGCCCAGAACCTGGCGGTGACCAGAACCGCGATCTCCCGCAGATTGCCCGGCAGGCTGGAACCGAAGCGGAGAAAGGCGCCGAGATTCTGGACGTTGTCGGCGAGCCCCGGACTGTGCAGCAACACCGGAAAGGGTCCGAACACGGAGCCGCGCGGCCCCGACGCGATGGAGTCGTGGACCGCCTTCTGGGCTTCGGTCATGGTTTCGGGCCTGACGGGCTCGTATCGCGTCATCGTTTCCTCCCTCCGGAACATCGCGCCCGCAGCATAGGCCGGGGCGGGGCGGACTCAAGAGACGCCCGCGCATCCCTCTTTCCGTCATATCGATTCCGCGGCGATACGCCCTAGAATGAGCGGACCCACGCCAGTCTTTCCGGGAACGCCGGGGCTCCCTTGAACGATTCGACCGATCCGGAAGGCGGCAAGACGGGCGCGTTCTTCGCGCTTTGGGGCCGGACCGCGCACCGCTTCGCGTGGCCCATTGCGATCCTCGCCATTGTCGGCGCGGTCGCCGCCGGGATCTACGCCGCGCGCACGGTGAAGATCAATTCCGATACCGCCGACATGCTCTCGGCCGAGCTCGATTTCCGGCGGCTCAACATCGAGCTGCGCAGGACCTTTCCGCGCCAGGCGCGCGACCTCGTCGTCGTGATCGACGGAGTTACGCCGGAGCAGGCCGAGCGCGCCGCCGCCCTGATGCGGGAGGAAATCGCCCGCCGGCCAGACCTGTTCCGGGCGGCGTTCCACCCGCAGGGCGACCCGTTCTTCCGCCGCAACGGGCTGCTTCTCCTGCCGGTCGAAGAGCTGGAGGAAACGGCGGATCGGATCCTGGCCGCCCAACCCTTCCTCGGTACCGTGTGGCAGGACCGCAGCATCCGGGGTCTCGCCGACATGCTCTCCCTCGCGGTCGAAAAACGCACGGAGGAGGGCGGGGAAAGCGGGCTCAGGGGCCTCGGAGACGCGCTGGACCGCATCGCCGCGGTCGTCTCGGCCGAGGCCCGGAACGAGCCCGGCACCCTGTCATGGATGAGCCTGATGTTCGGCCCCGGCGACGACCGGCGTTCGGGCACGCGCCAGATCCTTCTGGTCGAGATCGCGCTCGCCTTCGACCGGTTCCGTCCGGGCAAGCAGGCCATCGGCGCCATCCGCGGCATCGCCGCCGCGATGCCGGACGAGGTGCGGGAGGGCGTTTCCGTCCGCCTCACCGGCAGACCCGCGCTGAGACACGACGAGCTTCAATCCGTGCGCACGGGCATGGAGCTCGCCGGCGCGCTCTCGTTCACCCTGGTCGTCCTGCTCCTCCTTTTCTGCTTCCGATCGATCCGGCTCTCGATCGCCGCGCTGCTCACGCTCGTCGTCGGGCTGGTGTGGACGGCGGCGTTCGCCGCCGCCACCGTCCGCGTGCTCAACTTGATCTCGGTCGCCTTCGCGGTTCTGTTCATCGGGCTCTGCGTCGATTTCGGCATCCATTACGGGCTGCGCTGGTGCGAGGCGGCGCGGCGCGGGCTCGACCCGGGCCGGGCGAACGCGCTCGCCGCCGCCAGCGTGGGACCCGGGCTCGCGCTGGCCGCGCTCGCCGCCGGGATCGGCTTCCTCGCCTTCCTGCCGACCGACTTCCAGGGCCTCGCCGAGCTGGGCTTCATCGCGGGCGGAGGGATGGCGATCGGCTTTTTCGCGACGATGACCCTGCTGCCCGCCTTCATCGCCGTGTTCGATGCCCGACCGGACGGGCCGGGCGGCGGCGGGCGGGGATTTTCGGACACCGTCGCGCGCCTCGTCGAGGGGCGCGCCCGAAGCATCGTCGTCGCAGCTGGCATCGTCCTCGTCGCGACGGCCGCGGTCTCCCCGCTGGTCCGGTTCGATTTCGACCCTCTCCGCCTCAAGGACCCGGAAAGCGAGTCTGTCCGGACCGTCATGGAACTGGTCGCGAACGGCGACGGCGATGCCTATGCGCTCGTCCATCTCGCCGCCTCGCTCGAAGCCGCCGACGCAGCGGCCGCCCGGCTCAGGAGGGTTCCCGAGGTGGACAGCGCGCGGACCCTGTCGAGCTTCGTGCCGAAAAACCAGGACGACAAGCTGGACATCGTTGAAGAGGTGGCGGAGCTCGTCGGACCGGCTTTCCTTGCCGACCGGGCCGCGCCGCCCACGAGAGCCGAGACCCTGGAGGCGCTGCTCGGCCTCAAGGACAAGCTCGACGCGTTCGCCGCCTCGGACCGGGGGGAGGAGGCCCGCTCCGCGAAACGCCTTGCCGACGCGCTCGCGGGGCTGATCGGCGCCGATCCCCCGCCCGAACGGCTGGCCGGATTTTCGGATCGGCTGCTGGGAAACCTGCCCGCGGCGGTCGGTCGCCTGCGGGAGGCGCTGTCGGCGGAACGGGTCGACGCCAACTCGATCCCCACCGCGCTGCGCGACCGCTGGGTGGCGGCGGACGGGCGCGCCAAGGTGGAGATCCATGCCCGGGCGCCGATCCACGAGGACCGGGACGCGCTGCGCCGCTTCATCGAAGCCGTGCGGAACGAGGTGCCGCGGGCCATCGGCCCGCCGATCACCGTGCTGGAGGCCGGAAACACGGTGGTCGCCGCGTTCCTGCAGGCGACCGGAACCGCCATTCTCGCCATCGCGCTTCTGCTCGCGGTGACGCTTCGCTCGCTCCGGTCGGTGGCCATCGGTTTCCTGCCGCTGGTGCTGGCCGCGTCGATCACCATGGCGGCGATGGTCGCGACGGGGCTCTCGTTCAACCACGCCAACGTGATCGTGCTGCCGCTTCTCTTCGGGCTCGGCGTCGCCAACGGGATCCATCTTCTGGCGCGCGAGAGGCGGGAAGGCGCGGCCTCGCCCGCGATCCGCTCCAGCACGCCGCGGGCGGTGCTGTTCAGCGCGCTCACCACCGCGGCCTCTTTCGCGAGCCTCGGGATCTCGCACCATCCGGGCACCGCGAGCATGGGGCTCTTGCTGACAATCGCGCTGATCGGCCTGCTGGCCTGCAGCCTTACCGTGCTGCCGGGCCTGATGCTCGCGTGGCCGATCCGTCGGACCTGAAGCGCCGGGTCACGAGGCCCTGCCCGTCGAGCCAGGCAAGCGTCCCCGCCAGCGTCTCCTCGAGCGGGCGCAGTTCGATCCCGAGATCGACGGCGGTCGCGAGCCCGCCGGGCGCCGCCGGGCGCCGCGCCATCCGCACGCCTTCGAGCGGCGCCCTGGGCGGGCGGCCGGTGACGCGCGACGCGAGCTCCGAGCCCGCGGCGGCGGCATAGGCCAGCGCGAAGGGAACGCGCCGGCGCGGCATTTCGAGCCCGGTGAGCCGTTCCAGCATGGCGAGCAGATCGGACATCCGGACCGGCGGGCCGCCGAGAAAATAGCGCCCGCCGACGACGCCGCGCTCCGCCGCCGCCACATAGGCCTCCGCGAGATCGCCCGCGTCGATCGCCCGGAGCTCGAAGTCGAGATAGGCCGGGATCGCGCCGTTGACATAGTCCAGCAGCATCCGCGTCGGCGGCGTCAGGTTCCGGTCGCCCGCCCCCATCGGCAGGCACGGGTTCAGAATGACGGCCGGAACGCCGCTCGCCGCGGCGTCCAGCGCGGCCCGCTCGGCGAGGAACTTGGATCGCGCATAGGCGCCCGGCATGTCGTCGAGCGTCAATTCCCGCCCGCCGCGCGGCGGTTCGAAATGAATGGCCGCGGTCGAGGTCACGACGATCCGCTCCGCCCCCGCGCGCGCCGCCGCGTCCAGCACCGCGCTCGTCGTCTCGACATTGGCGGCCGCGAAGTCGGCGCCGCGCCGGGCCCACAGCCGGGGGTTGCCGGCGACGTGGAAAACGCGCCGGACCCCTTCCATCGCCTGCCGCAACGTCTCCCTGTCGGATGCGGAACCCACGATCCGCTCGACGCCCGGGGGGAGCTCGGAGCGCCCGTCGAGATCTAGCACCCGCACCGCGCCGCCGTCCCGCAGCAGACGCTCGACCAGCCGCCCGCCGATGAACCCCGCCCCGCCGGTTACGAGGTCGGTCATGGGTGGCCGTCTCCGGGCCGGGCATAATCCCAGTGCTCGATATAGCGGCCCCAGGCGTCCTCTACCGTGACGAGGTCCTCTTCCGGGTAATCGTAGCGGTTGCGCCGATAGTCCCGGACGCCGTCGAGATAGGCGCGAAAGGCGGGCTCGGCCTCGGCGAAACCGCCGAGCCCGAGGGTTTCGTAGAGCGCGGCGATCTCCTCCATCGGCCGCGCCGATAGAAGCTCGTAGCGAAGCTCGTAGAAACTTCCGTCCGGGATATCCGGCCGGTCGGCGAGGAAGCGGTCCATGATCCGGCGATAGCCGTCGAGCACGATACCGTCGATGGAGAGCCCGTCATGGTTCTGGAGCGCGAAGGCCGGGAACAGCTTGTCGTAGAAGTTCCGCATCGAGAAAAACACCTCGTACGGGTTGCGGACGCAATGGACGAACTTCGCGTCCGGCCAGATCTCCCGGATGGCACGGATGCGGGCGGTATGGACCGGGTTCTTGACCAGCAGCGGACGGCGGCCACCGGCGAGCCAGACCTTGCGGGAGAACCGGGCGAAGGTTTCCGTCCAGCGCCGGATCTCGTCCTCGCTGCACGAAGCGAAGAACACGCCGCGGTCGAAATTGGCGGCGAAGGCCTTCGGGAAATAGATGCCGTGATAGAACGAGACCGGGCTCATGTTGGCGAGCGGGATCTCGTCCTCCTGCGGCGAGTCGGGCTCGACCGGAATACCGTCGATGAACCGCTCCCTGGGCAGCATCCGCTCGAGCACGGGACCGAGAGCCGCCGCGAGACCGAGGAAGTCCCAGGGCATCCCGGCGGCGAGCGGCGAGACGTAGGAAAACCCCCGCCGCGAGAGGATGTTGAACAGATGGGTCGTGCCGCTTCGCCAGTGCCCGACGATGAAGACCGGCGGCGGCATCTCGCCCGCGCTCCGCAGCCTGGCCGAAACCCAGGCGCGCTCGGCGAGCGTCGCGGGCAGCCGGGCGGCGGCGACCAGAAGGGCGACGGCGACCTGCGGCAGTGCGCGCGGCGTCACGCCGCCGTTGGCGCACAACACCCGGACCAGCGTCGCCAGATCCGCGCCGCAGAGCGGGTGCACGAACGGGCGCGCGGTCCCGGAGCTCATCCCGGCGGGCCGGCCGGATCGACGACTCCCTCGGGCGCGGGATTCATCGGGACATGGGCCGGCTGTCGCGCGACGCGGCCGAGCCAGGCGCCAACCGCGGGATAGAGGCCGAGATCGAACCCGCCCTCCTCCGCGACATGGGTGTAGGCGTAGAGCGCGATGTCGGCGACGGTCATCGCCTCGCCGCCGAACCAGTCCGCCTCGCCCAGGTGACGCTCCATCACCGCGAGCGCGGCATTACCTCCCTCCTGCTTCACCGGAAGCTGCGCCCGCTGCGCCTCGGTCATCTCGACATGCTGGATCCAGTGGCGCGCCACCGCGATGTTTGGCTCGTGGCTGTATTGCTCGAAGAACATCCATTGCAGGGTCAACGCCCGGTCGAGGCGGCCGGACGGAAGGAACCGCGAGCCTTCCGCGAGGTAGTGAAGGATCGCGTTCGACTCGGCGATGCAGGTGCCGTCCTCCAGCGCCAGAACGGGGATGCGCCCGTTGGGGTTGAGGGCGAGAAATTCCGGCGTACGCGTCTCGTTGCGCAGAATATCGAGCTCGATGCGCTGATAGCCCTGTCCCAGGTGAGCGAGCAGAAGACGCGGCTTGTAACCGTTTCCAGACAAATGGTTGTCGTAGAGTCTGAGCATGGGCGGTTCCCTGCGGCCGGCGGCTTCCCGCGCCGCGGGTTCGGACTATAGTGCGCCGCTCGCGCCGCAGAAACACGGGGGACGCGGAGGGTCGGAGTGCTTCGCCTGTCGGTTCTGGACCAGTCGATCGCCGCCGCCGGTAGGCCGCACGGTCAGGCAATACGCGATACCGTCGCGCTCGCCTCGCATTGCGAGGCGCTGGGCTATCACCGTTTCTGGGTGTCCGAACACCACAACCATCCGAGCATCCTCGGCACCGCGCCGGAAATCCTGATCGCGGCGCTGGCGATGAAGACCGAGCGCATCCGCATCGGCAGCGCCGGGATCATGCTGCCGCATTACTCGGCGCTCAAGGTCTCCGAGCAGTTCCGCGTTCTCGACGCGCTGGCGCCGGGGCGCATCGATCTCGGGCTGGGACGGGCGCCGGGCTCGGACGGGCTCACGGCGTACGCGCTGCATCCGATGGCCAACGAGCGGCCGCAGCAGTTCCCGGCCGACGTGCGCGACATCCTCGCCTGGATATCCGGCGAGCCGCTGGCGGAGGGGCACACCTTCGCGCAGATCCGCGCCTATCCCGCGGGCGATACGGTGCCGGAGGTGTGGATGCTCGGAAGCTCCAATTACGGCGCCCAGGTTGCGGCTCATTTCGGCCTGCCCTACTGCTTCGCCTGGTTCTTCACCGACGGACAGGGGGCGGCGGAAGCGCTCCGCATGTACCGCGACGGCTACCGGCCGAGCGAACGCCATCCGGAGGCGATCGGCGGGCTCTGCGTCTGGGCGCTCGCGGCGGACAGCGAGGAAGAGGCGCAGCACCACTACACGCCCCGGGCGCGGTGGCAGCTGCTCCGCCGCCAGGGTCTCTACACGGCGATTGAGACGCCCGAGGACGCCGCCGCCCACCCCTACACGAAGGCCGAGGAAGCCGTTCTGGACCGCTTCCGCGAGCAGGCCTTCGTCGGCACTCCGGACCGGGTGGCCGAACGCATCGAGACGCTGGCAAGCGAGCTCGACGTGCAGGAAATCGCCGTCGTCACCTGGACCCACGACGAGAAGGTGAGGCGGAAGAGCTACGCGCTCCTCGCGGACGCCTTCGGGTTGAGGTGAGGAGGCGGCTCACGCCACCCATTCGCTGACCGGGGCCCGGGCTTCCTCCAGCGGCTGGCACAGCACGTCGACCAGGCCGGGCCCGTCATGCGCGAGCGCGGCTTCGAGCGCGGGCGCGAGATCGCCGGGCTCGCTCACCGACCATGACCGCACGCCGTAGGCTTCCGCGATCCGCGCATGGTCGCTGCGCGAGAAATCGACCGCGTGGTAGCGCCCGCCGTAGCCGGTCTTCTGGCCGGCCTTGATCCAGCCGAAGGAGGCGTTCGAGACGACGACGAAGGTTATCGGGAGGCCGAGGCGAACGACGGTCTCCAGCTCGCCGGCGGCGAAGGCGAAGCTGCCGTCGCCCATGACGGCGACGCACTTTGCCCCGGGCCGCGCGAAATGGGCTCCCACCGCGGCGGGCATCGCATAGCCGAGCGCGCCATGCGCCCGGTTCGACACGAATCGCCGGCCCGGCTTCTCCAGCACCAGATAGGCCGAGAGATAGGGGCACGGCGTTCCCGGATCGGCGATAACCACGGCGGCGTCGGGGAGCGCTCTCTGCAATGCCGAAACGAGGCGTTCGGGTCGGATCGGTGTCTCGTCCGACCGCGCCAGCACGTCGAAGGCGGCGAATTTCCGTTCCCTCTGCTCGGCGACGAAGGCGGGGTCGATCCGTCCCGGCGCGGCCCCGTCGAGCACGTCGGCGAGGGCCTCGAGGGCGAGCCGGGCGTCGCCCACTACCGCCACCTCGGTCGGGTAGTTGGCGCCGGGCACGCGGGCGTCGATGTCGACATGGACGATCCGCGTCGTTTCCGGCGCAGGGAAACGCCAGCGCTCCGTGGTGACCGAACCGGCCCGGCAGCCGACGAAGATCGCCAGATCGGCTGCCTCGACCACCGCCCGGGTCTCCGGCGTGCCGCCGTTGCTGCCCACCACCCCGACGGCGAGGTCGTGGGTCTCGGCGATGCTGCCCTTGCCGCTGACAGTGGTCGCGACCGGCGCGCCGATCTTCTCGGCGACGGCCAGGAGCGCCGCTTCCCCGCCGGCGGTCATGACCCCGCCGCCGCAGATGAAGAGCGGCGCCGAAGCGCACGCGATGGCGTCCGCCGCGTTGCGGACCGCTTCGGGGTCGGGGGCTGTCCGACGCGAGCCGGCAGGATCGGCCTGGACATCCTCCTCGTCCATCGTTCCGCGCTGGACGTCGAAGGGAAGCCCGATATGCGCCGCGCCCGGCCGCCCGGTCGTCATCGCTGAGAACGCGGCGCGCATCGTCCCCGGAATGTCGGCAGCGCGGTCGATCACCGCGTTCCACTTGGTCGCCGGTCGGAACAGCGCTTCCTGGTCGATCTCGGTCAGGGTGAACCGGCCGCGCGAGGAGACGGAGATGTCGGACGTGATGGCGAGCAGCGGTACCGAGGATTCGTTGGCCTCGACGACGCCGGGGAGGATGTAGGTAGCGCCGCCACCCGACGGCCCCTCGCAGACCCCGACGCGGCCGCTCAGCCGGGCATAGGCGTCCGCCATGTAGGCGGCCGAGCGTTCGTCCCGGGTGAGTACGTGGGTAATACCGTGATCGAGCCTGGCGAGCGCGTCGTAGAGCGGCAGGCTGGTATCGCCGCAGAGCCCGAACACGATTTCGACGCCGTACCCCTGCAGGATGCGGACGACGGCCTCGGCGCCGGTGAGCGCATTGCCGCGCTCAGCGCTCATTGGCCATCCAGACCGCCTCGACCTCGGCAACGCTCGCGAGCTCGCCGAAATAGCGGTCGATGTTGCGCAGCGTCGCCTCGTGGTCCTCCCGGGAATAAGTCGCCGTCCCGTCGGTGGTGAAGACGACGTAATAATCGTGCATGAACGCATCGCGCGCCGTGGTCTCGACGCAGACATTGGTAGCCACCCCGGTGAACACCGTCGTGCGGATGCCGTGGGCACGGAGGATGGTGTCGAGATCGGTGTTCCGGAAGGCGTTGAAGCGATGCTTGCTGACCACGGGATCGCGCGGTCCGGGGCGCACGTCGCCGTAAAAGTCGCCCTCCCACGAATCCGCCTTGCACACCTCGCGCCTCGTGTAGCTCCCTTCGCGCTTCCGGGACGCCTGCTCCAGCCAGGTATCGGAAAGATAGAAATTGTGGTCCGACGAGTAGACGTTGCGCACGAAGACGACCAGCACGCCGGCCGCGCGCGCGGCGGAGATCAGCGGCGGCAGCCGGTCGGCCATCGCCTGCGCGTCGGAAAGGTCGAGACCCTCCCGGTCCATCATCCCGCCCGGCGCGCAGAAATCGTTCTGCACGTCGATCACGATCAGAGCCGTGTGGCCGGGCTCGATCTTCTTCGCGAGCCCGCGAAGGGGTGGCACGTGGGAAATGTTCGAAGCGACCGCAAAATCGTCGGTTTCGGACGACATGGCGTTTCTCCCGTGGCCGGCGTCAGCCAATATGGGCGCAGAATGACAGGGAGGCGCCCCCATGGCCAAGCCGCGAATAGCCCATCTTGCCGGCCCCAACGCGACGATCCAGAACACCCCGCCGCTGGTGACCTCGAACAAGGCGCGCCGCCTTCACGGCCTGCCTTTGCTGACCGACGATGACGGCGCGCCGGCCCGCTTCGATGCGCTCCGGACCCAGCGGCTCGCCGCTCCGGCGACGGTCTATGTCGAGCAGTTCTCGGCCCATCCGCTGGAGCACGACGCGGCCGGGCTCTACGCCCCGCCCGACGGCTATATTGACGCCGCGGGCGACTTTAGCGAGCAGCGCCGGAACCCGGACGACAAGCCGGTTTATCGGATCGAACTCAGGCCGGAGGACGGGCTTTACCCCCTCCCCTACATGGCCCGCCAGGCCGACGGCAGCGCCTGGGAGGACGATGCCGCCCATCCCGGAGCGCCTGCGGAGCGAAGCCGGCAGGCCTATTTCCCCGACGGCTCCCGACTGTTCGAGGAGGTCGACCGGCTGGGCGTCTCGATGGCCGGCCACGCCAGCATGATCTCCTCGCTCGCCGATGTCGATTTCCACCGGATCGTTCCGTCCGGCGGCTACACCAAGGGGCTGCCCGCGAACCAACGCACCGATATGGGCGAGGGCGACATACCGCCGGAGGTTCTGGGGCGCGACTTCTTCCCCTACCGGCCGACCCATCTCGCCTCGGCCCCGCCGCGCCCGGCGCTCGCGGAGATCGCCAACCGGGTGCAGGAAATCCTGTCCGGCGGAGACTATATCGGCGCGATCTGGAGCCAGGGCAGCCCCAGGATCGAGGAGACGATCTACTGGCTGCAGCTGCTGGTCGACACGGCGCTCCCGGTCTGCGGCAACGCGGCCCAGCGGACGATGGGCGAAATCTCCAACGACGGGCCCAAGAACCTGCACGATTCGGTCCAGTACCTGACCTCGCGGGTGTGGGCGGACGCGGACGGGCGCAACCGGGCCGGCATGGTGCTGATCCAGGAGCAGCAGATCTTCTCCGCCCGCGACGTGCAGAAGGGCGACGCCAGGCCGGGCGGTTACGTCACCACCGGCGGGCATGGCGGCATCCTGGGCGGCATCCCGCACGACGCGCCGCCCCTGCTGACCTATCTGCCCGGCGTGCGCCACAGCTACGATTCGGCGGTGAACATGACGCGCCTGCCGAACGAAGTGAATGGCTCGATCATGCGGAACGGACGCCGGGAGACGGTCGTCGTCGGCGTCAAGGACGAGTCGGGCTCGTTGCGGGGCGACGCGGTTCCCAGGGTCTCCATCGTCAAGGACGGGAACTACCACGCGGACCGGGCGAACGCCGATCCCGGGGACGAGGCCGACCTCAACGCGGCGATGGCCGACCACTTGGCGAACGCACCGCTCGCGGGCTTCGTCGTCGAAGGCCAGTCCCCCTACGGCTCGATGACCGCGCCGGCCCGCCACCGCCTGATGCAGCGCGCCGCGTTCAGCGGCATGCCGGTCGCCCGGGTGGGGCGCGGCAACAACGATGGGTTCACCGCGGGCACCGACATCTTCGTCGGCGGCGGCAACCTCACCGCCACCAAGGCGCGGCTGCTGCTGATGGCTTGCATGCTGAAATTCGGTGCGATGCCGGCGGCGGCGGACCCGGACTCCCCGACGGCAGGCGAGCGCGACGCCTTGGCGGCGAAGGTCGCGGAATATCAGGAGGTGTTCGGCACCCACTGAGGCGAAACGCGCCCTTCGATACGGCCTCCGCGCCGGGGCTACTCCGCCGCCATCGCTCCCCGTCCGGCGAGCGGGCCGAAACCGGCGCTCTTCGTGCCGAGATCCGCGATCTGCGGCTGCACTTCCTTGGCCAGCAGGGTCATGCTTTTGGCCGTGGTCTTGTAGTCCATGTCGCCGGAATGGAGCATCGCGATCAGGTGGCCGAACCCGCCAACCTTGTCGTAAAGCGAGCGGATCTGCTCGACGACGGAATCCGGCGTGCCGTAGATCGCGACATGGTTCTCGCGGAAGTATGAGACGCCCTTCTTGCGGATCGCGTCGGTGCGCCCGCCCGAATAGCGGCCGCTCAGGAAGTCGGCGTAGAGCTTGCGGCTGTTGTAGCCGGGCGGCGCGCGGAATTGCGGCTCGGACTTGTTGTGGGTGACGTACCAGAACACCCCCTCGATGACCTTCTCGGCCTCGGCTTCCGTCTCGCCGACCGCCACCAGCGGCATGAAGGCGAACTGGTCGTCGGCGGGCTCGGGCAGCCCCTCGTCGCGGCAATATCGGCGCACGCCCTTGAACATTTTCGCCAGCCCGTCGACCGGGGTCAGGAACATCGCGAAATTGTGGCCGCGCTCGACGGTCTTGCAGGCGTGGCCGAGGTCGCTGCCGCCCGTCGTCCAGACCGGCGGGTGCGGCTGCTGGTAGGGGCGCGGCCAGACATTCACCTGGCGCTTGTGGATCCACTTGCCCTCGTAGTTGAACGGCCCGTCGTGGCTGGTCCAGGCGCGAATGCAGAGGTCGATGGTCTCCCACAGCCGTTCCTGGGTCTCGGTCGGGTTGGCGTTGGACGCGAACAGCTCGTAGGGCACGCCGCGCACGAATCCGCAATCGACCCTGCCGTATGAGATGTTATCGATCATCGCCATCTCTTCGGCGCAGCGGATCGGATCGGCCAGGTTGGCCGCCGGGTTGCCGAGGATGCAGAGCCGCGCGTTCCGGGTCTGCCGCGCAAGGATGGCGAGCGAGATCGGCCCGGCCGCGTTCAGGCAGGTCGCGGTCTGGTGGTGCTCGTTGATCATGCAGTGAAGGCCGAGCTCGTCGGCCAGCAGGTACTGGTCGAGATACATGTTGTAGAGATCGGCGCCGATCCCGGGGTCGTAATGCCTGCTCGGAAGGCTCAACCGCATCGAGGCGAAGGAATCGTCGGGCGGCAGATGCGGCCAGGGAAATTCGGTGAAGTGGTAAAGTTCCATGCCGTTCCCGCCTCTACTGCCCGGCCTCGCCGTCGAGGAACGCCGCGACCGCGCCCATGAAAGCGTCCGGCTGCTCGATATGGGGATAATGGCCGGCCCCGGCGATGCTGACAAACCGGGAATCCGGGATCCGCTCCGCGTAGCCCCGGCCGTAGCCGGGGCGGACGAAACGATCCTCCTCGCCCCACAGGACCAGCGTCGGAACCGCGATACGGTGGAGCCGGTTCTTCAGCGCCGGGTTGTGGAAATAGGGATCCCAGCACAGCCTCGCCGTGCTCTCGCGGTGTCGGGCGACCTGCATCGCCTCGTCCTCGCCGAGCCCGGTCATGTCGTCCAGCGGGTCGCGGCGCGGGTCCGCGAACCTGATCGCCTTCACCTTGTCGAACGACAGGAAATAGATGTCCTCGATGTCGCGGTCGTAAGTCCCGCCGAATTTCGCGCCGACGGGATCGACGAGGACGAGCCTCGACAGGCGCTCGCAGGTCTTGGTCGCCATCTCGGCGGCGATCCACCCGCCGAGCGAACAACCGACCAGCACGATGTCGCGGAGATCGTAACGCTCGATCAGGTCGAGATAGACATAGGCGACGTCGTCGACCGTCCGCACGTCGTCGGGCAGCGGCGAACCCCCGTAGCCCGGCGCCCAGGGCAGGAACACTTCGCGGCTCCCGGCCAGCCGGTCCACGATATCGAGCCCGGACTCGTAAGCCTCCGCGCTTTGCAGAAGGACCAGCGGCGGTCCGCTCCCCATCCGCTCCACCTCGATCCGCGCGCCGGGCAGTTCGACCGTTTCCCGGTGCCTCTTCATCCTCGCTCCACCCCGCCGATACAACGCCGCGCCGGACGGTTAGTATCGCCGCACGGCTAGCCGGGCAAGCCGCCGACGCGGCACATGGGAGAGAGCGGATGAAGATCGACGTGTTCAACCACATCATGGCCGCCGATGCGCTGGAAAAAATGGCCGCGTTCGTGCCGCCGCATTTCGTGAGAATCCTGAGCGGTATTCCCACCATGCTCGACGTGGATGCCCGGCTTCGCCACATCGAGCCGTTCGACGATTACAGCCAGGTGCTGTCCGCCTCGAACCCGGTGATCGACGACTGGGTCGGGCCGGAGGACACGCCGGCGCTCGCGCGGGCGATAAACGAAGGCATGGCGGGAATCTGCGCCGCCCACCCGGACCGGTTCCCGGGATGGATCGCGACGCTCCCGATGAACAACCCGGACGAGGCGGTGAAGGAGATCGACCGCGCGGTACGGGACGGCGGCGCCTGCGGTATCCAGATCTACTCGAATGTCAGGGGCAAACCGCTCGACCTGCCCGAGTTCCAGCCGGTTTTCGCCCGCATGGACGAGCTCGACAAGCCGATCTGGCTGCACCCGATCCGACCGATGACCCATCCCGATTACGCGACCGAGGAAACCTCGCAGTTCGACATCTGGTGGGCGCTGGGGTGGGCCTACGAGACATCGGCCGCGATGGCCCGGATCGTGTTCTCCGGCGTCTTCGAACGCCACCCGGACCTCAAGATCGTCGCCCATCACTGGGGTGCCTACATCCCCCACGCCGACGGCCGGATGGAGCCGAGCTGGAGCGACGGCGTGATGATCGCGGGCAAGGAGCGGCCGCTCTGGAAGGGCGAGCGCTCGTTGCGCGACAGCTTCCAGCTGTTCTACGGCGACACCGCGATGTTCGGCGGCCAAGCGGCGAGCCAGTGCGGGCTCGCCTTCTTCGGCGCCGAGCACTCGGTGTTCGCCACCGACTACCCGTTCGACAAGGAAGCCGGGATGCTCAACCTCAAGGGCACGATCGACGTCATCGAGTCGTTGGATTGCAGCGATGAAGACCGGCGCCAGATATACGAACTCGGCCCGCGCATGCTGCTCGGAGAGACCGGATAGGCCGGGTCAGGCGGCCGCGAAGATCGACTCCTTATAAGGCGCGTCGCCCGGGCCGCCCTCGGGGAAGATTCCCCGTTCCGCGACCCAGCTCTGCGAGCGCTCGAACATCTCCTGGGTGTAGGGCTCGAAAACCAGCCGCTCGCCGGGGCCGAAGCGGCGCACGTCCATCCGGTCGTGGAACCGCACCGGGAATTCCTTCCGGTAGTGGTGGCGGTAGAGTTCGAGGCGCAAGTCGATCTCGACCTGGGCGCGGCGCAGCCCCTCGAAATATTTCTCGACGTCGCCGGGATCGGGGTCGCCGGTGATCATCGAAGCCATCATGAAGCTGGTATCGACCACCTTTCGGAAGCCGAGCTGCTCGGCGAAGTAGAACGGCCCGCTGAACAGGCTGACCGCCGGCGCCTTGCCGTCGACCAGCTGCTCGAGCCGGTGGAACAGGAGGCCGTCCGCGAAGTGGAGCCTGATGTCGCCGGGATCGAGGAACTCCTCCAGCGTCTGAATGGTGGAGTAGTGGCTGCCTGACTGATAGCCGACCGAGATCGGCACGCCGGCGAGGTCCTCGGGACGGCGGATGTCGGAGTCGGCCGGAACGAAGATGCCGCAGGGCGAGACCGAGTAGCAGCCCGGATAGAGCTTGCCGTGGCCCGACGCCGCGGCGGCGTTGACCGTCCAGTGGCACGCGGCGCTCACGTCGCAGCTGCGGCCCTGTTCGAATGTCTGATAGGCGCCGATCTTGTCGCCGAGGTCGTGATACGTCCCGTCGCGCGAGGTGAGTTGTTCGCGAAACACATAGTCCAGCCCGGCATCGGAGAAGAACCCCTTCTCCTCCGCCACCCACTCATGCAGCCGCATGTGCGGCGAGACGACAAATTTTGCCATGTAATCTCTCCAAGCCTCGCTAACGTGATGGCCCTGCAAATCAGGAAGCCCGATGTCGTTCACCTTACCTTGCAATTCCGAGATAAACGAGAAGGGAACGTTCGATCCGCCGCATGTCCATTGCGGCAAGCGCACCGATTCGCCGGGTCAAACGGCCGCGGCGCAGAGTCGTGATCTTGTCCACCATCACGCGACACTCTGCGTGAAGTCCGTTCCCAGAGGCGGGAATAAGGGGAACCCGAAACAGCGGTGCCTCGGTGAGATCGCTTGTCAACGCGCAGACCGTCACCGAATTCGTGCCGGAGAACCGGTCGTCTTGGACGATTACCACCGGCCGCGGCTTGCCCGTGTAATCGCCGCCACCCGCCGCAGTCCACAACTCGCCTCGTTTCACCCGACCTCAAACTCGCTAACGGCGTCGATGAAGGACTGATCGGCTTCAGCGTATTCGCTCGCCGCCACGGCTTCCGATTGACTCCGAGCTTGCTCGGCGAACCCGGAAACGCGCGTGTCAGGTACCCAGACTTGCAATGGCCGGAGCCCCTGTTCACGCAATCGGGCGCGGTGCCTTCGAACCTTGTCGGACGGTCCTATTGGCCTATTCGAAGCGCTTGCCACTAGCCGCTCCATATTGGTTACATGTAACCTAAAGCGCACTTCCTCGTAATTCAAGCGCGGCGTAGCCTTTTCGAGCCCTCAGCTCACCCCGCCGCTCTCCACCGCCGTCATCTTCTCCACGATCGCGCGCATGGCCAGCGTCGGTTCGTCGCTCGGGATGGTTTGCATGGGGATGTCGGGGCAGCGGTCGAGCGCCTCCTGCTGGCGCTCGATGGCCCAGACGTCCTCCTCGATCACGTTGTTGAGGAAGCGCCAGGAATCGGAGGAGGGCGGCGTCTCGTGGGCGACCGACTGGAAATAGTGCGTGCTGGTTTCGGTCTCCGGGGTGACGAAGTGATGCGGGCGGATCGCCCAGCGTCCCGCTCCCGCCGGCAGCTCGCTGTCGGGCCCGCCGCTGCCGGTCTCGGCGACGCCGGTATGGATCCGCCAGAAGGTCGGCCCGCGGAACTCGACGACGTGCCAGCGGTCGATATTACCCTCGGCGTTGGACAGACGGCGGTAGCCCGCGGGCGCGGGGATGTCGCGGCTGTGGCGCTGGAAGTCGTAGCCGAAGCCGTTGACATCGAGAGTCGTTTGGGCATCGCCCATGTCCACGTTGCCGCCGCCGGACGGGATATGCAGGAAGGCGACATGCAGCAGGTCGGCGAGGTTGTCGTTGAGCAGCAGGTAGTTCGCCTCGGCGCGCCGGTAGAGGTCGGTCCTGTGCCAGCCGGGCCGCTCCAGCCAGCCGCAATCGGGAAGCAGGGCCTCGTTCGCCTGTCCGGGGGGTCCCATCCAGACGAACACCACTCCCGCGCGTTCCTCGACCGGGTAGGCGCGGATGCGGATCTTGCCGGGGTCGTCCTGTCCGGGGACATGCACGCAGGCGCCCGTCGAATCGTAGGCGAGCCCGTGATAGGGGCAGACCAGGCGGCCGCCATCGGCGATCCGCCCGAGCGACAGCGGCATGGAGCGATGCGCGCAGCGGTCTTCCAGAACGGCGGCGGTCCCGTCCGGCTCGCGGTAGAGCACCAGACGCTCGCCGATCACCGTGCGCGAAAGCGGCTGGCGCGGACCGACCTCCCCGGACCACGCGGCGGCGTACCAGCTGTTGCGGACGAACACCGGCCCCTCCCGGTCAGGCGGGCTCGGAGACCGTGTAGCGCCTGAGCAGCCGGTCCTCTTCCGCCGGGAAGTCGTTCCGCGCATGATTGACCGTCCGGTTGTCCCAGATCACCAGGTCGCCCGGGGTCCAGCTGTGGGCGTAGACGAACTCGGGCTTCTCGATGTGGTCGAACAGCGGCAGCAGGATCGCTTCGCTCTCTTCCTTGTCCATGCCGACCACGTTCTGGGTCATCAGGCGGCTGAGATAGAGTGTCCTGCGCCCGGTATCCGGATGGGTCTTGACCAGACGATGGACGGCCCGGTTGAGGTCGGTCCGGCTGTCGTCGTTGAGATCGCGCGTTACCAGATCGTAGCGATAGGCGTGGTTCGCCTTCAGCCCCTCGAGGCGCGACCGTTGATCTTCGGGAAGCGCGTCGTAGGCGTTGGCGAGGTTGGCGAAGAGGGTCTCCCCGCCGCGCGAGGGGATCTTGATCGCGAACAGCGTGGTGGCGCGGTAGGGCACGTCGCGGTGTGAGCCGTCGGAGTGGAAGTGCATCTCGCCGTCCGGCAGCGAGCCGATCTGCTTGCCGTCCTTGCGGATGTTGGTGACCAGCATCACGCCGCGCTTCTTGTTGGTGTTGTCGAGCTGGTAGGAGGGCGGGCGGAAACCGGCATCGACCCGGCCGAAGAAGCCGGCGAAGCGGGCCTGATCCTGCGCCGAGACCTTCTGACCGGGGAAACAGAGCACCGCGTTGTCGACGAAAACCTTGCGCAGTCCGGCGACGGTCTCCTCGTCGACCTCCTCGCGCAGATCGAGCCCGGTGACGCGCGCGCCGAGCGCCGGGCTCAGTTTTTCGACATGGTATTCGGTCATCGGTCCGTTCCCGTTCGAACGCGTGTGTCGGAGCCAGTATAGAACTCCGGCAGAGCTTCTGTCAGGGATCGAACGGCCTATGCCCGGCCGAGAACCGTGCCCGGCGTGGCGCCGGTATGTTCGCCCTCGGCGAACACCGGTACGCCGTTGACCCAGACCCGCTCGACGCCCTGGGCGTAGCTGTGCGGGTGCCGGTAGGTCGCCGTTTCCGCGACGGTTTCGGGATCGAAAACGGTTACGTCCGCGGCGAAGCCCTCGTGGAGCAGCCCGCGCCCCGAAATCCCGAGCGCGCGGGCGGACGCGCCGGTCATCTTGTGGATCGCGGTTTCGATCGGGATCAGGCCGAACTCGCGGACATAGCGGCCGAGGATGCGGGCGAATGTGCCGTAGAAGCGGGGATGCGGCTTCCCCTGCCCCGTGGTGCCGTAGGGCGCGACCGCGTTCCCGTCGGAGCCCACCATCACGCTCGGCGAGGCGATTAGCGTCCGGATGTCGTCCTCGGAAATCGAGGAGACCAGCACCCGGGTCTGGCCGCGGTCGGCCACCAGGTAGTCGAGCGCCGCCTCGAACGGATCGCTCCCCTGCTCCGCCGCGATGTCTTCGACGGTGCGGCCCGCGTATTGCGGCCGGTCGGGGGATATCGAGATGCGCACCGCATCCCACGACGGAATGCGACCGAAATTGTTGAGCCCCCCGGCGTCGACCTCCGCACGGGCTCGGGCGCGGACATCGGCGCTGCCGAGCCGGTCGAGCATGGCGTCGATCCCGCCCTCTTGCAGCCAGCTCGGAAACAGGTTGCGGAGCGGATTGCTGGCGGCCTCGTACGGGTACTGGTCGCAGTCGATCTGGGCGCCGCCCCGCCGCGCCTCTTCCAGCCGGTCCAGCAGGCGTTCCGCGGCACCCCAGTTGTCCATACCGGACAGCTTGATGTGGACGATCTGGACGTGAACGCCGGTCTGCTGGGCGAACTCGATCGACTCCTCGACCGAATCGAAGACCGTGTCGGACTCGTCCCGGAGATGGGTGAAGTAGCGCGCGCCGCGACGCCTGAGCACACGGCCGAGCGCGACCAGCTCTTCCCCCTCGGCATAGGAGCCGGGCGCGGTGAACAGGCCGGACGACATGCCGAGCGCACCGGCGGCGAGCGCCTCTTCGAGGAGACTCGTCATCTCCGCGAGCTCGTGCGGCTCCGGCGGTCGGTCCTCCATCCCCATCGTCATCAGGCGGAGCGTGTTGTGCCCGACCAGCATGACCCGGTTGACCGAGGTCGCGGGGTAGGTCCGCACGTAATCGGCGAAGTCGGTCTCGACGAAATCGAGCCACGGCGCACTCGGGCTCAGATACTGCTTCAGCGCGTCGGCCTTGCCCGGCAGCGCGGGCGCGCAGGAATAGCCGCAATGGCCGATGACCTCGGTGGTGACCCCTTGGCGCACCTTGCTCTCCGACAGCGGCATCAGCGGCAGCGTCCAGTCGGAGTGGGTCTTGATGTCGATGAAGCCGGGCGCGACGACCTTGCCGGCGGCGTCCACGACGGCCGCTCCGCCGGTCGTCAGATCGTCGCCGATCGCCTGAATGCGGCCGTTCTCGATGACCACATCGGCGATCCGCCCGGGCGCGCCGCTTCCGTCGACGACGGTGCCGCCGCGGATAACGAACGGCTCAGTCATCGTCGAGGCGCATCAGCCGCCTTGCGTTGCCGCCGTAGAGCTTCTTCTCGTCTTCTTCCGAGAGGTCGAGATCCTCGATCGACCGGAAGGTTTCCCGCACCGGCGCAAACGGGCAGTCGGTCGAGAACACCGCGTGGTCGATCCCGAAGAATTCGAGCCCGCACTTGATGCCGAGATTGGAGCCGAACATCGCGGTGTCGCCGTAGAACATCCTGAAATAGTCGAGATGCGGCTTCTCCAGCGACGACAGCACCTCCGAATGGTCCTCGTCGGTGGTGCGCTGGCCCAGCACCGCCATGCCAGGGCCGATGCGGCCGTCGAAGAACGGGATCATCCCTCCCATGTGATGGGTGATGATCTTGATCCCCGGGTGGCGGTCGAACAGCCCGGAGAACACCAGCCGCGCCATCGCGACCGAGGTCTCGTAGGGCCAGCCGAAGCACCACCACATCTCGAAGCGCGAGCGCTCCTCGGCCTTGTAGTCCGGCATGTCCGCGGCGCGCGCCGGGTGCATCCAGATCGGCAAATCGTATTCCGCCATCGCGTCGAACAGGGGCTGGAACTCGGGCTCGTCGAGCGGCCTTCCGCCGACATTGGTGAAGATCTGGACGCCGCGTGCGCCAAGGTCGCGGATCGACCGGTGCAGCTCGTCCATCGCCCGGTCCATGTCGTGCATAGCGAGCGCGGCGATGAAGGTGACGAACCGGTCCGGGTGAAGACGGACCAGCTCCGCCATCGCGTCGTTGGCGATCCGCGCAAGCTCCGCTCCCGTGGCCGGGTCGGCGATGTCCTCGAGCGGCGGGTTGGGAAGCGAAATCACCTGCCCGTACTCGCCGAACTCGTCCATCAGCCGGAAGCGGATGTCGAGGTCGTGGATCATCTTCACCTGTTGCATCCGCTTGCCGATGTTCTCGAGCCTGGGCGCGGCTTTCGACATGTGGCGGTAGAAATCGCCGGGAAAGATGTGGGTGTAGATGTCGATGGTCATGTCTTGCCTCCGATCCCCGGCGCTCAGCGCGCGACGGTGGCGAGGTTGCTCGGGCGTTCAGGGTCGAGGACGATCTTGCCGTCCTCGCGGACCTGGCTCCGGATGTCCTCCCACTCCTCGTGGAGGATGCGGTTGCTGCCGCGGAAATGCGGCATCACGTAGCGCGCGACCATGTCGAGCGTCCGCCGGTATTTCTCGTGGTCGGTCCATTCGTGGGTGGTCAGCATCACCCCGCCGAAGCCGCCGGTCTCCTCCTGCTTCCGCTCGATCCAGGCGATCATGTCGTCCGGCGTGCCGACCACGAAATCGCGGCGCTCGACGCAGGATTCCGGAGTGAAATCGGCGAAAGGCTGGCCCGGATACTCCTCATAGGCCGGCTTGAGGCCGATGGCGGAGAAGTACTCGGCCTCGGACATCAGCCCTTCGGCGGCCTCGTCCCAGGCACGGTCGCGGGTTTCGGCGAGGTGGATCGCGGTGGCGAGCCGCCAGTTTCCGCGGTCGGCGGTCCTGCCCGCCGCGGTCGCGCCGGCCTCGACCTGGGCCCATTGGGACTTCGGATCGCCGTAATGTGCGGCGAGGTTCTTTCCGACCGGCTGCAGCAACAGCATGCCGTGCCGCCCGGCGAGCTCCAGATTGGCCTGCGTGCCGGACGTCGCGATGGCGAGCGGCATTCGAGGCCGCTGGTAGGAAAGCAACTGGAGGCGCAGATCGTCGAAGGACCAGAACTCGCCCCGATGGCTGAACGGCTCGCTGGACTCGAGCAGCCGCACGATCACGTCGATCGCCTCGTACATCATCGGGTAGAGCCGGTCGTCGGTGATCGAGAAGAGCTTCTTGTCGGTGGCAAGGTTGCACGGCCCGACGCCGAGGATCGCGCGCCCGCGGGTCAGGTGGTCGAGAAACGCCATCCGCTCGGCGACGTGGAACGGGTGGTGGAACGGCAGGCTGATGACCGAGGTGCCGAGGCGGATGCGGTGCGCTTTCGCCGCCGCCATGGCGAGAGCCATCTCGGGCGCCGGCATGGTCTCCCACCCTCCGGAATGATGCTCGCCGATGAAGAACTCGTCGTAGTCCAGCTCGTCCGCGAGATGGATCAGCCCGATGTCGCGCTCGAAGGCGAGCGTCGGGTTCTCCCTCGGATGGTGGACGGGCATCATGAAGAACGAGAATTTCATCTTGTGCGGCCTCGCCTGATCGGAACGGCGGTCATCCTCGCGATTGGACGTAAGCGGCGCAACGCTTTTCCCGGCGCATGGCGAAGGGCGGACCGGCGGCGTATGGTGCCCGGCGCCTGCCCTGAAGACGCGACAGGAAATCCATGGCGACATTGGATGCCGCAGTAACCCGCGATGCCAGGGTGATCGCGCTGGTCTGCGTGCCTCACATGTTGAGCCACGCCTATTTCCTGGTCGTGCCGACGCTGATTCCGGTGCTCACGGTCTCGCTCGGGCTGAGCTACACCGATTTCGGGCTGGCGCTCACCGTCTTCGGGCTTGCCGCGGGGCTGGGCCAGATTCCGGTCGGTTTCCTGGTGGACCGGATGGGCGGACGGGTGCTGCTGATCCTCGGCATGGCCGTGCAAGGCGCCGCAATCGCGTCGATCGGGCTCGTCGACGCTTATTGGCAACTCCTCGCGTGCATGGGCGTCGCCGGTCTCGCGCACACCGTCTACCACCCGGCCGATTACGCCATTCTCACCGCGACGGTCGAGCCGCGCCGGCTGGGGCGGGCCTATGGCATCCACACCTTCACCGGCAATGTCGGATTCGCCATCGCGCCGGTCTTCATGGTGACGGTATCCGAGCTCTGGCACTGGCGCGCCGCGTTCCTGGCGATCGGCGCGATCGGCGTCCTCGTCGCCGTGGCGCTGTTCCTTTACCGCGACCTGTTGCGCGAGGATCGGCGGAGCGGCACGGCAACCGGGGCGAAGGCGCCGGTCGGCACGAAGGCGGGGCTGCGCTTCCTGCTGAGCGCGCCGATCCTGATGTGCTTCGCCTTTTTCGTCTTCCAGATGGCCGGCGCAGGCGGGCTCCGCGCATTCGCGGTCGCCGCGCTCGACCGGCTTTTCCAGACCCCGCTCGCCGAAGTCAACGCAGCGCTGTTCGGGCTGGTGGTAGGGAGCGCGGTGGGTTCGCTGGTGGGCGCCGACTATGCCGACCGGGTAGGTCCCCGGATCGGCACCGCGGCGATGACCCTCGGCCCGGCGGCGCTGCTGATCGTGCTCGCGGGCACGGTGCCAATGCCCTTCCTCCTCCTGACCGCCACGCTCGCCGCGATCGGCTTCGCGCTCGGCTTCCTGATGCCCTCGCGGGATCTGCTGTTGCGCTCGGTGACGCCGGACGGCGCGATGGGGAGGGCGATGGGCTTCGCCTCGAGCGGTGCCAACCTGGCCGCCGGGACGGTCCCCTTCCTGTTCGGCTGGGCACTCGACAATTTCGACCCGCGCTGGATCTTCTGCATCACGGCGGCGTTCATCGCGATGGCGCTTCTGACCTTCGCAAACGTCAAGGGGCGGTACGCCGGATGAGCGCACAGGCGGCAGGAGTGGCGCAGTCCGTCCGCGTGATCTCGCTGGTCGGCGCCGCCCATTTCATGAGCCACATTTACCAGCTCGCCCTGCCGCCGCTGATCCCGCTGCTGCTGCTCGACCTCGATGCGAGCTACACCGCGCTCGGCCTGCTGGTGAGCGTCTTCAGCATCGCTGCCGTCACGGGCCAGGTGCCGATGGGCTTCGTGGTCGACCGCATCGGCGGCGGCGCGGTGCTGATCGGCGGGCTCGTCATCCAGGGCGCGGCGATCGCCGCGGTCGCGGCGACGGGGTCCTACTGGTCGCTGCTGCTCGCCATCGCCGTCGCCGGGCTCGCGCATTCGGTTTACCACCCGGCGGACTACGCGATCCTGTCGCGCGCGGTGCCGGAGGGCAGGCTGGGCCGCGCCTATACCCTGCATTCCTTCAGCGGCCATATCGGGAGCGCCGTCGCGCCCGGGCTGATGATCGGCCTCGCCGCGCTCTGGGACTGGCGCGCGGCGTTCCTGCTGGTCGGGCTCACCGGGGTCGCGGTGGCGCTCGGGCTGATTCCCTTCGCGCACATGCTGCGCGGCGCGGACGGCGTCGAGGCGGCGGCCGCGGCGACGCCGCGCGACGCCCCGGCAACGGGTATCCGGGCGGGCGCGGCGCTGCTGCTGACAGTGCCGATTCTGCTCTGCTTCCTGTTCTTCGTCATCCTCAACACCGCCTTTACCGGCATCCGCACCTTCGCCCCCTCGGCGCTGGTGGAGATGCACGGCTATGCGCTCGCCACCGCCAACGGAGCGCTGACCGGGTTCGTCATCGGCGCCGCCATCGGCATCCTGGCCGGCGGCGTGCTCGCCGACCGGATCGCCGCGCGCGGGCTCACCGCGGTCATTGGGCTCACCGGGGCGGGGGTGCTGATGATCGTGCTCGGCCAGGCGTCGCTGCCGGTGGCGGCGGTCGTCGCGCTGCTCACCCTGACCGGCCTGCTGCGCGGCATCGTCCAGGGAACCCGCGACCTGATGGTCTATGCGGCGACACCGGCGGGCGCGCACGGCAAGGTGTTCGGTTTCGTCTCCACCGGCGGGCATGTCGGCACCGCGGCGATGCCGCTGGTGTTCGGCTGGATCCTCGACGCAGGCAAGCCGGAACTCGTCTTCCTGATCGCCGGAATCCTTGCCCTGGTGGCGCTCGCGACTTTCGCCACGGTCCGGCGCCGGGTGGCGGGATAGGCGGGACGCTTGCCGGGTCCGCGTGGAGGCCGCAAACTCCGCCGCGATGGAGAAAAAGAAGAAAATGCACCTGGCCCAGTTCCTTGTGCACGGGCCGACCTATCACAGCCTCGCCATGTGGCGGCATCCGAAGACGGCGGAGGCGGGCTACGCGTGGGACCGCCCGGAGCTTTACCAGCACATCGCGCGGGTTTGCGAGCGCGGCCGCTTCGACATGGTGTTCTTCGCCGACCTCAACTACATCGCCGACACCTATACCGGGAGCCTCGGACCCTCGCTCCGCAGCGCGGCCCAGGCGCCGGAGCACGACCCGATTCCCCTCCTCTCCTTCATCGCCGCGGTGACGGAACGGATCGGCATCGCCTCCACGTTTTCTGTAAGCCACGCCCACCCGTTCTACGCGGCGCGCCTCTGGGCGACGATCGACCACCTGACGCGCGGGCGGGCGGGCTGGAACGTGGTCACCTCGCTCAACAGCAACCAGGCCGCGAACTACGGCGAGGACCGCCAGCCGGCGGAGACGCGTTACGACCGGGCGCACGAGTTCATGGAGGTCTGCCGCAGGCTCTGGGATTCGTGGGACGAGGGCGCGGTGATGATGGACCGGGACAAAGCGGTGTTCGCCGATCCCGCCAGGGTAAGGCGCATCGAATACGAGGGCCGTTTCTTCAGGTCGCGCGGTCCGCTCAACGTCACCCCCTCGCCGCAGAACGGCCCGGCGATCCTGCAGGCCGGCACATCCCCCAAGGGGCAGGACTTCGCGGCCAGGTACGCCGATGCGATCTTCGCGATTCAGCCTCGTGCCGTGGATGCGGCGGCCTACTACGCCTCGATCAAGGGGCTGATGTCGGATCTCGGCCGCGACCCCGACGGCTGCAAGATCCTGTACGGGATGCAGCCGATCATCGGCGAGACGGACGCCGAGGCGCGTGAGCGGCAGGAAGAACATAACTCTCTGGTGCCGTTCGAGGGCGGCATGGCGATCCTCTCGGCCCATCTCGATTTCGACCTTTCAAAGCTGCCGCCCGATGCGATCATGGCGGAGCGGCCGGAGCCCGAGTTGCACCGTTTCCGCACCCGCTTCCGCAAACCCGACGGCACGCCGATGACGGTGGCGGAAGTCGCCGCGCGGCACGGCCAGAGCGTCGGCCTCCCCCAATTCGTCGGCACGCCGGCCGGCATCGCGGACCAGATGGAGGCCTTCATGGACGAGGTGGGCGGCGACGGCTTCATGCTGTCTCCCACCCATACGCCGGGCGCCATCGAGGAGTTCGTCGACCTCGTCGTCCCGGAACTGCAACGCCGGGGCCTGCTTCGCACCGAATACAAGGGCCGTACCCAGAGGGAGATCCTGCGCGAGGAGGATTGAGGGGCGAACCTGTCATATCGACGCTCTCGCGCCCGTTGCACTACAATCCGCCGCCACGCCGGCTGTCGGGTTCTCGCTGATGACCGATACCTCCCTGCCCCTGTCCCGTTTCAAGGTGCTCGACCTTACGCGCGCCCGGTCGGGACCCACCTGCGTACGCCAGCTCGCCGACTGGGGCGCCGACACGATCAAGATCGAGGCACCGGACCCCGAGGGCGACGGCGACAATGGCGGGCGCAAGTCGTCGGACTTCCAGAACCTGCACCGCAACAAGCGTTCCATGACGCTGAACCTGAAGGCGCCGGCGGGCCGAGAGATATTCATGAAGCTGGTCGGGACCGCCGATGTGGTGGTCGAGAACTACCGTCCGAGGGTGAAGGACCGGCTCGGGATCGACTACGAGTCGCTCCGGGCGGTCAACCCGCGCATCGTGCTGGGGAGCATCTCGGGTTTCGGCCAGGACGGCCCCTATGCCGACCGGCCGGGATACGACCAGGTGGCGCAGGGCATGGGCGGGCTGATGTCGGTCACCGGACATCCGGGACAGGGGCCGGTGCGCGCCGGAACAGCGATCGCCGACATCACGGCGGGTCTCTACTGCGCGATGGGGATCATGGCCGCGCTGCTGGAGCGCGAAATATCCGGTGAGGGCCAGTGGGTCGATTCCTCGCTGCTCGCCGCGCAGATCGCGGTGATGGATTTCCAGGCGGCGCGCTGGACCGTCGACCGCGAGGTCGCCCCGCAGGCCGGCAACGACCACCCGCTCTACATGCCGACCGGGATGTTCGAGACCGCCGACGGCTTCATCAACATCGCGGCGTCGGGGGACGAGATGTTCTCGCGTCTCTGCGCGGCACTCGGCACGGAGGCGTTGCTGGGCGACCCTCGATTTGCCGACGGGCCCGCGCGGGGCAGGAACCGGGCCGCGCTCAACGAGGCCGTCGCGACGGTCACCCGCACCGCCACGACGGCCGAATGGGTCGAGCGGCTGAACCGCGGGGGCGTGCCTTCGGGCCCGGTCTACAGCCTCGACCGGACGTTCGCCGACCCGCAGGTCAGGCATATCGGCATGGCGGCACCGGTCGATCATCCGACCCGGGGCCGCATCGAGCTGGTCGGCCAGCCGGTGCGGTTCCACCGGACTCCGTGGCGGCTGCGCAACGCCTCGCCGGAAATGGGCGAGCACACATGCGCCATCCTCGCCGATCTGGGCTATTCGGAGGAGGAGATCGACACGCTGCGGAAACGGAACGTGCTATGAGCCTTTATTCGGTCCAGAAGCTGATCTACCAGCTCAACCGCGATCCTCATACGCGGCAGCGTTACGAGGAGGACTTCGAGGCGCTGTTGCAGGAATATCCGATGACCGATGAAGAGAGCCGGGCGATCCGCGAGCCGGACATAGGGCTTCTCTACGTGCTTGGCGTGAACGGGCAACTCTTGATGCACTACGCGGCGCTCCGGGGATATCCGTGGAACGACTATCTCGAAGCGATGCGCGAGGGCGTGCGGCGCCACGGACCGGTGCGGGCGGGCCTATACGCGATGGTGGGGGAGACCGGCGGATGAGCCTCGTATTCGCCGGCGTGTGCAGCCATGCCCCGGGCATCACCGGGCGCGCCGACCGCGTGGAGCCAGACCGCCTCGACCGCCTGCATGCCGCTTACGGCCGGATGCGGGAGGCCATCGAGGCGGCGGAGCCGGACGCCCTGCTGGTGGTCGGAGCGGAGCATTTCGCCAATTTCTTCATGAACAACATGCCGGCCTACTGCATCGGCATGGCGGACAGCTTCGAGGGCCCGATCGAGGATCCGGAGTGGCTCGCCATCCCCCGCGCGACGATCCCCGGCAACGCCGATCTCGCGCGCCGACTGATCGAGCGGGTGCTGCGGGATGTCGACGTCGCCTACGCGGAAGAGTGGAAGTTCGATCACGGGATCATGGTTCCGCTGCATTTCCTGACGCCGCGCTACGACCTGCCGGTGATCCCCGCCAACATCAACTGTCAGGGACCGCCGCTCACGCCGGTCCACCGGTCCTATGCGTTCGGCGAAGCGCTCAGGCGCGCCTGCGACGCGGTGCCGGAACGGATCGCCCTGATCGGCACCGGCGGGATCTCGCACTGGCCGGCGACGCCGGACTCGGGAAAGATCAACGAGGACTGGGACCGCGCGTTTCTCGATCGGCTCACCGCCAACGACCGGGACGCGCTGCTGTCCTACAACGACGCCGAGACCTACCGGGACGGGGGTCAGGGCGGCTTCGAGATCCGCACCTTCATCGCCGTGGCCGGCGCCGTGGACGGGGCGAAGGGGGAGATATGGCACTACGACCCGGTGCCGGACTTCGCCGTCGGCTGCACGGTCGGGGTGATGGGGACCGGGTAACCGGGCGGGACACAGCGCCCGGCTTGCGCCGCGGCGGGTCGCCGACTAGTTTCCGCCGCGCGATGCAAGAAACCGATGCGCGAGGGCAAATCCGGTTCCGCGATGAAGGACCGGAAATGGAAGACTTCAAGACGGAAGTCCTCGAGAACCTGTCCAGAGAACGCAAGACGCTCCCCTGCAAGTTCTTCTACGACAAGACGGGCTCCGCCCTGTTCGATCGTATCTGCGAGCTCGACGAGTACTACCCTACCCGTACCGAGATCTCGCTCCTGGAACGGCACGGCGGAGAGTTCGCCGAACTCAGCGGCCGGGCCTGCCACGTCATCGAGTTCGGCAGCGGATCGAGCGTGAAGGTCAAGCTGCTGCTCGACCAGTTGGACGAGCCCGCCACCTACACGGCGATCGACATTTCGAGAGAGCACCTGATCGACTCGACGACCGCGCTTGCCGGGGAATTTCCCGAACTCGACGTGGAGGCGGTCTGGGCGGATTACACCCAGCCTCTCAGCATGGGGCAGGAGAACGGCGCCACGGGCCGCAGGCTGGGCTTCTTCCCGGGCTCGACCATCGGCAATTTCTCGCCGGAGGAAGCGCATGAGTTTCTCGAACGCTCCGCGGAGACCATCGGCCCGGGCGGATCGATGCTGATCGGGGTCGATCTCAAGAAGGACGAGGATACGCTGATCGCGGCCTATAACGACCGCGAGGGTGTGACGGCGGCATTCAACGAGAACCTGCTGGCCCGTATCAACCGGGAACTCGACGGCGATTTCAACCTGTCGGCCTTTTCCCACGACGCGGTCTACAACCGGGATCGAGGGCGGATCGAAATGCATCTGGTCAGCGAGTGCGACCAGACCGCGAGGATCGGCGACCGATCCTTCGACTTCCGCGCCGGCGAAACCATCCATACCGAGAACTCGTACAAGTACAGCATCGAGCAGTTCCAGGGTCTCTGCCGGGAGGCGAACTACGAGCCGGTGCAGGCGTGGACCGACCCGGCCGGTATGTTCAGCCTCCATTATCTCAACGTCGCCTGAAGCCCCACCCGGGCAAGTCGCGCGAGCGCCGTTGCGGCCAGGGGGGCTGGAATTCCGGACCGCGCGATACGATTTATCGAATAGACGGGTGCCGCACGCGGCGGAACGCCGGGTGGACCGCGCGCCTACGCGTTCCGCAGGCGCGCGGCGGGGGTTGGAAGGAGCGGGAAGCAGGGATGGACCAGACCGACCAGCCGAGGCCGGGCACGCGTCGCCGCAGGCGGCGCGGGCGGCGCATGCGGTTGCGCATCATGCGGCATATCCGGGCCTATTTCTTCGCCGGCGTTCTGGTGACCGCCCCGATCGCGATCACCTTCTACCTCGCCTGGCTTATCATCAACTGGATCGACGGCAAGATCACGCCGTTGATTCCGGCGGCCTACAACCCGGAAACGTACCTCCCGTTCGGAATTCCGGGTCTCGGGCTGATAATCTCGTTCGTGCTGCTCACGCTGATCGGCGCGATGGCGGCGGGCGCGGTCGGGCGTTTCGGAGTCAAGATGACGGAGCGCCTGCTTGCCCGCATGCCGGTGATCCGCAGCGTCTACAGCGCGACCAAGCAGATCTTCGAGACCGTGCTGCGGCAGCAATCGACCGCGTTCCGGCAGGTGGTGCTGTTCGAGTATCCCAGACGCGGCAGCTGGGCGATCGGCTTCATCACGGGAAAAACGCTCGGCGAGGTGCAGAACGTCACCAGCGACGAGGTGGTGAACGTGTTCCTTCCGACCACACCGAACCCCACCTCCGGCTATCTCCTGTTCGTTCCGAGAAGGGAGTTGGTCGTCCTCAGCATGACCGTCGAGGAGGGAATCAAGATGGTCGTCTCCGGCGGCATCGTGACGCCGGAGGATCACCGAAGCCCCGAAGAGCGGAAAATCAAGAAAGTCGCGCCCGCGGCGCTCGACGCGCGGACGATCCCGTACGAAGAAAGCCAAGGGGAACCGGCGGAAATCGAGGATCTGCGCGAGCGTCGGTCAACCTGACCGCGCGGTCCTGACCACGGCGTCTCTCTCGAACAGGTAGAGAAGAGTCCGGAGCGCCTCGCCCCGGGGCGTTTCGAGCCCGGCGTCGCGTTCGACGATCACCCGCGCGTCGTCGCTCGCCACGTCGAGGAGATCGGCATGGGCGGAAAGGTCGGCAAGGCGAAAATCCGGCAGACCGGACTGCCGGGTGCCGAGCAATTCTCCCGCGCCCCTCAGACGCAGATCCTCCTCGGCGATCACGAAGCCGTCATCGGTCTCGCGCATCACGTTGAGCCGCGCCCGGGCGGTCTCGGTCAACGGGCTTCCATAGAGCAGCAGGCAGAAGGAGGCGCGGTCGCCGCGGCCGACGCGGCCGCGCAGCTGATGCAGCTGGGCAAGTCCGAATCGCTCCGCGCGTTCGACCACCACGACCGAGGCTTCCGGAACGTCGATACCCACCTCGATCACCGTGGTCGCCACAAGGATGTCGATGCTGCCGGCCGAGAAGCGCGCCATGACGGCGTCCTTGTCGGCGCCCTTCATTCGCCCGTGCAGAAGACCGACGCGGTCGCCGAACAGCGTTTCGAGCGCCGAGTGCCGTTCGGTCGCCGCCGCGAGGTCGAGGGTTTCCGACTCATCGACGATCGGACAAACCCAATAGATGCGCGCCCCGTTCGCGATCGCGCGGCGGAGACGCGCGATCACGTCGTTCAGCCGGCCGACCGGCAGGACCCTCGTGTCGACGGGAGGACGGCCCGGCGGTTTTTCGTGCAGCCGCGATACGTCGATATCGCCATAGGCCGTCATCGTCAGGGTGCGCGGGATCGGCGTCGCGGTCATCACCAGCACGTCCACCGCGCGTCCCTTGTCGGCAAGGGCCACGCGCTGGTCGACACCGAAGCGATGCTGCTCGTCGATCGCGGCGAACGCGAGATCCGCGAACCCGACACCCTCCTCCTGCAGGGCATGCGTCCCGATGGCGAGCGACGTCGCCCCGCTTGCAAGATCGGCGTATATCCGCTTCCGATTCGCGCCGCGCTCGCGTCCGGTAAGGAGGGCGATGGAAACCCCGATGCTATTCGCGACCGGCTCGATGGTCGCGAAATGCTGCCGCGCCAGGATTTCCGTCGGCGCCATCAGCGCGGCCTGCGCGCCGGCCTCGACCGCGGCAAGCATCGCGAGGAAGGCGACCACGGTCTTGCCGCTGCCGACATCGCCCTGGAGCAGGCGGATCATGCAATCGGGCGCTTCCATGTCGCCGGCGATGTCGGCGACGGCCGCTTTCTGCGCGGCCGTCAGCGCGAAGCCGAAGGACTCCAGCGCACGCTTTCTCAGGTTTCCGTCGCCGGCGATCGCGCGGCCCGGCCGCCCGCGCCTCCGCCGGCGCACCAGCGCAAGCGTAAGCTGGTTCGCCAACAGCTCGTCATAGGCGAGGCGTTGACGTGCCGGATGCGACGGCAGGAGCGCGGCCTCTTCCTCGGGCGCGTGTGCCTGGGCGAGCGCTTCGCGCCAGCCCGGCCACGAATTGCGCGCCATCCAGGCAGGGTCGTTCCACTCGGGCAGATCGGGCGCACGGCTCATCGCCTCGGCCACGACCCGCCCGAGCGGCTTCGGTGTCAGCCCCGCGGTCAGCGGGTAGACCGGTTCGACCCTTTTGACTGCGTCGAGTTCTCCCGGCGTGCCGATGCGGTCGGGATGGGTCATCTGGAGCCGATCCCGGTAGCGTTCGACGCGGCCGCTCACCACCCGCTTCTCGCCCACCGGCAGGGCGGTTTCCAGATAATTCGCCTTGGCGTTGAAGAACACGAGATCGAGCGTCCCGGTGTCGTCGTGGCAGACCACACGGTAGGGAACGCGCCGGTTGGGGGGCAGGACGTGGCGGTCGACCTCGACCGTCATCGTGACGATCGCCTTGTCCGGCGCACTCGCGATGGGAGGCGAGAACCGGCGGTCGACGATCCCGGTCGGCAGGTGCCAGAGCAAGTCGACGAACCGGGGACCGGCCAGGCGCTCGATCGCCGCGCCGATGCGCGGTCCCACGCCCGACAGCGTCCGAATCTCGGCGAAGAGGGGAAACAGGACTTCCGGGCGCATCGGCGGTGCCTGAGAAACGCAATCGGGCCATCGGACAGCGGCCGCGCGCCGCCGTCAAGCGAGCGGATGCGCGGCGCCTCCCCTCCCTTGCCCGAACGGCGGCGCTGTGCGAGAGGTCTAGCTTTCCGCCCCGTGGGAGTACCGTTCGTGGATCGAGGCCTCGACGCGCGCCGCAAGCGCATCCTGTTCCGCAGCCTACGGCGGGGCACCAGGGAAAGCGACCTGGTGATCGGAGGGTTCGCAAGAACGACCCTCAAGACTCTGGACGGGGCGCAACTCGACGCGTTGGAAGCCCTTCTGGACCGCCCGGATCCCGAGCTGCTGGGCTGGGTGATCGGCTTGCACCCGGTTCCTCCGGAGTTCGACACCGACGTGATGGCCATGCTCCGGGCCTACAAGAGCACGCTTTGAACTCACCCGCCTTCCTTCCCCGCGAAATCGATACCGCGGCCGGTCCGGGGCGCGCGCTGCTCGCCGGCGTGCCGGAGGCGCTGGAGGCCCGTGTCATCGCCGGTCTCGCCACCAGCGGCGCGGGCGCACGGGTCCTTCATATCGCCCGCGACGATGCCCGCCTCGCCCGTCTCGTGGAAGGACTCGCCTTCTTCGCGCCGGAGCTGTCGGTGTTGCGACTGCCGGCTTGGGACTGCCTGCCCTATGACCGCGTCTCGCCGGCAAGCGACATCGTCGCGGAGCGGGTGGACACCATGACCCGGCTCGCGAACGGGGATGCGTCGGCGGAGTGTCCGGCGGTCGTCCTGACCACCGTATCGGCCGCCCTGCAGCGCCTCCCGACGCGCGCAGTCTGGCGCGAAGCCTCCTTCGACGCCGCGCCGGGAGAGTCCATCGACCTCGACCGCCTCACCGCCTTCCTAGTCCGCAACGGCTATCAGCGCGCGAGCACGGTGCGCGAACCGGGGGAATTCGCGATCAGGGGCGGCATCGTCGACCTGTTCCCGCCCGGGCCGGACCGGCCGGTCCGACTCGACCTGTTCGGCGACACGCTGGAAGGGATCAGAAGCTTCGACGCCGGAACGCAGCGCACGACCGGCACGCTGGACCGGCTCGCGCTTTCCCCGATCAGCGAGATCGCCCTCGATCCGCCCTCCATCGGCCGTTTCCGCGCCGCCTATCGCGAACTGTTCGGCGCGGCATCCGAGGATCCTCTCTACCAGGCGGTCAGCGAGGGGCGGAAACAGATCGGCATGGAGCACTGGCTGCCTCTGTTCCACGAGACGCTGGAGACGGTGTTCGACTACGTGCCGGACGCGATGGTGACGCTCGAACACCTGATCGACGCGGCACGCGATGCCAGGCTCGAAATGATCGCTGACTACTACGACGCGCGGCAGACGTTCCTGGAGACCGGGCGCGCGGGGCAGGACCGCACGCCGCCCTACCGGCCGTTACCGCCCGACCGCCTCTACCTGGACACCGGGGAGTGGGATGGGCTGCTGGCCGAGCGAAGATCGGGCTATTTCAGGCCTTACGACGCGCCCAAGGACATGCCTCAAGGCGCCTTCGATTCGGTGGCGAATTTCGGCGGACGGCGGGCGCCGGCCTTTACCGGCGCGGCGGCCGAGGCGGACGGCGAGGACGGGGACGTATTCGACCGCGTCCGCCGCACGCTGGAGGCCCGCCGGCGCCAGGGAGCCCGTGTCGTCGTCGCGGCCTGGTCCCCGGGCTCGAGGGAGCGTTTGGGGCAGTTGCTGGCGGAGCACGGGATCGCCGGCCTGGTCCCGGTCGGGAGCTGGCCGGATATCGAGGACCTGCCGTCCGACCGGGCGGGACTCGCGGTCCTGGGGATCGAACAGGGCTTCGAGACGCCCGACCTTCTGGTCGTCGGCGAGCAGGACATCCTCGGCGAGCGCCTGACCCGGCCGCGGCGGCGGCGCGCGAAGGACTTCATTTCGGACGCGTCCGACCTCACGCCGCAGGATCTCGTGGTCCATGTCGAGCACGGGATCGGACGCTACGAAGGGCTGGAGACCGTCGTCGCCGACGGCGCGCCGCACGATTGCCTGCGCCTGACCTATGCCGGCGGCGACCGCCTCTACGTCCCCGTCGAGAGCCTGGAAGTGCTGTCGCGCTACGGCTCGGGCGAGTCCGACGCCGCGCTCGACCGGCTGGGGACGGCCGCCTGGCAACAACGCAAGGCGAGGCTGAAGAAGCGTCTGCTCGAAATGGCCGACGCTCTGATCGCGGTTGCCGCGGCCAGGAAACTGCACGCGACGGAGCCTGTCGCCTCCGAGCCGGGGCTCTACGAGGCGTTCTGCGCGCGCTTTCCGTTCACCGAGACCGACGACCAGGTCGAGGCGATCGACGCGACGCTGGAGGATCTCGGCCGCGGTCAGCCGATGGACCGGCTGATATGCGGAGACGTGGGTTTCGGCAAGACGGAGATCGCGCTGAGGGCGGCATTCAACGTCGTCCATGCGGGCGGACAGGTCGCGGTGGTGGTGCCGACCACGCTCCTCTCGCGCCAGCATTTCGTCACCTTCACCGAGCGCTTTGCCGGGCTTGCCGTCAATATCGGCCAGCTGTCGCGGCTGGTCTCCGCGAAGGAAGCCGCCGCGACCAGGAAGGGGCTGGCCGACGGCACGGTCGACATCGCGATCGGCACCCACGCTCTTCTCGCCAAGGGCATCGCGTTCCGCAACCTGGCGCTGCTGGTGGTCGACGAGGAGCAGCATTTTGGCGTCGCCCACAAGGAACGCCTCAAGCAGCTCAAGGCGAACGTCCACGTGCTTACGATGACCGCGACCCCGATCCCGCGCACCTTGCAGATGGCGTTGAGCGGAGTGCGCGAGATGAGCACCATCGCCACGCCGCCGGTCGACCGGCTCGCGGTGCGGACCTACGTGCTGCCCTTCGATCCTGTGATCGTCCGCGAGGCGATAATGCGGGAGCATTTCCGCGGCGGGCAGACCTTCTACGTCTGTCCGCGCATCTCCCAGTTCGACGAGGTCGCCGAACGGCTGGAAGCCCTGGTGCCCGACGTCACGATCCGCATCGCTCACGGCCGGATGCCGACGCGCGCGCTCGAAGACACGATGGTCGCCTTCTACGAAGGCAAGATCGACGTGCTCCTGAGCACGCAGATCGTCGAGTCGGGACTCGACATCCCGCGCGCCAACACGCTGATCGTCCATCGTGCCGATCAGTTCGGCCTCGCCCAGCTCTACCAGCTTCGCGGCCGGATCGGACGGTCCAAGCTGCGCGGCTATTGCTATCTCACCCTTCCGCCCGACCGGGTGCTGACCGACGCGGCGGAAAAGCGGCTCGACGTCATGCGGACGCTGGACACACTGGGGGCCGGATTCTCGCTGGCGAGCCACGATCTGGACATTCGCGGCGCCGGGAACCTGCTCGGCGAGGCGCAGTCGGGACATATCCGCGAGGTCGGGGTGGAGCTCTACCAGCAGATGCTGGAAGAGGCGGTCGCTCAGGCGCGCGGAACGACCGATGCCGCCTCCACCGACTGGGTCCCGCAGATCGCCGTGGGCCTCCCGGTTCTGATCCCGACCGGCTATGTCGTGGATCTCGATGTGCGACTCGGTCTCTACCGGCGGATCGCGCGGCTCGCGGACCGGGCGGAAACGGACTCTTTCGCCGCCGAGATGATCGACCGTTTCGGGCCCCTCCCCGAGGAGGTCGAGACCCTGCTCCATGTCGTCGCGATCAAGCAGCAATGCCGCCGCGCCGGGATCGACAAGCTCGACGCCGGGCCCAAGGGCGCGGTGGTGGCCTTCCGCGACGACACCTTCGCCAACCCCGCCGGGCTGATCCGCTATATCCAGGACGATCTCGGACGTACCAAAGTTCGACCGGACCATCGCCTCGTGGTCCGGAGGGAATGGGCCGTGGCGGCGCGCCGGCTTGACGGCGTGCGCGAATTGGTCGACACGCTGGCGGCCATCGCGGCCGGGGAGGAATAGGGTGACCGCGGACTTGTACTTCGAGGACTTCCGCGTCGGACAGGTCATCGAGAGCGCGAAGAAAACTCTGGGCGAGGCCGAGATCGTCGACTTCGCCAGGAACTATGCGAACCTGCCCTATCACACCGACCCGGAGGCGGCGGCCCGATCCATGTTCGGCGGGATCGTCGCGCCGGGCTACCAGACCGCCGCCCTCACCTTCGGTCTGTTCGTCGACACCGGCACGTTCCGGGCCTGCGGCATGGGCTCGCCCGGCATCGACAGGCTGCGCTGGCTGAAACCGGTGCGGGCTGGCGACACGCTGCAGGTGTTCGCGGAGATCGTGGAGGTCTCGCCGGCCCGCGAGGAAGGCGGGCGCGACGCGGTCCGCATCTCCTACGAGACCCGCAACCAGAACGGCGAGACGGTGATGACGCTCACCAGCCTCCACTTCGTACGCAGGCGTCCGTCCCACGATACGGCCCCTTCGGGGCCTACCCGGGATGAAGGCCTGGACACTTGACCACCTACCCAAACCCTCACCCCGAGTAGCCGCGAAGCGGCGTATCGAAGGGCGATCCGCACCGTCCAACCGGAGAAGATCATGACCGACCCCACTCCCGTTCGCCTTGCCGCCGGCTCCGGCGTGACCTTCGGCGTCGACGATTTGTCCTGCGCGGCGGCGACCGACCTCGGTCTCTGGCGCGACGAAGGGCTGGAGCCGTCATGGACGCCCGTCCATGGCGGCGTACGCGCCATCGAGGCGCTGCTGGACGGCAGGGTCGATGTCGCCTATGGCGGGCTGGGTCCGGCGCTCGCCACCCGCGCCGGCGGCGCGCCGGTCCGGATCGTGGTTTCCATGGCGCGGGCGCTCGCCCAGAACCTCGTCGTTCAGAGCCGCATAGAGGACCCCGACCGATTGCGCGGCTGCTCCTGGGGGCTCGACGGGTTCGGCGCGCTCAGCCACCACATGGCCCGCCTCACGGTGCGCGCGCTGGGTATCGCCGAGGACGAAATCGAATGGCGCGCGCTGGGCCCGCCGCCGGAGCGAATCGAGGCTCTGCTGGACGGATCGATCGACGTCTCATTGATCAGGGTGGAGGAAGCGCTGTCGCTTAGCGCGCGCTATCCGGACAAGCTCCGCACCCTGCTCGGTTTCGGCGACCTCAAGCGGCTGGTCCCGGTCCAGCCGCACGGCGTCCTGTCGACCACCGAGACGTTCGAGGCGCGATCGTCGGACATCCTCGCCCGCGTGACGCGCGGCATGATCCGGGCCTCGCGCACACTCCATTCCGACGGCGCGGCCTTCGAGCGGGTATTCCGCGGCAACGCCATCGTCGAACTGTCCGCCGACGAGATCGGGGCGATCTGGCGCCAGGAACGCGACAACGGCGGCTTCGCGGTCAACGGCGAGATGTCGGCGGCCCATTGGGACGCGCAGTTCGCCGACTTCCGCGAGCTCAACCCGGCGCTGCGCGAAGTGACGCAGGACGAGATCCTCGCCCGCCGCTTCGTGCGCGACGCGCTGGCCGCGCTCGACCCCTTCCCGTCCGAGTTCGACCCGCCGGAGGGGTGAGATGCGCCGGCCCGCCCCCCGTCATTTCGACCGGAGGTCGGCTCCGGTCGATATGACGGGTAGGGAAAGGCGGAATCGCCGCTTCTAACTGCCCGCGACCTCGCGCCTGAGCACCTTGCCGACGGCGCTCTTGGGCAGCGCGTCGGCGAGTTCGATGACGTGGGGCACCTTGTAGCGCGCGATCCGACTGCGCAGATCCTCCCTCAACTCCTCGCCGAGGCCCGCGGCCCCATGGCCCTCGCGCGCGACGACCACGGCGCGGATCCGGTTCCCGATCTCGGCGTCGGACAGCGGTACGACGCAGGCCTCGGCCACCGCCGGGTGGCCCCTCAGCGCGTTCTCGATCTCGTAGGGCGAAATGAAGATGCCGCGGCTCTTGAAGCAGTCGTCCTCGCGCCCAGCGATCCAGTAATAGCCGTCCCCGTCGCGCCAGGCGAGATCGCCGGTGTGGTACCAGCCGTCATGCACGACCCGCGCCGTCATCTTCTCGTCGCGGTGATAGCCGAGGAAAAATCCGGGGCTGTCGGCGGCGATCAGGAACCGGCCGATCTCGCCGGGCGGCAGGACCCGGTAGTCCTCGTCCGTCACCGCCACCCGCGTGCCCGGGACCGGACGGCCGATCGAGCCCGGCCGCACCGGGTGACGCGGCCCCTGCCCCAGCACCATCTGCATCTCGGAGACGCCGTAATGCTCCCAGATGTCGCAGCCGACTCGGCGTTTGAACTCCTCCCAGGTCGCGGCCTCCAAAGCCTCGCCGGTCGCGCTGCAACCGCGCAGGGTCGAGAGGTCGTAGCGGTCCTCGATCCCCTCGATGGCGAGGATGCGGCGATAGACGGTCGCGACCGAATAGAGCAGCGTGACCTCGAACCGTTCGACCGCCGCCAGCACGCGCTCGGGCCGGGCCGGACCTTCGAGGATCGCGGCCGTCACGCCGTTCCGGAGCGGGAAGACGACGTTGTGACCCAGGGCGCTGATGAAGCTCCATTCCCCGGTCGCGAGCGCCACGTCGCATGGCTCCGGCGGAACCCGATGGCGGTTCGCCTCGCCGAGCGCCACGACCCAGCGATGGGCGTGAACGATCCCCTTGGGCCGGCCGGTGGTGCCGGAGGTGTAGACCATGAAGGCAGGCTCGTCGGCACCGGTATTGGCGGGCGACACCGGATCGCCTCCTGCCCCGTCGAGGCTCACCGCCCCCGGATGCTCTCCCCGCCAGAGGAAGACCCGCACCCGGTCCCCGTGCGCGAGGACGGGACCGGCGATATCCGCCAGCGTCACCGCCGAATCCGCTCCGCTGTGGTCGAACACATAGTCGACCTCCTCCGGACCGAGCAGAGAGTTGACCAGCACCGGGATCGCGCCGATCCGCGCGAGCGCGAGGAAGGTGACGGCGAACTCGATGCAGTTGGGCATCCGCACCAGCACCTTCGTGCCGCGTCCCACGCCGGCGTCGGCGAGCG
Organism: Defluviicoccus sp.; assembly: GCA_022826125.1. Lineage (GTDB taxonomy): Bacteria > Pseudomonadota > Alphaproteobacteria > MPNO01 > MPNO01 > MPNO01. Next base: position 43,084 of record JAJDVM010000230.1, read on the forward strand.
CCCCGGCGAGGCGGGCGACCCGGCCGCGCAGGCCGGCATAGCTCGTCTCTCCCGCCTCCCAGACGAAAGCGGTCCGCCCGCCATGCTCCGCCGCCTGGCGTTCGAGGACTTCGGTCGCGATGTTGACGCGTTCGGGGATCACGCGGTCAGTCGCCCTCGCCGTAGGGCCAGTTCTCGTAATACGGCCCGCGATAGTCGGCCTTGCGCTTGCCGACGAAGGCCCTGATGCCCTCGCGGCAGTCGCCGGTCCGGGTAATCTCCTGGATCGCCGCGAATTCGCGCTCCCAGCCCTCGTCGCTGCGGTTGGCGTTCCAGTACATCTTCACCAGCTCCTTGGCGTAGCGGACCGAGAGATAAGGATTGCTGGCGATTTGCCCTGCCAGCGCCATGACCTCGTCGAGCAGATCGTCGTGCGGCACGACCCTCTCGACGAGCCCCATGCGCTCGGCCTCTTCGGCTTCGACGATCCGTCCGGTCAGGATCATTTCGAGCGCCTTCCCCACGCCGACCAGCTTGGGCAGGTTCCGCGCGCCGCCGGACTCGGGAAGGAACCCCGCCGGCACCGCGACCTCGCCTAGCTTCGCCCGATCGGACGCGATGCGGAGGTCGCAGAGCGTGCAGATCTCGAGCCCGATCCCGACCGCCGGCCCGTTGATCGCCGCGATCGTGATCGGCGGCAAATCCTCGATCTTCTTGAAGGCGCGCTGGAGCACCTGATGGCGGAGATCGTTGAAGAACAGGTGGGCGAGTTCCTTGTAGGCGCCGAAATTCCCCATGTCGAAATCGGGATCCTCGCCCGCGCCGAGCGGCCCGGCCTCGGTCTTGAGGTCGCCGCCGGCGGAGAATCCCCGCCCCTCGCCGGTGAACACGACCACCTTCACGTGGCTGTTGTGGCGGATCTGGTCGCACAATATGTCGAGCTCGACCCGCATCCGGACATCGACCGCATTCAGCGCTTCCGGGCGGTTGAACGTCACCACGCCGATACAGTTCTCGCCCGGCCGCTCCGGGTTGTCGCGCACCTCCCATCTGAGCGCCTGGTATTCCATGCCCTTCCTCCTCGATTGCCCGGATGCCGCCCGTTGGAGCGGCGCCGTAGCATAGACAAGCAGTGGAACCGCCAGAGAACAAATCGACGTTCGGATGGATGTGAAGTAAAGTGATGTCGATCGCATCGCAATGCTTCGGAGTCGCCATGCCCCAACAGGTGACGGCGCGACTGCCCGACCCGGTTGTCGACGCCCTGGACACAGCCGCCAAGCAACTCCGGCGCAGCCGGGCGGATGTCATCCGCCTCGCCGTCGAGCGCTACCTTGAGGATTTCGACGACCTCTCCGTCGCGATAGACCGCCTGCGCGACCCCAGCGACCCGGTGCTCGACTGGGACGAGGTCCGGCGTGCGCTTCTCGATCAGGATTAAGGAGAGTGCGGCCAGGGAGCTTCGCCGTGTGGCAAGGGCCGATCGCACCCGTATCGTCGCAGCCATCGACCGGCTGGGCGAGACCCCCCATCTCGGCAGCGCCCTGAAGGGCCACCTCCGCGGGCTCAGACGGCTCCGCGTCGGCGACCATCGCGTGCTCTACGAAGTCCGCGACGACGAACTCATTGTCCTGGTCGTCCGCATCGCCCATCGTCGCGAGGTCTATCGGCGGGTGCCGGGATAAGCTCCCGCGGATATGCCACCGAGTTGAACCTCGTTACGCGATGTCCCCGGAATACCGACCCAACGCTAAAGTCCCCTTCCCTCAGCTCCCCACCTTCAGCGTCGCGCCCAACCCCCTCAGCGCGGCGATCACGCTCAGCGCGGTGATCTTGCCGGTGCCGGGGTTCTCTTCGGACGGAACGTTTTCGATCTTCATGCGGAGGCGGGCGGTATCGGCGTCGACGACGATCTCGTGGGTGTTGCGGTCGAGCCCGGGATCGGCCCAGATCTCGAGCCTCGTACGGTCGGGTCCGACCCCCGCGAGGCCGAGCGCGGCGGCAACGTTGACGTTGGCGGGGAAGCCGGCCGCCCCCTCCCTCGCAGTGCCCTCGAACAGCCTGAGCGGCGCGTCGAGATTGTCGATGGAAATGCCGTTCTCCTCCAGGTACGGCGCGCCGGCGAGCGAGCGCGGCGGCTTGCGGGTGATCATGCGTACCTCGGCGACCTCGCCCTCGGCCGCCGCCCTGACCGCGTCGAGCCCGAGCAGAGCCCCGGTCGCGAGCACGATCCGGGCTCCGGTCTCGCCTGCGCGGCGGACGAGGTCGTCGTGCACCAGTAGCGCCGCGCCGCTCACCGTAACCAGGGTCCGGCCGGCCTCGATCGCGCCGGCGGCGATTTCGGCGAAAGCGGCCTTGGGCACGCACTCGACGATGACGTCCGCGAGTTCGGGCAGGGCCGCCGGGTGCACCACCGCGACGCGGGGCGCGACTTCTTCCACGCGGGTTCGCGCCCTGGCGAGGTCCCGGCTCGACACGGCGGCCAGCTCCAGCCCCTCGATGCCGGTGGCGAGCGCGCGGACGACGGGCAGCCCGACGGCGCCGAGCCCGGCGACGCCGACGCGCCTGGCGGGCCCGCTCATTCGGCGCAGAACTCGAAGCGGGCGGAACCGTTCCCCGCCCTGATCCGGCCCGCCGAGGCGCCCGGGAAATGGGCCGGCAGGATCACCGTGTCGGTATCGGTATAGCGCTCGACGAAGGCGGTCCGCGTGCGGGCCGATTGCTCGCGGTCGCTGCAGAAGATGGTCGAGAGCTGGGGTTCCGGCACCTGGATCGCGTGGTGCATGAGATCGCCGCAGAACACGGCCGTCTCGGCGCCGCGGGCAAGATTGAGGCAGACATGGCCCGGCGTGTGGCCGGGCGTCTCCTCGATGGTGAAGCCGGTGTCGATCTCGAAGTCCCTGTCCACGAACGTGGCCTTGCCGGCCTCGACCACGGGCAGCACGCTATCGTCGAACACTTGGCGCATGAACTCGACCTCGCGGACCGCGGTTTCCCAGTGGCGGTACTCGGTCTCGCCGAACAGGTACGTCGCGTTGGGGAAGGTAGGCACCCAGCGGCCGTCCTCAAGCTTCGTGTTCCAGCCGACATGGTCGATATGGAGATGGGTGCAGAGAACGAAATCGATCTCCTCGGGCGTCGCCCCGGCCGCCTTCAGGTTGGCGAGCCAGGGCCACTTGGCACGGTGCCAGTTGGGCCGGTCGGGGCGCTCCTTGTCTTCGCCCACGCAGGTATCGATCAGGATGGTGTAGCGCCCGGTCCGCACCAGATAGCTCTGGAAGGCGAAGACCATCTGGCGGGTGCCGGGGACCATGCAGTCCGGTTCGAGCCAGTGCCGGTGGCGCTCGACGATCTCCGGCGTCGCGTCGGGATACATCTCCAGCGCGTCGCGATAGGGCCCGGTCCACTCCTCCACCGCCCAGATGCCGATATCGCCGCAACGCCTCGGTTTCATGTCAGCCCTTTCCGTGGTCGTCCGAACCTATCGCGCAGGGACCGCGCCACTTCAAGCTTTATTCGGCCGGCCCGGGCGCCTAGGGTGCGCGCCGACCCGCACCGCGAAGGAAAAGACGCAAATGGCACGGCTGACCCTGGAACAGGCCTCGACGATCGTCGACGTATCGCTCGCCAAGGGCCGCGAGTTGGGGATGAACCCGCTGACCGTCGCGGTGGTCGACGACGGCGGGCACCTCAAGGCGTTCAAGCGCGAGGACGGGCCGGGGGCCGCGCTGCGGCCGCAGGTCGCCACCGGCAAGGCAGCCGGCGCGGTCGGCATGGGCCGGTCGTCGCGTCAGCTGGGTGCGATGGCCGCCGAACGGCCGCATTTCGTCAACGCGCTGGTGGGAGCCGCGCAGGGCCGGCTGATCCCGGTGCCGGGCGGCGTGCTGATCAAGGACGGCGACGAGATCGTCGGCGCGGTCGGAATCTCGGGCGACACCTCCGACAACGACGAGCTGGCGGCCGTCGCCGGAATCGAGGCGGCGGGGCTCAGCGCGGGGATATAACGCGGTCCAGGGGGCGGTCCCTCGATACGGCGCTGGCGCGCCTATTCGGGATGAGGAAAGTTTTGGCCGCCTAATCCCACACCTCACCCTGAGTAGCGGCGAAGCCGCGTATCGAAGGGGGTTTATATCGATTACTTGACGGGCGGTAGGTTGGCGCGGTCCGGCAAACGGAACGCCGCGCCGTCGCGACGGGAGAAGGGTTCCTGCCCCCCGCGTCATGGTCGGCGAAGGAACGGTCCCGTGCGAACCGGATGCGCCCGGCGCTTCGCGGAACGGCTTTCACCTCCCGCCCGTCAAGTAATCGATATAAGCCCCTACCGAAGGGCGGGCCCGGCTCAGCGCAGCCCGTCCTCGCCCTTGACGTCAGCGTCGCGCAAGCCGCCGGCGCGGTCGTAGATCCGGGGCGCGGTGGCCATCGACTGGATCCAGACGATCTCGTTGGCACGCGGCGCGTCGGGGATCGTGCATTCGATCGAATCGAAATGGCTCCGGACATAGGCCGCATTTGCGTGCGCGATCGGCACGTCGACGGTGGCCCCGGGCCCGGCGACCTTCTTGGTCGAGGGCACGATGGCGGCCGATTTCTCCATCAGCTGGCGCATACCGTAGCCGCCGGGCTCGTGCCAAAGCGCAGCGTGCTCGATCTCGCCGTTCTCGCCGACCACCGCCGACTTTCCGTAGGCGACGATCTTGTCGGCGCCTCCCAGCACGTCCATCAGGCGCTGCGCCATGGCGAGGCCGAGCGGCTTGAGCGCCTCCATCAGCGGCATCAGGTCCTCGACATAGCGCCCGGCATAGGGGTTGGCGGCGACCGCGGCGATGTAGCCCTTGAGCTGCGGGGTGGCAGCCGGCGGGCCGAACTCGTGCAGCACCTCCTCGACGTGGAACACGAACTTCCGCACCTTCACCAGCGGCCCGAAATCGCCCTGCGGGGCGGTCTCGATCACGGTTCTCGCATCGTCCATCTGTCTCTCCTCAGGGTGCGGCTCAACCGAGCGCGCGGTCATCGCCGGCGAAGCGGCGGCGTTGGCGCAATACGAGCATCGCGGCCGCGATGTGTCCAGCGCGGTGCATGGACCGCGCCGCCCGGACACCCCGGTCGAGCGCCCGCTCCACCGCTTCGCTCGACAGACGGCCGACCGCGACGGTGACGGGCCGGTCGCCGAGGTCGCTGTCGTCGTCGAGCTGGGAGGCGGGCCGCCGCTCTATGGCGGGATCGTCGACGGTGACCTCGTTGGCGATCAGCGTCGCCGCCACATCGGCCGATGCGGCATCGCGGGCCAGCACGGTCACCGAATCGGCGATGCCGAACGACCGGCTGCGCCCGCGCCAGCCGCTGGTGGCGATGCCGCGCACCGGCGTGTCGTGGCTCAACCGCGCCGTCGCGTCGATGGCGGGCGCGTCGATCTGCGCCACGACCCCGAGATCGAGCGCCGCGCCGGGCGCGAGATGGACCGCGATGTCGCCCCCGTTGTTGACGTAAGCCGTCTCCAGCGTCCGCCCGCCGACCAGCGCGGCCAGCATCTCGTCCGCCACCGCGCCGGCGACGGCGGCCATGGGCGTGACGAAAACGCCGCGATGCGGCCGGCACGCGGCTATCATGCGCCGCGCCACCGGACCCTCGGGAACGGGCGGATCGTCGCGAAGCGGTGTTCGCAGCATCGTCAACTCGTCGACCAGGCGTTGCAGCACGTCGTGGAACGCCGCCCCGATCTGGCGGTAGGCGGCGGCGATCTCGTCATCCGCGCCGGCGGCGCCGACGATCAGGTCGATCGGCCCGTGCTGGAGGTAAAGCCGCCGCCCGTCCGGCAGCAGGCGGATGTCAGGCCTTTTCGAGGACGTCCTGCTCTTCCATCGGCCAGGGGTTGTCGGGGCGCTGCGGTTCGGACCGCACCGGGCCGCGCTCCATCGCGTCGTCGAGCGCCACGATCTCGTCGCCGTAGCCGCCGAAGTCGAGGAATTCCTGCCTCGGCATGATGAACTCGATAGGAGCGACGAGCGCAGGCGTGGGCACGTAGCCGAAGGCGTTGTCCGGCATCGTCGTCACGTCGACCATCAGCGTTATGCCGCCGCCCGGCCAGACATAGACCGGCGCGCCGCCGCAGGTGACACGCGTGGCGTGGCGCTTGACCGAGCGCGTCAGCCGCACCGGATTGACGGTGACGCCGGCGCGGAGCGAGCCCCCCGCCCCGCCCATGAACATGACGCTGGAGAGCGCCGGCTCGCAATTCTCGCCGATCCGGTCGACCACGACCTGGAGATCCGCCGGCATCGCGTCCTTGGCCGGCTTGAGATCGTCGTCGAGCACGAAATAGGCCGCGTCCTCGCCTGTGGTCGAGACCATCAGCAGCTTGAGACCGGGCCACGCCGTCTTGCCGTCGATCCGCTCGATGATGTCGAGGGGATCGGTGATGTCGGTGCCGCCCCAGCCGCTGCCGTGGTCCGCGACCTGGAAGTAGCGCCCCGGGGTCGAGCGGCGCCCGCGCACCCGGATACCCGCCGCCGGCATGTCGAGGAACTTGCCCGACTGGTGCTCGGTCAGCACGCCGGTGATGTGGTCGTCGACCACGATCACCTCGTCGACGAGGCCGTGCCATTGCGGGGCGAAGATGCCGATGGCGGCGGAGCCGCAGCCGACCCGCATACGCTCTTCCCGCACGCCGTCGATCACCGGCGGCTTTCCGGCCTCGACGGTGAGCGCGGCGCCGCCGTCGACGGTCATCTCGACCGGTTCCTTGTTGCACAGCGCGAGCATCGCCGCGCAAGTGACGTTGCCCTCCTTCTTGGAACCGCCGGTGAGATGCCGCACGCCGCCGATGGCGAGCATCTGCGATCCGTACTCGGCCGTCGTGACATGGCCGATCTGCTCGCCGTCGACCCGGACCGCCGCCGGCTCGGGGCCGATATAGCGGTCGGTGTCGATCTTCACCTTGACGCCGCAATAGCTGAACACGCCCTCGGAGACGACGGTCACCATGTCGACCCCCTCGTGCTCGGAGGCGACGATGAAGGGCGCGGGCTTGTAGTCGGGGTAGGTGGTGGTCGCTCCGATCCCGGTCACGAACACGGGCGCTTCCCGGTTGACCAGCGAGCCGTCCCAGCTCTCCGACGCTTCGAGGAAAGGGACCAGCTTGCCCGACTCGTCCACCACCTTCTGCGTGACCAGCAGCGGATCGATGCGGGTGAGCTTGCCGTCGAAATTGCCGTAGCGGTCGCAGGCTCCGGTCTTGTCCGGGCGGATCCGGCACAGCACCGGGCAGGCGTCGCAGGTGATGATGCCGTCGGTCATGGACTCAGCCTTTCGCTCCGCCGTCATGGGCAAGGATCGCGGCGCGCACCCTGTCGGGCGTGGCCGGCGCGCGGGTCAGCCGCACCCCGGTCGCGTGATGGATCGCGCCGAAGATCGCGGGCGGGGTGGGGATCAGGGTGGGCTCGCCGATCCCCTTGGCGCCCCACGGGCCCGTCGGCTCGGGGTCCTCGACCACGACATAGTCGATCTCCGGCATGTCGCCCACGGTCGGGATCAGGTAGTCGTGCAGGTTCTCGGTCCGCCCGGGGACGTATTCCTCCATCAGCGCAAGCCCGAGGCCCTGGGCGACGCCGCCGTCGATCTGGCCCTCGACCTGCTGCGGGTTGAGCGACCTGCCGACATCGTGGGCGGCCACCATGCGGCGCACCTTCACGGTGCCCAGCGCCACGTCGACCTCGACCTCGGCCATGTGGGCGGCGAAGGCGTAGGTGGCGTAGGGAGTGCCCTGGCCGAACTCGTCGGAGGGCTCGGTCGGCGGGTCAAAGGTCCCTTCGCCGACCAGCACGTCGCTGTCCCTCGTCAGCGGGAGCGCCGCCAGGTCGATTTCGCGCACCGCCTCGCCGTCGCGCACGACCAGCCTGCCCTCGCCGAACTCGATCTCCGCGCCGTCCCCGACATTGGCGAGGCGCAGGATCTGGCGCCGCAAGTCCTCGCCCGCGAACTTGGCCGCGTTCCCGGAGATATAGGCCTGGCGCGAGGCCGAGGTCTTGCCGGCGTCGGCGGTCAGGTCGGTGTCGCCCCAGACTAGGTTGATCCGGGACAGCTCGATCCCGAGCCCGTCGGCGGCGCATTGCATCGCCGTCGTGTTGATGCCCTGGCCGATGTCCTGCGCGCCGGAATAGAGCGTGACCTCGCCGGCGCGCGACAGACCCATGTGCAGGGTCGACGGGTTGGGCATCGAGGTGTTGCCGCAGCCGTACCACATGCACCCGACGCCGACGCCGCGCCTGAGCACGCCGGAGGATCGGGCGTTGAACGCCTCGGCTTCCGCCCGCGCCTTCTTCCAGTGCGGCCGGAGCCCTTCGAGGCAGGAGGTCAGGCCAGCGCTCGCCTTGAGCACCTGCCCGGTCGCCGTCGCGTCGCCGACGCGGATCGCGTTGATGTGGCGGAATTCGAGCGGGTCGATGCCGCAGCGCTCGGCCATCATGTCCATCAGCATGTCGTGCAGCAGCGCCGATTGCGGCACGCCGAAGCCCCGGAAGGCGCCGGCCGGCGGCTCGTTGGTATAGAGGCCGGCCGAGGTCGCGAGCACGTGGGGAACGTGATAGGGGCCGGTCGCGTGCACCGGCACCCGGTCCTTCACCGTCAGGCCGAACGAGACATAGGCGCCGGTGTTGAAATCGCCGTGGAACCTGTAGGCGGTGAGCTTGCCGTCCTTGGTGCAGCCGTAGGTCCCGGAGGTGCGCGACGGGTGGCGCTTGGTGGTGGAGGCCATCGACTCGATCCGGTTGAACACGGTGCGGACCGGCCGGTCGAGGTTCCATGCCGCGACCGCCAGCAGCACCTGGAGCGCCCCGTCGATCTTGCCGCCGAACCCACCGCCGCAGGCGCAGGGGAGCACATGGACCGCGTCGACGGGAAGGCCGAGCACGTTGGCAATCTCGTCGCGGTCCATATGCGGGGCCTGGGTGGTGGCCGCCATTTCGAGCCGGTCGCCGACACGCCGCGCCCATCCCGCCTCGGGCTCGATATAGGCGTGCTCGACGAAGGCGGTCTCGAAGCTGCCCTCGACGACGACATCCGATTCGGCGAGCGCGGCCTCGGCGTCGCCCTTTTTGACGAAACCGCGCCCCATCACGTTGTCGTCGCTGCCGGCGTGGACGATGGGCGCGCCTTCCGCCATCGCACCCTCGATCCCGTGGACGTGCGGGCGGACCTCGTAGCGGATCGGCACGTCCTCGTCGCGGATCCCGTGCACCGACTCGTAGTCCCCGACCAGGGCCAGTACGGGCTCGCCGCGATACTTCACCTCGCCGTCGGCGAGCACCGGCTGGTCCTTGATGTGCGGATAGACGCCGAAAGCGTTGAGCGCCGGCACGTCGGCCGGCCCGATGACCCTGACGAGGCCGGGATGGGCGTCGAACAGGGGCTGGAGGTCGCCGACGGCGAAAGTCGCGCTCCAGTGCGGCGAGCGCACCGCGCGCATCCAGAGCGCATCGGCCGGCGCGCCGTCCGCGCCGAAGATCTCGCTGCCGTCGACCTTGCGCCGCCCGTCGGTCTTGGGCACCCGCGCGCCGACCGCCTCGCCGGGACCGGGGTCGTCGAGATCGATTCCGTTCGGCTCGATCGCGTGGCGCACGGCGGAAACGATATTCTTGTAGCCGGTGCAGCGGCAGAGCACGCCGCCCAGCGCGTCCTCGATCGCCGCGTCGTCGGGAGCCTCCCGCCGTCCGAGCAGATCGGCCGCCGCCATCAGCATGCCCGGCGTGCAGATGCCGCACTGCGCCGCGCCGTGCAGGTGAAAGGATTCCTGGAGCCCCGCGAGACGTCCGCCCGCCGCCTCCAGCCCCTCGACGGTCAGCACCTCGCGCCCCTCGACCTGGGCCACCGGCGTCATGCAGGAGCAGACCTGGCGGCCGTCCAGCAGCACCGTGCAGGCGCCGCAATCGCCGGCGTCGCAACCGACCTTGGTGCCGGTCATCGACAGCTCTTCCCGGAGCACGTGGGAAAGGCGCCGGATCGGGTCGGTGCGGATCTCGGCCGGGTTGCCGTTGAGGGTGAAGGAGACCTTCGATTGCGTGGCCATCATGCGCTCCCGAGCTCAGCCAGCGTCCGGCGCACCAGGGTCAGCGCCGCATCCATCCGGTATTCGCCGGTGCCGCGCACGTCGTCGATGGGCGAGAGCACGGCGAGATGTTCTTCCGCGACGGCATCCTGCAGGCCCGCGTCGATGGGCCGGCCGCGCAGCGCGTCCTCGAGCGAGTCGAGGCGCCGCGCGACCGCCGAGCACGAGCCGACGGCGAGGCGCAGCGAGGACACCGTGCCGTCGGGGGCAGGCTCCAGAACGCCGGCGGTCATGACGATGGAAATGACCAGGTAATGCCGGGCACCGAGCTTGAGAAAGCTGCTGGTCGTCCCCTCGGCCGGCTTGGGGACGGAGATCCCGGTGACGATCTCGTCCCGCGCCCGCACGGTCTGCCGGTTGCCTGTGATGAACTCGCCGATCGGTACCGAACGGGCGGTATCGCGGGAGGCGAGCTCGATCTCCGCATCGAGCGCGAGCAGGTTGGGCACCCCGTCGGCGGCGGGCGATGCGTTGCAGATATTGCCGACGACGGTGCCGGAGTTCTGCACCTGGACGCCGCCGACTTCCCGGGCCGCGCGCTTGAGCCCGTCGAACATCGGCGGCAGTTTCGCCTCGATGGCCTGGGTCCAGGTCACCAGCGCGCCGATTCGCCAGCGGTCGCCGAGATCCTCGATCGCCTTCAGCGAATCGATCCCGGTCACGTCCAGCACGTCGTCGTCGAGCGGCTTGCCGACCCGGGCGGGGTAATAGTCGGTGCCGCCGGCGACGATCGTCCGGGGCGCATCGGCCATCGCCGCAAGCGCCGAGTCGAGGTCCCTGGGCCTAAGATAGCTTGCCATCGTCGGGCATACTCCCACGTCTACTGGGCAAGGAAATCGTCCCTTTTTCGGTCCGGAAGATCGTCCCGTGAAAAAACCGTTTGTGTAGCAAACCTATACCGCACTCAAGTGGATTGACCGACACGGACACCGGGTGGGAAGTGCCGCGAAAGCAGCCGGGTGTCCCCGTTCCGAATCGCTCGTGCGACGCTGCCCGGACGAGCGGGAGCCGACCGGATCCACCGACATCGGCATGCCCCCGGTGCTGCTGCAGGCGGTGAAGGCGGTCGCCGATGTCGGTTCCTGGATCGGCGGCGAGGCCGGTCTGGGATAAAGCGGAAATGGCAGCGATCCTTTCGAAGAAGCGCGGACTTTACTGCCTTCCCGAGAACTGGGAAAGGATGCGTCGAAGGGCCGGGAAGGCGGGCCGGAATATCGGTGTCAGCCGGGGCGGTCCACCGCGCGCCGACGGTGGACCCCATGCCGGGGACGCACCGCCGGCCGGTCCTGGACGAGAAGCAGCAGTGCCGGATCTCGCGGGACCTGGGCGAGCGTGCCCGCAACCTGCATTCGGACATCGACGCGCCCGCCGGCTTGGCAACCGACTCGGCGATGTTCTAACCTTGAGACGTTGTAATCATAAAAGGCCGAAGTCCGGTCGCGGCTTGGGACGCTGGCGGTTCGGTCGGGAAGGCCAAGGGAGGAAATTCAATGCAGATTGCAATGCGACATGTCGCAGCCGCGCTCGGCACGGCGGCTTGCCTGTCAATCGGACCGGCGATCGCCAAGACGTTCAACCTGACCTTCGCCGCGCCGCAGGGCGAGCATATGCCCTGGATCTCTCTGACCCGCACCTCGTTCATCGCCGGGGTGGACAAGCGGCTCGAAGGAACCGAGCACAAGATCAACTGGACCACGGCCTATGGCGGCACGCTGTCGAAGGTCGGCGGCACGCTGGAAGTGATCGAGGAAGGCATCGCCGATGCCGGCATGCTCTATTCGCTGTTCGAGCAAGCCAAGCTGCCGCTCCAGAACGTCGCCTACATGGCGCCCTTCGGCTCCGATAACCTGGGCCTTGCCCTGCGGGTCTTCCACGAGCTGCACGAGGAACTGCCCGAGATGTCGGGCTCGTGGGAAAAGCACGGCCAAGTCTTCATCGCCCCGATCGGGTTCGACACGTTCTACCCGCTGACCAAGTTTCCGATCAAATCGCTCAAGGACCTCAAGGGCCGCAAGCTGGCGGGCGCGGGGGCGGTGTCGCTCTGGGAGGCGCCGATCGGCATCGTGCCCGTGCAGGGAAACTTCGCGGTCCATTTCAACAATCTCAAGACCGGGGTCTATGACGGGCTGATCGCGTTCACCACCGGCTACTACCCGAACAAGCTGCACGAGATCGCGCGCTACGCCACCAAGGTGAATTTCGGCGCCATGCCGGGCGGCGGCGTGACCATCAACAAGTCGGTCTGGGGCAAGCTGCCGGATGCGGTCAAAAAGGCCGTGCGCGAAGCGGGGGTCGATTACCGCAACGCCCAGAACGAGACGATGACCAAGCTCGTCGACACCTTTGAGGCCAAGATGAAGGCCGAGGGAGTAGTGTTTTCGCAGATGCCGCTCGACCAGAAACTCGCCTGGGCCAAGGCGATGCCCAATATCGCCAAGGAGTGGGCGGCTCGCGTCGAAGCCAAGGGCTTCGCCGGGAACAAGGTGCTCAAGGCCTATATGGACAAGCTCCGCGCCAACAAGGTTCCGCTGGTGCGCGAGTGGGACAAGGAATAAGGCATCCGACAGCCTAGCCCGGGGCCGCGCGTGAAGCCGGCGGCCCCGCCATGACCGATCGGACGAACCCGCTGAACGAGCCGGGCTGGCGCCGCTTCCTGACCTTCGAAGCGGCGGTCTCGGCGCTCAACTCGCTCGGCAGCTTATGGATCGCCGTCCTCATGGTGGTCATCATCGTCGACATCGTGGGGCGGACCGCGCTCAGCATGCCGCTGCGCGGGGTGCCCGAGCTGGTGAAGCTCTCGATCGTCGCCATCGTGTTCATCCAGCTCGGCCACACGCTGAGATCCGGCCGGATGACGCGCTCGGACGGCCTGTTGCGCATTTTCCGCACCCGGCTGCCACGTCTCTCGCACGCGATGACGCTGTTCTTCAACCTGATCGGCGCCGGGCTGTTCGTCCTCATCTTCGAGGCGAGCTACCCGTTCTTCGTGGAGGCCTGGAGCACCGGCGAGTATGCCGGCATCCAGGGCTATGTCAGCTACCCGGTCTGGCCGGTGCGGCTGATCATCCTGATCGGCTGCGCGGTCGCCGCGATCCAGTACTGCCTGTTCGCCTGGCGGGATGTCTCGGTCGTATTCGGGTGGCTGGAACCCGCCGCCCCGGACGATCGCCGGCGGCTCGCGGAGATGCTCAAGTGAGCGGCGTCGAGATCGGGCTGATCTCGATCGGCGCGATCCTGCTGCTGATCTATCTCGGCATGCACGTCGCGGTCACGCTCTGCGTCGTCTCGCTGATCGGCGTGTGGGCGGTCAAGGGCAACGTCACGCTCGCGACCAAGCTCCTGGCCATCGCCGCCTACGATACCGTCGCGGGCTACGTCTTCGGGGTGGTACCGCTGTTCGTCCTGATGGGCCTCCTTGTCAGCGTCTCCGACCTCGGCAAGGACGCCTACGTGGTCGCCAATATGCTGATGCGGCGGATCAGGGGCGGGCTCGGGATCGCCACGGTCGCGGCGAACGCCGTCTTCGCGGCGGTGACCGGGATCTCCGTCGCCTCGGCCGCGGTCTTCACCAAGCTGGCCGTGCCGGAGATGATCTCGCTCGGCTACCGGCCCCGTTTCGCGGTCGGGGTGGTCGCCGGCTCATCGGTTCTCGGCATGCTGATCCCGCCGAGCCTGCTTCTGATCATTTACGCCCTGTTGGCCGAGCAATCGATCGGGGATCTGTTCATTGCCGGCATCGTGCCGGGAATCCTGCTGTCCTTCGCCTTCGCGATCGCCATTCTCGGCATGGCCACGTTCTTGCCGAGAACGGTCATGCGTGAGGAGGCGGGCGATGCCGCTTCGGGCGAGCCCGAGGAGTCCCTGGCGGCAGCGATCTTGCGCCTGTGGCCGCTTCCGGTGCTGGTCTTCGCGGTGATCGGCGGGATCTATCTCGGCTGGTTCACCCCCACCGAGTCGGGCGCGGTCGGCGCGCTCGGCGCGCTGGTTCTGGCGTTTGCGCGCCGCAAGCTCACCTGGGCGAATGTGTGGCAGGTCCTCGTGGAGACCGGCCACGTCACCGTCTCGATCCTGATGCTGATCATCGCGGCCAACATCTACACCAGACTGCTCGCCCTTTCGGGCGTTCCGGTGTTCATCAACGACTTCGTCAACGGGCTCGATCTCGGCTTCTTCACCCTCCTGATCTTCTACGCCGTGATTATCGTGATCATGGGCACCATCCTGGACGGGATCTCGATCATGCTGATCATGATCCCGATCTTCCTGCCCTTGCTGGAGGGCTACAGCGTCGATCTGGTCTGGTTCGGGATCGTCACGGTGATCGCGGTTGAAATCGGCCTGCTGACCCCGCCGCTCGGCCTTTCGGCTTACGTGATCAAGAGCACGCTGGATACCGACGAGATATCGCTGGCCGACATTTTCATAGGCGCGGCGCCGTTCGCGGTCGTGATGTTCGTCGTGCTGATGCTGATCATCTTCTTCCCGTGGCTGGTGACGGGGTACGGCTGACGGGCCTTCCCACGCGGCGCGATGAGGCTCTACCATCGCAATCGGACAGGAGGCCAGACCGATGAACTATCGCGTGACTCCGCTCTTGCTCGGCGATGCCGTGGTTCCGGATGTGCTCGATGTGTTCTGGAGCCTGACCAAGGCCCGCGGGGCCTCCTCGGTGCCGATCCTCGCCTTTCTCATCGAGGGGACGCCGGACGGGCCGCTATTGATCGACACCGGCATGCGGAGCGCCGAACGAGCGCAGGAAGTCCACGGCCTCGGCCCGCACAATGTCCCGGACGATCAGACGATCCCGGCGCAGCTCGCCAAGCACGGCTACGCGCCGGAGGACATCAGTTACTGCCATCTCACCCATCTCCACTACGACCACGCGGGCGGGTGCAACCTGCTCCCCAATGCGCGTTTCGTCCTCCAGCGGACCGAGCTCATGGCGGCCGCCGCGCCGATGGGCCCGGAACAGCTGGATATCGGCGGGAAGGGGCTGTTCTTCGACCGCGCGGACGTGGCCGACCTTGTGGACCCGCTATGGACCCGGGTGGACCTGATGGAGGGCGATTACGAGCCCTACCCCGGGATCCGGTGCGTGCTCTACGCCAACTCGCACACGCCGGGCCACCAGTGCGTCTATGTCGAGACCGCCGAAGGGGTTGTGGCGATCATCGGCGACATCGCCCGAAAGCTCGACCTCAATATCGAGCAGGAGATTCTGCCGGGCATCTATTACGACCTCGATTCGATGCGCCGGGCGCTGATCGACATCAAGTCGAAGGCCGACGTGATCCTCCCCACCCACGACTGGAACGTGCTCCCCGGCGGCAAGCCGGAGGATGCCACGTAGAACGGTCGCGTTTCGCCCAGAAGCGGGTAGAGTCCTCCCAAGCCGCGACGGCAGCGGTGCATTGGGATCGCCAATTGGCCCACGCTTTCGACCGCAGTTGGCCGGCGCAGTTCTCCGGCCGGCTTGAGGACAGCAGGCTGCTGCGGGGGCGCGGGCGGTTCACGGACGATCTCACCTTCCCCGGCGAGCTTCACGGAGTCGTCGTCCGCTCGACCCAAGCATCGGCGGGATTGCGCGAGCTGGACGTCGCGGCGGCGCTGCGCGTGGAAGGCGTCGCGGGGGTCGTTACCGGAGATGACCTGGCCAACGACGGTATCGGCGATCTGCCGTTCATGAGCACCATCGACGCGCCGGGAGGGGAACCGGTTTGCACGCTCGCCATGCCCCTCCTGGCCCGAGGGGTCGTGCGATATGTCGGCGAGCCGGTCGCGTTCGCGGTGGCCGGGAGCATGTCGGCGGCGGCGGAGGCCGCCGAACGCGTCGTCATCGACTACGCGCCGCGGGACTGCGTGACCGATGTCCTGGCGGCCGCCGAGGCCGGTGCGCCGCATGTGCAGAACGGCGGCGGCAACGTCGTGGGAGAGCTTCGCCTGGGCGACCCGGAGGCGTGCCGCGCGGCCCTTGCCCGGGCAAGTCATCGTGTCGACCTCCGGGTCCGGAACAACAGGCTTCTGCCGCACCCGATGGAGCCGCGCGTCGCCATCGGGCTCTACGACGCGGCCCGCGAGACCTGGACGCTGCATTGCCCGAACCAGGCGCCACACCACGGCCGAGACCTCCTCGCCGAAGCCGTCTTCGGCGTCCCAAAAGAGCGGCTAAGGGTCAAGGTCGGCGATATCGGCGGTGCGTTCGGCGGCCGGGTGACCCCTTGCGTGGAAGATGGGTTGGTGCTTTACGCGGCGCGGCGTTTCGGGCGGCCGGTGCGCTGGCGCGCGGAGCGCGCCGAGAGTTTCCTTTCCGACTATCACGCGCGCGATCACGCCTGCGAAATCGAGATCGGTTTCGACGATGGGCTCGGAATTGTGGCCTTGCGCATCGTCGATCACGCGAACCTGGGGGCCTATGCCACGCCGTTCGGCATTCCGATTGCGACGACGACGGGCAACCGGATCGCTACCGGGGCTTACCGGGTGCCGGTCGCCGACATCACGGTACGAACCGTGCTGACCAACACGACGCCGACCGGGCCCTATCGCGGCGCGGGCCGGCCGGAGGCGATCCATCGGATCGAACGGATCCTGGACGTCGCAGCCGCGCGGCTCGGTGTCGATCCGGTCGAGTTGCGCCGACGCAACCTAGTGCGACGGGACGAGCTGCCTTATCGCGTCGTCTCCGGGCTTGCCTATGACAGCGGCGATTTTCCGCGCCTGCTTGAGCGCGCCCTGGCCTTCGCGGATTGGGGCGGTTTCGAGGCGCGCCGCGACGACGCGCGGAAGCGGCGCCGACTGCGCGGCCGGGGCCTTGCCTACCATATCGATTCGACAAGCGGGCTGTCGCCGAAAGAGACCGTCGAGGCGGTGGCGACGCCCGAAGGCCGGGTGCGCCTTCATTCCGCAACCCAGGACATGGGCCAGGGCCTGAAGACCACCTATGCGCGGATCGCCGGCATGATCTTCGGGCTACCCCCGGAAGCCATCGACGTCGTGCAGGGCGACACGGCAACGACCCCCGAAGGTCCGGGAAGTTACGGTTCCCGCTCGCTCTACACCGGTGGAGCCGCGGTGGCAGTGGCGTGCGAGAATCTTGTCGAACGTCTGAAGACACTCGCCGCCAGCCGGCTCGAGGCCTCGGAGGAGGACATTGCGTTCGCCGATGGGAAGCTGGCGATCGTCGGTACCGACCGCCAGATCTCAATGCGCGATCTGGTGTCGTCGCAGCCCGGCCAGGAGGTGCGTGCAACGGGAGATACCGAAGCGCCGTTCTGCTTTCCCAACGGATGTTATGTCAGCGAGGTCGAAATCGACCCCGAGACGGGAGAGATCCGCATCGACCGTTTTCACGGCGTGGACGATGCGGGCCGGATCGTGAGCCTGCCGATCGTGCACGGACAAACCCACGGAGGCCTGGCCCAGGGCATTGGTCAAGCGATTCTCGAGGAAATACGCTACGACCCGCGGGACGGCCAGCTCTTGACCGGCTCCCTGATGGACTATGCGTTGCCGCGCGCGAGCGACCTGCCGGGATTCGAGACGCAACTGGACCAGGAAGAAGCGACCGGGACCAACCTCCTGGGGGTCAAGGGCGCCGGAGAAAGCGGCGCGGTCGGCGCGCCGCCGGCGGTCGCTTCCGCGGTGCTGGATGCGTTGCGCGCCCACGGCATAGAGCATCTCGACATGCCGGTCACGTCGGAGAGTGTCTGGAGGTCACTCCGCGAAGAAAAACCGGCGCAGGGACCGAGGGAGGGAGCGGACGGCGGATAGTCGAGCGGGCACCCTTTCGACGACCCCGGCGAACGGATTTGCGCTACGAACCCGGCGTTGGTGACGAACCGCTGGTCCTTGAAGGCCCCCGGGGCGCGTAGCGAAGGACTCGTCAATCGGCGCGCGCGCTTCCCCGGCGTGGCGCCGCGTACCGCCACCTGCGACACACCCCAGGGTCCGCGACCGCTTGTCCGTGCACTGTCCTGGCCCGCCGTCATGCCTTGCCCACAGCTATCGACCGAAACCGGAAGCCCCACATCGCGTCCGGGGACACGACCGGGAACGCCTCGCCCGGCCACGCATCGACGTGTCGTCGGGTCCGGACATCATTCATCGAAGGGTCCGGTCCAGGGGCACTTCGGAAAGGACGTGCAGCCCAGGAAGAACCCCCGGTCCTCGCTGTTCCGACGAACGATCGCCGGACGCCCGCAGCGCGGACATTTTCGTTTGCCCGCCGGCGGCTGGGGGTAGGGCGGCGGGGCGGGCGGCTTCGCCCCGTCTTCCGCGCAGGGCATGCAGATATTCGTACCCGGCAACGCTTCCAAGCGCGACAAGGGAATGGGGCACCCGCACGTCCGGCACGGGGTAATCGCGGCAGGGTCGATCAGCGTTCGCCCGGCCACGTCTCCGATGCGGATTTCCCTGCTGCCGCAGCCCGAACAACGCAGCCTTCCGTGGAGCTGTCCAACGGAATTGATCGAGAGCGGTCGATCGAGCCGGGGTTCCAGCGTTTCCGCGCCGATGGTCGCCCGCCGACCGCATCCGGGACATTCCACCACGATGCTCCCGAGCGCTTTCATGCGCGCCATCCTGGGAGGAGTCCGGAGCGGCCGCAATCATCCTCCAGGGCGCGTTCGCCCGACCGGCGATTCGTGCCAGGCGAACGGGCGGTCGGCCGGCGACGTTCGTGACGGCAAACTCAGGGTCGTCCTCGAAGACCTCCGTGTAGCGTTCGGCGACCGCCAGCACCCGGTCACCGGCCTTCCCCTTCGTTGCGGCGGGGTGCGAAAACGGGTAGGTTTTCGCGCCAAGTTGCAGACGAGATGGAAAAATATCCAGCCTTTTCAGTAACTTGGCGCCGAAGGTACGATTTGTTCGTGTACAAACGAATTTAAGTGCATTAGCCTTTCATGTGTCAAGCGAGGAATGTGCGCTGTGGCGTTTTTCGGGTTCAAGGTCGAGGTGCTGCGTGGCGAGAGAGTGTGTATCCCGGCGCATCCGGGCGTTTGGGGCGAGCAGCGCCGATGATTTTCACGCGGGAGTAGAATGGCGCGGGTGCA
>JAJDVM010000125.1 GCA_022826125.1 Defluviicoccus sp.
CGACGCGACCCGCCGCTGGCCTGTGGACAAGTGGACAGCCGCTCCGCGCCTGACCACTTCCCCACAGGCCCCAACAACCACAACAGAAGCGGTCAATCCATGTGCTAGAAAAACCGGACAAATCTACTTGCTAGCGACACGCCGCGCCCCGGCTCAGGAGACGGGAGGAGGCTCGATACTGTCGAACAGCGCGGCGATGCCATCGCCGAAGGCCTGCCTCATCGTGGCGAGATACGCGTCGTCAGCCGTCACCTCGATACGGGTTCCGCCATCAAGCGCATCGCGCCGGTAGACCATGAGGTCGATGGGCAGACCGACCGAGATATTGCTTCGCATCGTGGAATCCAGCGAGATCAGCGCCGCCTTCGCCGCTTCAGCCAGCGCCATGTCATGGCGCACGACCCGATCGAGGATGGGTTTTCCGTACTTGGTCTCGCCGATCTGCAGGAACGGGGTTTCGGGCGTCGCCTCGATGAAATTTCCCGCCTCGTAGATCTGGAACAGGCGCGGCGGACGTCCCACGATCTGACCGGCGACGAGGAAGCTGGTACGGGGATCGGCGCCCGTCGCGCGGATCGTCTCGGCGTCGGTCCGCATCACATCTCTCAGCACGCTTCCGACGATCCGGGCCGCATTGAACATGCTCGTGGACTCGAACAGGCTCTCCTCGCCCTCGCGGCTGCCGAGTCGCTCGCTGACCACCGAGACCACCGATTGCGAGGTCGCGAGGTTTCCGGCGGACATCAAGGCGATCACCCGCTCGCCGGGCTCCGAAAAGACGGTGAGCTTGCGAAACGAGGCCACATGGTCCACCCCGGCCGCCGTTCTCGTATCGGCGGCAAGGACCAGCCCGTCTTCAAGCAGAATGCCGACGCAATATGTCATCGATTCAGGACGCCGGCCGCCGTTTTTCCCTGACATCGACGGAAACGGTCAACTGCTCTGCCTGCTCGCCGCCCTCGCGGACGCCGCGGATCGGGCAGGCGCCGTCGTAATCGAGGCCGACCGCGGTGCCGACATAGGACTCGGTGCCGCAGGTCCGGTTGGCGACGTCGAAACTGACCCACCCCAGCCCGTCTATCCAGGCGGCGGCCCAGGCATGGCCCGCGGGCTCGGGCGCGTCCCGCTCGTCGACATGGAGATAGCCGCCGATATAGCGAGCGGGGACACCCAGCGCGCGGCATACCGCGATAAAGACGTGCGCGTGGTCCTGACACACCCCGAAACCGTTCCGCAGCGCCTCGGAAGCCGAGGACTGCACGTCGGTCGCGCCTTCGCGGTAGTCGACCCTGTCGCGGATCGCGGTCGCGATTCGGTGGACGGCATCCAGCCGGTCGCGCGACACGGCCTCGGCATGGGGTGCCGCGAAATCCGCCACGATCTCGTCGGGGGCAGTGAGCGGCGTCGCGCGGAGATAGGTCTCCACGGGCACGCCGCCCTGCTCGTCGGGCAGCACGCCCGACGTGTCGCTCGTCTCGACCTCGCCCGTGGCAACGATCTCGATCCGGTCGCCGGGACCGTCGAAGATCAGCGTGTCGCATAAATTGCCGAACGCGTCGGTCCAGCGGGTCAGTGTCCCGGGAGCCTCGACATTCCAGCGGATCACCCGCTGCGAGGCGTTGGCATAGGGAGTCAGGCGCAAATACTGGATGCCGAAGGAAACCGCGGCGTCGTACTGGTAGGCCGTGCGGTGAACGACGGAGAGTCGCATCAGGCGGGAATCCTGGACCGTTGCAGCATCATGAAGTCCTGCTCGACCTGAGCGCTGAGGTCGGCGTTGCGCGCGATGAACCGGGTCAGAAACTCATGCAGCCCCTGCCGGAAAATATCGTCGATCCGGCCGAAGCGCAGGCCGGCATGAATCTCGCCGGCGATCCGCTGGCACTCCTGGGGCCGTCCCTGGCACAGGGACTCCAGCTGGCCCGTGATACGGTCGAAACAGGCCATCAGGGAGCGCGGCATGTCGCCGCGCAGCAACATCAGCTCCGCCACCCGGCGCGGCTGGATCACGTCGGAATAGATCTTGTGATAGGCGCGGAAAGCGCTCAGCGAGCGAAGAACGGCGCCCCACTGGTAGTAATCGACCGACCCGCCGACATGTTCGTCCCTCGGCAACAATACGTGGTATTTCGAATCGAGCAGCCGGGCCGTGTTGTCCGCGCGCTCGACGGCGAGGCCCATGTCGAGGAAGGCGTAGCTTTCGTCGCGCAGCATCGTCGCATCGGTAACGCCGCGGAACGAATGGGTTCGTTCCTTGACCCAGTCGCAGAAATCCCGCACGCCGCCATTGAACAGCGTCCTGCTGTCGTAGTCGCGCAGTTCGAGCCAGGTGGTATTGATGCTTTCCCACATCTCGCTGGTGATCGACACCCGGAGCGCCCGCGCGTTCTCCCGGGCCGCGCGAATCGAGGAAAATATGCTGGACGGAAAACTGTCGTCGAACGCGAGGAAAAGGACCACACCGGAACTCGAGATCTGGCCCCCGAAGGTGACGAAGTCCTCAGGGTAGCCCGCGACTTCCAGCGTCGAACTCCATACCGATTCGTGCGCCTGGCCCGGAACGTCGAGGAGCACCATCCGGTTGGCGACATCGATCAGCCGGGCCATGTTCTCGGCCCTCTCGATATAGCGCGCCATCCAGTAGAGCTGGTTCGCGGTGCGACCGAGCATGGTCATGGTTCGAGCACCCAGGTGTCCTTGGTCCCGCCCCCCTGGGAGGAGTTCACCACCAGGGAGCCCTCGGTCAGCGCGACGCGGGTCAACCCGCAAGGCACGACGCTGACGGTCTCCCCGCTCAGCACATAGGGGCGGAGATCGACGTGGCGGGGCGCTACGCCTTCGTCGACGAAAGTCGGGCAGTGGGACAATGCGAGCGTCGGCTGGGCGATGAAATTCTCCGGGCAATCGAGGATCCGGGCGCGGTAGGCCTCGCGTTCCGCGGCCGTGCTCATCGGGCCGACCAGCATGCCGTAACCGCCGGAGCCGTGGACCTCCTTGACCACCAGATCCGCGAGATGTTCCAGCGTGTAGGCAAGATCGTCGGGCTTGCGCAGCACGTAGGTCTCGACGTTTTCCAGAATCGGCTCCTCGCTCAGGTAGAAGCGGATGACTTCCGGCACGAAGGGGTAGATCGACTTGTCGTCGGCGAAGCCCGTGCCGAACGCGTTCGCGAGCGTCACGCGGCCGCCGCGGCAGACCGACAGGATCCCCGGCACGCCGAGGGTGGAATCGGGACGAAAGACCAGCGGATCCATGAATTCGTCGTTGATCCGGCGATAGATCACGTCGACCCGCTTGAGACCCTCGATGGTCCGCATCAGGACCTGGCCGTCGCGCACGGTGAGATCCTGCCCCTCGACCAGCTCGACCCCCATCTGGTCGGCGAGGAACGCGTGCTCGAAATAGGCGCTGTTGTAGGAGCCGGGGGTCAGCACGACCACGGTGGGATCGTCCACGCCCGCCGGCGCCGTGGCGCGGAGGTTGCGCAGCAGCTCCTGGGGGTAGTGTTCGACCGCCTGCACGTCGACGCTGGAGAACAGGTCGGGAAAAAGCCGCATCATCGTGTTGCGGTTCTCCAGCATGTAGGAAACGCCGGAGGGCGAGCGGAGATTGTCCTCAAGAACGTAGAACCGGTCTTCGGCGACGCGGACGATGTCGATACCCGCCACGTGGACATAGACGTCGCGCGGGACGTCGAGCCCATACATGTGCGGTTCGATCAGGGCATTGGCCAGAAGCGTCTCGGCCGGCAGCACGCCGGCCCGGATGATCTCGCGGTCGCGATAGATGTCGTGGATGAACATGTTGAGCGCGCGCACGCGCTGTATCAGCCCCGCCGAAAGATGGTCCCATTCCCTGGCGGAGAAAATCCGCGGGATGATGTCGAACGGGATCAGCCGTTCCGCCCCGCCTTCCTGACCGTAGACCAGAAAGGTTATGCCGAGACGGCGAAACAGCATCTCGGCTTCGTCGCGCTTGGACCTCAGGCGCTCGACGGGGGTGTTGTCGAGCCATTGGGCGAGCGCCCGGTAGGCGCCGCGCACCTCCCCGTCCGGCAGGTTCATCTCGTCGAAGAAGCGCGTCACCGGCGCCCTCCATGCCGTCGGCACACCGTTCGATGCCGCCGACGAATAGACCGAATCCTCACATGAATGTATAGGGGTCGATGTCGACATGGACCCGGACTCCGCGCCGCATGGGGACTTGGCGTAGCCAGCGCTCGATCGCGGGCTGGATACGGACGCCCTGCGGGGCCTTGACCAGAAAACGACGGCGATGGCGTCCGCGGATGAGCGCCAAGGGCGCGGGCGCGGGGCCGAGAATGCGTATCTCGCTGCCGCGCGGCGCGGCCCGGCCGAGGGCGCGGCACGCCGTATCGACCGCGGCCTCGCTGCGTCCCGAGACGACGATGCCGGCAAGGCGGCCGAAGGGCGGCATGCCGTGGGCTTCGCGCGCCCGCGCCTCGCTGGCCAGAAACCCGTCCCGGTCTCCCGCGACAAGCGCTGCCATCACGGGGTGGTCGGGATTGTAGGTCTGGATGAGCGCATGGCCGGGCCGGGAGGCCCGTCCGGCACGTCCGGCGACCTGGTGCAGCACCTGAAAGCTGCGCTCGGCGGCACGCAGATCGCCGCCGTCGAGCCCCAGATCCGCGTCGACGACCCCGACCAGGGTGAGGTCCGGAAAGTTGTGTCCCTTGGCGACGAGCTGGGTGCCGATGACGATATCGTAGTCGTGCCGCCTGATCCCCCCGATCAGCTCCTCCGCGGCGGCCGCGCTTCGCAGCGCGTCGCTCGACATCAATGCGGTTCGCGCGCCCGGAAAGGCCTCGGCGGCTTCTTCGGTCAGGCGCTCGACACCCGGTCCGCAGGCGACGAATGCATCGTCGGCCTCGCATTTCGGGCAGGACTCCGGCGGCCTCGCCGCGAAACCGCAATGGTGGCATTGCAGCCTGCCGGCCAACCGGTGGTCCACCAGCCATGTGCTGCAGTTGGGGCATTCGATCCGGTGGCCGCAGGCGCGGCACAGGGTGAGCGGCGCGTAACCGCGTCGATTGAGGAAGAGGAGCGCCTGCTCGCCCGCGCCCAGCGCCCGCGCCACGGCATCGCGAAGGCCGGGCGACAGCCAGGTCTGGGGGGCCAGCGATTCCTCACGCATGTCGATCGCGGCGATCCCGGGCATCGCGGAGCCCCCGAAGCGCTCGGGGAGAACGATCTTCTCGTAGCGGCCGCGCTCGACGTTGACCACGGTCTCGAGCGTGGGCGTCGCCGAGGCGAGCACCACCGGGCACGCCGCATGGCGCGCCCTCACGACCGCGATGTCGCGGGCGTTGTAGATCACCCCGTCTTCCTGCTTGAAGCTGCCGTCGTGCTCCTCGTCGACGACGATCAGCCCCAGATCGGAAAACGGCAGGAAGAGCGCCGAACGGGCTCCGACCACGACGCGCGCCTTGCCGGTCGACACCGCGCGCCATGTCTCTCGCCGCCGCGCGCCGGTGACGTCGGAATGCCAATGGAGCGGCGGCGCGCCGAACCGGTTCTCGAAGCGCCGCAGCCAATCCACGGTGAGCGCGATTTCCGGCAGCAGCACGAGCACCTGGCGGCCGCGTGCGAGAGCGGCGGCGATCGCCTCGAAATAGACTTCCGTCTTGCCCGAGCCTGTGATCCCGTCGAGCAGCGTCACCGTGCCGGTCTCGCCGGCGGCGATCTGTCCCCGGAGCCGCGTCGCGGCGCTTTCCTGCGACGGGGTGAGACCGGGGCCGCGCCGCCGCCAGTCAGGTTGCGGGACGTCCATCGCCGGCTCGACGGAGATCGCGCGCACGAGCCCGTGACCGACGAGACCGCGTACCACGCCCGCGCCGGCACCGGTGGCGCGCGCGATCTCGGCGGCCTTGCGGGCACGACCGTCGGCGAGAAAACCGAGAACGCGGTTGCGGGCATCGGTCAAACGCACCCCGTCCGACGGCGCGGACCGCGCGATGACATAGGCGGTCTCAACCCGCGGGGGATCGAGCGCCTCCGGTACGCTCATCGCCATGCGCAACACCGCCCCGGGTGGCGTCATCGTGTAGGAAGCGGTCCAGGCGACGGTCCGCAGGAGATCGGCCGGAAGCGGAGGAATCTCGAGTGCGGCAACGATGTCGCGCAGCTTCGATTCGTCGACATCGCCCTCGGCCTCGCCCCATACGACACCGGTCACCTCGCGAACGCCGAGCGGTACCCGGACGAACCGGCCGGGCGCGAGATCCATACTTTCGGGGACCCGGTAGTCGTAAGCGCCCGCGACCGGCAGGGGGATCAGGACCGCGACCCGATCCGAGACGATTCGCGACGGCGTCCTGACAAGCCCGGGCTTCATGAATTACACTTTAGTGCCTCGTTCCGAGGCGTTCACGCAGCGTCGCCCGTCAGGAAGGGAACCGCATGAAGTTCTTCGTCGACACGGCGGACGTTGACGAAATCCGCGAGCTCGCCGCGACCGGGCTTCTCGACGGCGTAACCACCAACCCTTCCCTGGTGGCCAAATCGGGCCGGCCCTTCCTGGAGGTGATTCGGGAAATCTGCGAGATCGTCGACGGTCCGGTGAGCGCCGAAGTCACCGCGACCGACCATTCGACGATGCTGTCGGAGGGCCGCAAGCTCGCTCAGCTCGCGGGCAATGTCGCCGTCAAGGTGCCGCTGACGCCGGACGGCCTCAAGACGTGCCGGGCGCTGGCCGACGACGGTGTGATGGTCAACGTCACGCTTTGCTTCTCGCCAAGCCAGTCGATTCTCGCCGCCAAGGCGGGCGCGGCCTTCGTATCGCCGTTCATCGGCCGCCTCGACGACATCAGCCGCGACGGGATGGGGCTGATCGCGGATATCCGGATCATTTACGACAATTACGAGGAGTTCACGACGGAGATACTCGTGGCCTCGGTACGCAGCCCCAACCATGTGGCGGAGGCCGCCAAGATCGGCGCGGACGTGGCGACCATCCCGCCCGGCGTCATTCGTCAGCTGTTCAACCACCCGCTGACCGACAAGGGCCTCGACGCCTTCCTCGCGGACTGGGCCGGGACCGGCCAGTCCATCCTCGGCGCCTGAGTCGATGTCCAAGGCCGTCGACGACCGGAATATCGGCCCCCAGCCGGAGCTTACCGCGGAAACCGTCCGCGAATGGCTCCTCGCCAATCCCGATTTCCTGGACCGGAACATCGACCTGCTGATCGCGCGCGACGCCGGCAACGCGGAAGCCATCCCCGGCGTCGTCGATCTGCGCCATCGTATTCTCGAGGGTTTGAGGCGCAGCCTCGAACGCCAGAAAGTGCGCGAACGCGAGATATTGCTCGCCGCCGAGGATCGCGCCCGGACCGCGGCACGGACCCAGGACGCGGTCCTGCTGGTCCTCAGGCAGAACTCTCTCAACGCGCTGGCCCAGCGGGTCGCCTCGCAGTTTCCGGTGTTGTTTTCGACCACGGCCGCGTCGTTGATCGTCGAGGGCGAGCCCGAGTCGGGGCACGGGGACCTCATGGCGCTGCAGGCGGACGCGATCGACAAGCTGATCCGCCGGGGCGAAGAGGTCCGCCTTGGCAGGGCGACGGAAAACGACCGCGGCGTGCTCGGCGACCGGTTCTCGCTGGTCGAGTCGCTCGCCGCGATCCGCCTGGCAACCCGGCGCGGTCGTTATCTTCTCGTTCTCGGTTCGTCGGCGGCGGACGGTTTTACGGCGGATCAGGGGACCGACCTCCTCGACTTCCTGGGTAGCGTATTGGAGGTCGCGATCGACAGATGGCCGCGCCACCGGCGCTAGATCGCTTCGCAGCCGCGCCGAACCTCGCCGAGGCGATTACCGCCTGGCAAAGGTGGCTCGAGACCGAGCGCCGCGTCTCGGTCCACACCGCCGCCGCCTATATGCGCGACCTCAAGATCTTTCTCGATTTCCTCGCGGACCACCGGGGCGGGTTCGCCGATCTCGCCGCGCTCGAAGGGCTCGGACACAACGACTTCCGGTCCTATCTCGCGCAACGGGCGATGAACGACCGGGCGCGTAGCTCGACGGCTCGCGCCCTTTCGGTGCTGCGCAGCTTCTTCCGCTTTCTCGAACGGACCGACCGGGCCCGCAACGACGCGATCGGAGCGGTCAGAACGCCCCGCCTGCCGCACAGCGTGCCGAAACCGGTCGCCGCCGGGGACGCGCTCGCGATCATCGCGCAGGCGGGAGACACGACGCACAAGCAGCCATGGGTCGCAGCGCGCGATACAGCGCTTCTCCTGCTGCTCTACGGCGCCGGTCTCCGCATCGACGAGGCCCTGCGCCTGAACGAGGATCAGGCGCCGTCGGGCGACTCGCTGCGCGTGTTGGGGAAGGGTGGCAAGGAGCGCATCGTCCCGATTCTGCCGGCGGTGCGGGAGGCGGTGGCTGCGTACAAGCGGGCATGCCCCTACGTCGTTCCGGACGGCCCGCTGTTCCTCGGGGCACGCGGCGGGCGGCTCAACGCGGGGGTCGTCCAGCGCGAGCTGCGCAGGATCCGGGGCGCTCTCGGCCTGCCCGAAACCGCCACGCCGCACGCGCTGCGCCACAGCTTCGCGACCCATCTGCTGCAGGCGGGCGGCGATCTGCGCGCGATCCAGGAACTCCTTGGCCACGCCTCGCTGTCCACCACGCAACGCTACACCGAGGTCGATACCGCGAGGCTGGTCGCGGTCTATAACGACGCCCATCCGCGCGCGCGAGGCTGACCCGGGCGTTGCCGGCCCCTCAGAGGTGGATCTGACGGCCTTCGACCGCGAGCGCGGCTTCCTTGACCGCCTCGTTCAGTGTCGGATGGGCGTGGCAGGTGCGCGCGATGTCTTCCGACGATGCGCCGAACTCGATCGCGAGGGCGAGCTCGGCGATCATCGTGCCGGCCTCGGGGCCGACGATATGGGCGCCGAGGACCGCATCCGTGTCCGCATCGGCGAGGATCTTCACGAACCCGTCGCCAGCCCCCTTGCCGCGGGCGCGCGCGTTGGCGGAGAACGGGAATCTGCCGACCTTCACGGGACGCCCCTCCTCGTTCAACTCTTCCTCGGTCCTGCCGACCGAAGCGGCCTCGGGCGCGGTGTAGACGACGCCCGGGATGGAGTCGTAGTTGACGTGCCCCGCCTGGCCCGCCATCGTTTCGACGGCGGCGATGCCCTCCTCCTCTGCCTTGTGGGCCAGCATGGGACCGGGAATCGCGTCGCCGACGGCGAATATCCCCTTCACATCGGTCTCGAACCGCCGGTCGACTGCGACGAAACCGCGATTGTCGCGCTCGACCCCGACCTGCTCCAGCCCGAGACCCTCCGTGAAGGGTCGCCGACCGACCGCGACCAGAGCCGCGTCGCAGTCGACGGTTTCGCAGTCGCCGCCCTCGACCGGCTCGAGCGCGACCCGCAGCGAATCTCCCCGCCTCTCCGCTCCAACCGCCCTGGTGGCGGTCCTGAAGGCCATGCCCTGCCGTTCGAGCAAGCGGGCCATTTGCGCCGAGACCTCGCCGTCCATCGCGGGCAGTATGCGATCGAGATACTCGACCACGGTCACCTTCGCGCCCAGCCGCTGCCAGACCGAACCCAGCTCAAGCCCGATATAGCCGCCGCCGACCACGACGAGATGGCCGGGCACGATCTGGAGGGAGAGCGCGCCGGTCGACGACAGGATGCTCGTCTCGTCGATCGGGAGTCCTTCGAGTGCCGCAGGCTCCGATCCGGTGGCGATCAGGATCCTGTCGCACTCCAGAACCCTGGCCTCTCCCGTCCCGTCGACCGGGTCGACCTGGATCCGGCCGGGACCGACGATGCGTGCGCGGCCGGTGATGCCGTCGACCCCGTTCTTCCTGAACAGAAAGGCGATCCCCTTGGTCAGATCCCCGACCACCTTGTCTTTCCTTGCCTGCATCGCGGGGAGGTCGACGGAAAGCCCCTCGACCCCTATCCCGTGGTCCCCGAGGTGATCCCGCGCCTCGACGAGACGCTCCGTGGACTCGAGCAACGCCTTGGAGGGGATGCAGCCGACATTGAGGCAGGTTCCGCCCCAGGTCGCACGCTTGTCGATACAGGCGACGGAGAAGCCGAGCTGGGCGGCCCGGATGGCGGCGGCATATCCGCCCGGACCGGCGCCGATGACGATCAGATCGTAACGCTGGTCCGACACGGCGCGGTCTTCAGGCTTCGAGCAGGATGCGCTCGGGATCCTCGATGCATTCCTTGACGCGGACGAGGAACGTCACCGCCTCGCGCCCGTCGACGATCCGGTGGTCGTACGAAAGCGCGAGATACATCATGGGGCGCACCGTCAGCTCGTCGTCCACCGCGACGGCGCGCTTTTCGATCTTGTGCATCCCAAGGATGCCGGACTGCGGCGGGTTCAGGATGGGCGTGGACAACAGCGAGCCGTAGACCCCGCCATTGGTGATCGTGAACGTCCCGCCGGTCAGGTCCTGCATCGTCAGCGTGCCGTCCCGGGCGCGGCCGCTCAAATCGGCGATTCCCGCCTCGACCCCGGCAAAGGAGAGCGCATCGGCGTCGCGCAGCACCGGCACCACGAGACCCTGCTCCGTGCCGACGGCGACCGCGATGTCGTAGTGGTTCTTGTAGACGATGTCGGTGCCGTCTATCTCGGCATTGACCGCCGGCACTTCCTTGAGCGCCACGACGGCCGCCTTGACGAAGAAGCTCATGAACCCGAGGCGGACGCCGTGCTTCTTCTCGAACACGTCCCGCAGGCGCGCGCGCATCGCGATCACCGCCGACATGTCGACCTCGTTGAAGGTCGTCAGCATGGCCGCGGTGTTCTGGGCTTCCTTGAGCCGCTCGGCGATGCGCTGGCGCAGCCGGGTCATCGGCACGCGCTCCTCGCGCGCGCCGGCCGGCGCGGATTTCGCGACGGGGGCGGGCGGGGGCGCCGGTTCCGAGGGCACGTCGGCGGTTGCGGCAAGATGGGCCAGGACGTCGCCCTTGGTCAGCCGCCCGCCCTTTCCTGTTCCGGCGATCGCCGCCGGGTCGAGCCCGTGCTCGTCCACCAGCCTGCGCACCGCGGGCGAAAGCGAGGGCGAAACAGCCCGCAGCGATGCCTCGGGTCGGGCGGGGGGTGACGGAGCCGACGCGGCACTCCCGTCACCGGGCTCGATCGAACCGAGAACGGCGCCGACCTCGACGGTCCGGCCCTCGGCGACCTCGATGGCGCCGAGAACGCCGGCGGCCGCGGCGGGCACCTCCAGCGTGATCTTGTCGGTCTCCAGCTCCACGAGCGGTTCGTCGACGGCGACAGCGTCCCCGGCCGACTTGAGCCACTTGGAAACCGTCGCCTCGGTGACGGATTCGCCGAGCGCGGGTACCACGATCTCGGTTGCCATGTCTCCTCTCTCCGCCGGCCCTAGTCTGGGGCCAGCGCCTCGTCGACCAGGGCCTTCTGTTCTCGGGCGTGCTGGGCGGCAAGCCCCGTCGCGGTGGACGCGGCCTCGGGCCGACCGGCGTAGACCGGCCTGTCGGCTCGTACATCGAGCGTTGCCAGAAGCTCTTCGATGCGGCGGTCCATATAGGTCCAGGCCCCCATGTTACGCGGCTCTTCCTGGCACCAGACGACCTCCGCGGCGGAATAGCGGGCGAGCTCGGCCCCGAGAGAGATATTGGGGAACGGGTAGAGCTGTTCCACCCGGACCAGGGCGACGTCCCGGATTTCTCGCTCTTCCCGCGCCGCGAGGAGATCGTAGAACACCTTGCCGGTAGACAGCACGACGCGGCGGATATCGGCGTCCGGCACCACGGGACCAGGCTCGGGGAGAACGCGCCGGAACGAGCTGTCCGCGCACATGTCGTCCAGCCGCGAAACGCAGAGCTTGTGCCGGAGCAGCGATTTCGGCGTCATGACGATCAGCGGCTTCCGGAAACTGCGATGGATCTGCCGCCTCAGCGCATGGAAATAGTTGGCGGGGGTGGTGATGTTGCACACCTGCATGTTGTCTTCGCCGCAGAGCTGGAGATAGCGCTCCAGCCGAGCCGAGGAGTGTTCCGGCCCCTGACCCTCGTAGCCGTGCGGCAACAGGATCACCAGCCCGGACATACGCAGCCACTTGGTCTCGCCCGAAGAGATGAACTGGTCGACGATGAACTGCGCGCCGTTGGCGAAATCGCCGAACTGCGCCTCCCACAGCACCAGCATCTTGGGATCGGCGAGCGACATGCCGTACTCGAAGCCCAGCACCGAGGCCTCGGCCAGCGGGCTGTCGCGTACGGCGATTCGCTCCTGGCCCTCGCATATGTGGGCGAGCGGCGTATAGGCTTCCTGGGTCTCCTGGTCGATCAGCACCGAGTGGCGCTGCGAAAAGGTCCCGCGCCGGCAGTCCTGGCCGCTGAGCCGCACCATGTAGCCCTCGGCAAGGATCGTCCCGAAGGCCAGCGCCTCGGCGGTCGCCCAATCGACCCCCTCGCCGGTCTCGAACATCGTCTTGCGCGCATCGAGGAGGCGGTCGAGCTTGGGATTCAGGTTGAAGCCGTCGGGGATCGCGGTGAGCGCGCGGCCGACCGTATCGAGCGCCTCGCGGGTGACGGCGGTCTTGCCGCGGCGCTCTTCCAGCGACGGCGCGGTGGTCAGGTCCGCCCATTCGCCCTCCAGCCAGTCGGCCTTGTTGGGCTTGTAGCCCTTCGCGGCCTCGAAGGCGTCCTCAAGCCGTTGCCGGCAGTCCCGATTGACGCGCTCCGCGTCCTCGGCGGTGAGGAGGCCCTCCTCGACCAGCCGCTCCCCGTAAACGGAGGCGACGGACGCATGGTCGGCGATCGCCTTGTACATCACCGGCTGGGTAAATGCCGGCTCGTCGGACTCGTTGTGACCAAAGCGGCGATAGGACCAGATGTCGAGGACCACGTCCTTCCGGAACGTGTCCCGGAACTCGGTCGCGATGCGCGCGACATGGACCACGGCCTCCACGTCGTCGCCGTTGACGTGGAAGATCGGCGCCTGCACGGACTTCGCGATCTCGGTGGGGTAGCGCGAAGCGCGCGTCGCCGCCGGGCTGGTGGTAAAGCCGATCTGGTTGTTGACGACCAGATGGATCGTTCCGCCGGTCCGGTAACCGGCGATATCCGAGAGACCGAAGGTCTCCGCCACGATTCCCTGGCCCGCGAACGCCGCGTCGCCGTGCATCAGGATGCCGAGGACGCGCCGGCGTTCGGAATCCCCGCGCTGGCGCTGCTTTGCCCGGACCTTGCCGACGACGACGGGGTCGACCGCCTCGAGATGGGACGGGTTGGCGGCCAGCGAGAGATGGACTTTGACGCCGTCGAACTCCCGGTCGGCGGAAGCGCCCAGGTGATACTTCACGTCGCCCGAGCCGCCGACCTCCTCCGGCTGGTAGGACATGCCGCGGAACTCGGCGAAGATCGCCGCGTAGGGCTTGTGCATGACATGGGCAAGCACGTTGAGGCGGCCGCGATGAGGCATGCCCAACACGACTTCCTCGACCCCGAGCTGCGAGCCGCGCTTGAGGATCTGTTCCAGGGCCGGGATCAGCGATTCGCTGCCGTCGAGCCCGAACCGCTTGGTCCCCGGATACCGTACATGGAGGAACTTCTCGAAGGACTCGGCTTCCACCAGCCGTTCGTGAATGGTCTCCTTGCCGCGCTCGGTGAAGTCGGTCTGGTTGTGGATCGCCTCGATACGGTCCTGGATCCAGATCTTCTCCTCGGCGGAGGTGATGTGCATGTATTCCACGCCGACGGTGCCGCAATAGGTCTCGCGCAGCGCCTGGACGATCTCCCGCAGGGTGGCGCGCTCGAAACCGAGCGTGTTGACGTAGATCGGCCGGTCGTAGTCGGCCTCGGTAAAGCCGTAGCTCTCGGGATCGAGCTCGCTGTGCGGCGCCGGCTTCTCCAGCTTGAGCGGGTCGAGATCGCAATAGAGGTGGCCGCGGACCCGGTGGGACCGGATCAGGGTCAGCGCCTGGATCGAATCCCGCGTCGCCTGACGCAAACCCGTCCCGTCCGAGACCGGTGCAACCGCCCGGGCGGCAACGTCGCCGTTCGCGGCCGTCTCGCCGGGACCGTGGTCGATGACCCGCGTTTCCCGGGGCGCCCAACTCGCCCCTCCCAGGGCGTTGAGGACTTCCGGCGCTTCGTCCCGAAGGTCGGAGAAGAAAGCCGCCCACTCGGGATCGACCGAGGCGGGATCGGAAACGTATCTGGCGTAAAGCTCCTCGACGAACCGCCCGTTCGCGCTGGCGAGGAAGCTGGTCTCCGCGGCTCGTGTCATAGGCTTTGGCCCAGTTTGTCGATCACCGCGCACTATAACGCCGAATTGGCCGTCCGCTCCGGGTCGGCCGGCCGGAGCAAAGGCTCAGCCCCGCATCGCCTCGGCCATCGTCCGGCCGATGGCGGCCGGAGAATCCGCAACCGCGATGCCGGCCTGTTTGAACGCCTCGATCTTGTCGCCCGCCGCGCCCTTGCCGCCCGAGATGATGGCGCCGGCATGGCCCATCCGGCGGCCCGGCGGGGCGGTTACCCCGGCGATGAAACCGACGACCGGCTTCTTCGTCTTCGATCGTTCGATGAAGGATGCGGCGTCTTCCTCGGCGCCGCCGCCGATTTCGCCGATCATGATGATGCCCTCGGTCTCGTCGTCGGCGAGGAAGGCTTCGAGACAATCGACGAAATCGGTGCCGTTGACCGGATCGCCGCCGATCCCGACGCAGGTCGTCTGGCCCAGCCCCGCCGCCGTGGTCTGCGCTACCGCCTCGTAGGTGAGGGTGCCGGAGCGGGAAACGATCCCGATCCTGCCGCGCTGGTGGATGTGGCCCGGCATGATGCCGATCTTGCACTCGTCGGGCGTGATCACGCCGGGGCAGTTCGGCCCGATCAGTCGGGACGCGGAACCGCTCAGGACACGCTTGACCCGCACCATGTCGACCACCGGTATGCCCTCGGTGATGCAGACGATCAGCGCCACCTCGGCCTCGATCGCCTCGAGGATAGCATCCGCGGCGAACGGCGGCGGCACGTAGATGACGGACGCATCCGCACCGGTCTTCTCGACCGCCTCGGCCACGGTGTCGAACACGTCGAGATCGAGATGCCGGGTACCGCCCTTCCCGGGCGTCACGCCCCCCACCATCCTGGTGCCGTAGGCGATCGCCTGCTCGGAATGAAAGGTTCCCTGCGCGCCGGTGAAACCCTGACAGATCACCCTGGTGTCCGAATTGACGAGAACGGCCATCAGGCGGCCTCGTCGACGGCATGGACGACCCGCTCCGCGGCTTCGGCGAGCGTGTCGGCCGGAACGATCAGGAGCCCGGATTCGGCCAGCAATTTCTTGCCCAGCTCGACATTGGTGCCGGCGAGGCGGACGACCAGGGGAACGTTGAGATTGATTTCGCGCGCGGCGGCGACGACTCCCTCCGCGATGACGTCGCAGCGCATGATGCCGCCGAAAATATTGACCAGGATACCTTCGACATTGGGATCGGACAGGATCAGCTTGAATGCGGCGGTTACGCGTTCGCGCGAGGCGCCGCCGCCGACGTCGAGGAAGTTCGCCGGCTCCCCGCCGTGCAGCTTGATGATGTCCATGGT